>DAIDHB010000281.1 GCA_027452145.1 Planctomycetales bacterium
TGGTACTCGACGAACCAGATCTCCTCCTCGACCCCCAGCTCGTCTGCAAACCGATGGGCCACGAGGTGATTGACCACCTCGAGCGAGGCCGCGAGGAAATCGGCGCGTGGGTCGCTGCGATCCGGCGGGTTGTGGAAGATGAACCGGATGACCAGCACGCGCTCGTCCACCGGCCCGCCGGGCGAGAGATATCGGCCGTCCATCTCGTAGATCGAGTACCCGCGGGTCGACTGGCAGAGTGTCCTGATCCAGTCCTCCTCGTCGAACGATTCGTCCTGCCGGTGCTGGCGATCAATCGTCTGCTGGACGAACGGGACCTTGCGGATGGCTTGCTCGTCGAACAGGTCTTCCAGCACCTCCTGGATCTTGCCGAAGTAGCCGAGCTTCTTGGGCAGGATCACCTCGTAAATGCGAGCCGGCTTGGGACCTTCGAGATGGTAATCGGCCATGGCGTCGCTCCCCGATCGATCGCACGAGAATCCGCGGCCCGGCGATGCCGTCATTCTTCTCCCGCCCCGAGCGGACCGCCCTCGGGAAGGAACGGTCGGAGCGGGCAGGCGTCGCACCTGGGGGCCGAGGCGCGGCAGTATCGCGCGGCCAGCTCGCCCATCCCCGCCGCCAGCCGGGCCAGGAGCGCGGGATCCCCGTCCGCGTGATGCACTAGCAGATCGCGGGCCTCGTCGTAGTCGGCGGAATGGTCGAGCCAGCCATGCCGCACGAGAATCCGATAGGTCCCCCGGTCCACGGCGTACGCGGGCCGACCGAGCGCCGAGACCAGGATCGCATCCGCGCCGGCCGGCCCGATGCCCCGGATCGCGGCCAGCTCCGCGCGAATCTCGTCGGTCGAGCGATCCGGCGGCGCCAGCTCCTCGGCGCGGCCGTCGTGCCGTTCGACGATCCAGCGGGCGAGGTGCTTCGCCGGCCCGATGGTGCGGTGGGAAAAGGATCGGACCCGGCCAGCCAGCGCGTCCTGGATCTCGGGCGCGGCGGCCAGGTCGAGATGGGTCGGATCGAGCAGTCCGGCGTCACGCAGGCCGTCGACGATCGCGACGACCGCCGCCGGGCCGACCTGTCGCGCCAGCAGAGCGGCGACCATCGCGCCGAAGGGATCGACCTCCGCTGGCGCAGCCGGGGAAGAATTGTCTGGCTCCGCCGAGGGAGCCGACGAGCGGATGACCGGCAGGGCGTCCTGGAAGGTGCTCATGACCGTCCCGCTCCGGCGTCACGCCGCGCCGCCGGGGCCGGCCTTCCCGACGTCGGGTACGAACCGGACGTCGGGTCGCGGCCGTTCGGCGTGGGAAGGCAAGGCGAGGCAAGCCAGGCCAGGCCAGGCCACGCCGAGCCGACCGTCCGGCGCGGCGGGTGCGGTCGGGTCGCTCAGGACTGCGCGCTATCCGCCGGCTTGGCCTTGTTGATCGCGGCGGCATAGGCCCGGGCCAGCCGGCTCTTGCGCCGGGCCGCCGTGTTCGGATGCAGGACGCGACGGGCACCGGCCTTGTCGATCTTGGCCGTCGCCAGGCGGAAGTCGGCGGCAGCCTTGTCCAGGTCGTTTTCGGCGACCGATTCCAGGGTCCGCTTGCTCAGGGTCTTAATGACCTTCTTCGTGATCCGATTGTGCATACGGCGCTTGACGCCCTGCCGCATGCGCTTCGCCGCCGATGGTGAATTTGGCATGTTTCGATCGCTTCGGGTCCCACCCGGCCCTTCGGCCGGGCGCTGATAATTCTCTCACTAGACGAGAAACGGGGGCCAGGGCCCCCGAGCACGACGGTCATCCCGTCAATCGCGGCCCCCGGCCGAGGTCGACCGGGCGGGCCGGCGCCGCCACGACCCAGGGCCGGACGGCTATCAGCCGACGAGGATACCATGACCGGCCGGGTCAGATCAAGCGACGCAGCCGATCGGCCACGTCGAGATAGGTATAGTCGGCGGCCGCCACCTCGTTGTAATGCTCCTCGGCGGCCTCGCGGTTGCCCAGGGTCTCGGCCACCCGGCCCAGGCGGTAGTGCAGCGCGAGGAAGTTGTCCTTGTCCTCGGGCTCCAGCGCCTTGAGGCCTTCCTTGTAGTTTCGCTCGGCCAGTTTGGGGGCCCCGTTGGCCTCGAAGCTCATCCCCATCTGGAGCAGCGACAGGATCTTGGCCGAGGGGATGGTGCTCAGCCTCGCCGCCTGCTGGAACTCGGGGATCGCCTCGTCGTGGGCCCCCGTTCGGGCGAGGATCAGGCCCAGGTCATGGTGGACCTTCGGGTCCTCCGGATGCAGCTTGACCCGACGCCGGTACGCCTGGATCTCGTACTTGTCGAGCATCCCGTTCAGCTCATCGAGCTTGACCTGGTGTACGGTCTCCTCGGGATGCTCCTGCACCCGCTGCTTCTGGTGGGTGATGGCCCGCTTCAACCGCGCGATCTGCGTATCCTCAAGGATCTGCATCAGGCCGTGATCCTGGGGATTGGCCTTCACCCCCTTCGCCAGCACCTTCTCGGCCTTGTCGAGCTCGCCGCGCTGCTTGTAGATATCGGCCAGTTCCACGTAGGCGTGCATGGCCGTCGGGTCGCCGATGATCTCCTTGACCAGCCGCTGTTCGGGCGTGAGCTGCTCCTGCTTGAGCCTGTCGAGCTTCGCCTGCATCGCCTCGGCCGCGTCCTCCACCGGCTTGGCCTGCGCGTGTTGATCGAGCGCATCGTCGAGCTTGGCCCGCTTGATCGTCGACGCGGCCGACAGCGCGTTGATCTTCCGGTTGGCGTCCTGGTCGTTGGGGCTGAACTTCTTCACCATTTCCCAGCAGGCAATGGCCTTGGCCCAGCTCTCGTTCGCCTCGTAGATGCCCCCGGCGAACTTGAAGAAATCGGAGTCCTTTCCCTTGGCGGCGATCTCCTGCACCGAGTCGAGCAGCCACATGGCCAGGTCGCCAAATCCCATCGCCTCGGCGGCCTCGGCGGCGACCCGGGCCGCGCCGACGTCCCAGGGGTTGTGGGCGAAGGCATCCTCGCATAGCTCGAGCGACTCGGGATGCTTCCCCTTGCCCCGGGCCGACTTGGCCTGCATGAGGATCGGCTGAATCTTCATCCCGATCAGCATCCCGACCTTCTTCGGGTCGTTCTGGAATTTCCTCCGCTGGATGCCCCGCAGCGCCTGCCGGTACATCATGTTGTCGGGCACGAGCTTGCAGGCCTGCCGGTACATCGTGATGGCATAATCGAAGTTCGACTTCATGGCCGCTTCGTTGCCATACTGGAAGAACGTCCTGGCCTTTTGCGATTCGGGCGATTCCGACTCCGAAGACATCGGCGGTGCTCCTAGCGGAAGCAGGGCATGGAACGGACGGATCCTCATCGAATGACGGATGGTCGGCCGGCGAAGCCAGCCGTTGCTCGGGACGCCGCGCACGCTCGCCCCGAGCCGGTATGACTCTGCCCGCTGGAGCCCGGCCGTGACAGCCTCGCGGCCTCCGGCCGTCTCCTGTCCGTGACGTCGGACCACGCAATGCTTATTCTAAACCAAGTCCGCGCCGGCAGCCACTCACCACCGTCGCAACACCCGGCATTCCGGCCGGAAACCGCGCAGGAGCCCGATCCATGGTCGAAATCCTCAGAGACGCCGGGCTGTCCGCCCTGGTCGAGTCGACCGAGCTGGAGCGCCTCGCTCGCGGCTTCGAGTTCACCGAGGGACCGCTCTGGCTCCCCGACGATTCGCTGCTCTTCCAGGACAACAAGGCCGAGCGGACCTACAGGGTCGGCGGCGATCGGACGGTCCATCTCGTGCGCGACCACACCGGCGCCGCCAACGGCCAGACCTTCGCGCCCGACGGCCGGATCGTCTTCTGCGAGCAGAACGGCCGCCGGGTCTCGCGGATGAACCGCGACGGGTCCGGCGTCGAATCGCTGGCGGAAACCTGGTCCGGCCAGCGGCTCAACAGCCCCAACGACGTCGTCTGCCGCTCCGACGGAACCGCCTACTTCACCGACCCGCCCTACGGCGTCAAGCCGGCCGAGCGGGCCCTCCACTTCCAGGGCGTCTATTCGCTCGACCTGATGCGCGATTCCCGGCGGGGCGACGTCATCGAGCCCCGGCTCTTGATCGACGACTTCGAGAAGCCCAACGGCCTGGCCTTCTCGCCGGACGAGCGCACTCTCTACATCTGCGACACGGCGCGTTATCACATCCGGGCCTTCGACGTCGAGGAGTCGGGGGCGATCCGGGTCGGATCGGGCCGGATCTTCGCCCGGATGGACCCCGAGATGCCGGGCGGGCCCGATGGCGTCAAGGTGGACCGCGACGGCCGGGTCTACGCGGCCGTCGCCCAGGGCGTGTGGGTCTACGAGCCGGATGGCCGGCTGCTCGGAATCCTCGCGCTGCCCGCCCGCCCGGCCAACCTGGCCTGGTGCGACGGCGACGCCCGCGGCCTCGCGATGACGGCCGTCGACGCCGTGTATCGCGTCCGGATGCACGTCCAGGGGATCATGCCTCCGTTCCTGGGTTGATTCTTTGGGCCGATCGCTGTTCAATTCCGTGGGCGATCGATTATCCTGGGGATGGCCCCCGCAGGACGATCCCGCGCGCCTTGGTCCGCCCTCCCTCCGGCCGAACCTCGCGCCCGGCCGCCGGGCGCGGATGATGAGGGATCACCCGGATCTTGGCCCCACCCCATCGAACAACTGGACCCGCTCCCGGCCGTCGCGGGTCCTTTCCAGGAGAACCGCGTGCCGAAAGAGGAACCGATCCGCACCGAGGGACGCATCGTGGAAGCGCTCCCGAATACCCAGTTCATGGTCGAGCTGGAGAATGGCGCCCGCATCCTCGCCCACATTGCCGGCAAGATGCGCAAGAATTTCATCAGGATCGTGCCCGGCGACAGGGTGACCGTCGAGATCACGCCCTACGACCTCACCAAGGGCCGGATCGTCTACCGCGAACGCTGATTTGACTCGCGAGCGGCTCCCCGAGGCCGACCGACCACGCCGCGAGGCCCCTCCGCCCCGCGTCCCGCCTTCATTTGACGCGCCACCATCGCGCGGGATCCAGGCCCGACGCGGCCGCCGCCGGCTCGATCGCCAGGCGGAAGCGCCGGGCGTCCGTCGGATACCCGGCCGTCGGCCGCAGCCCGGGGATGCGGGTGCGCCAGTAGGCGTTGAACCCGTCCATCCAGAGCTCGCGGACGGCCTTGCTTACGATCGACGCCAGTGCGACCAGACCGTTCTCACGGTCCGCTCTCGGTCGAAATGCCAGCTCCAGCCGCCGGGCGCCGTCGCGGATCGTGTACCGGCTCAACTCCGGCGATTCGCGACCCCGATCAATCCAGGCGCCGGGGAATGCGCGGCTCAGCGATTCGAGGTAGTAATGCCGCCCGCCGTGCTTGTCGCCGGTCACGAACGTGGGCCGGCCGTCGCCCGCGCGCTCCCAGGCGCGATCGAGGAGCTGGCGGAACGCCGCGAAATGCACGTCCGACTTGAGGCCCGACGTCCCCAGTTCGGAATTGAACCGCGCCGGCCCGACCACGACGGCGTCAACCGCCGAAAGCCGCCAGGTCCCGGCGGCCGGCTCGAGCGGCCGAGCATCGAGCGCAGCCGCGAGCGATTCGGGCGACCAGATCCACGGCCATCGCGCCCCCGGCTCCAGCTCATCGAACCACGGGGACAATTCGGCCTCGTCGCCAGCACCGGCCCCGAGCGCCTCGAGCAGCGCGGTGAGCGTCGCGGGGATTCCCCGGCCGGCCGCGTGGATGGACGCCAGACTGGCCAGCTCGAGCCGATCCCGCCCCTTGCCGCTCCGCAGGATCGCCTTTGAGTCGTCCACCCAGATCCGCGTCGGGTCGCCCCCGGCCCGGACGACGCCCGGCGCCAGATCGATCCAGACATCCGGGGCGGCAACCGCGTCGGGCCGATCGTCGCCCGTCCACGGACTGATCGACTCGGCCTGGACGGCCGTCATCACGAGCGGACCCAGGTTCGGCCCATAACCGGCCTCGTCGATTCCGATCCAGCGCAAGGGATGGTTACCTCCTCCGCCAACGTCCCTGAGCGGGTACTATCGTTGAGATGACGGCGCGGGCCCCCGACGCGACAAATCGCACGACCCAGTGACAGCCCGCGCGGCGGCGGATTCGCTTCGAATGAGACGACGTCGTGTCCGAGGACCGTCTCGCCAAAGCTTGAATCTCCAGGAGGTTCCCGTTGCTCCCCCGCCGGTCGGCGAGGGATTCTACCGCCACGTTGTGACAACCTTCACCCGCGGATTTCCATCGGAGAGGACCACGTCGATGCTACATCCTTCGCGCACCCGTCGCCCGGCCATGCGGGTCGAGTCCCTCGAGGGCCGGACCCTGCTCAGCGGATTCGCCATCGAGCGTCCCAACGGGGCCGGCGCAGAGGCCGCGATTCTCGCCCGGGTCCACCGCCCGAGCTTCTCGCTGAACTTCAACCGGGCGGGCGAATCGGCGATCCTGAACGCGATGCTCGGGGGTGCCGGCCACGAATTCGTCGCCCTGGCGCTCCGCGAGGTGAAGAATCCGCTCGGGGTGGCGGCCGCCTTCGCCAGTCATACGATCACCCAGTACACCGTCCCGGGGATCGTCGTCAAGCAGATCAACCTCCAGAGCGGCTACACGGGCCAACCCCACGACGCCCTCGCGCTCAACATCGGGGGCGCCGTCGTCCTCAAGGGCAAGAAGATCGAGCTCGGAGCGATCGTACGTGGGCCCTTCACCACGACGCCGTTCGGCACCGACATCGTCTTCGCGATCAATCGCGGCGCCGGCGGGCGGATCGGCCCGTATTATCCGAGCCGGCCCGGGATCACGCCCGATGCGCTCGTCACCGTGTCGATCGGCCCGAATGGCCAGAACAACTCGGCGTCCATCACCGATCTGACGACCGGAACCACGACGCCCATCAGTTCGCCGGTCATCTCGGTCAAGGGACCGACGGTGCGCATCCTGCTCAATACCAGCCAGCTCCCCTCGGAGGGTTTCCCGCTCAAGCACTACACCTTCGCGGTGTGGTCGGAGACCCAGCCGAACGCGCCGATCCAGGATGTCGGCAGCTTCGTGCCCGAGGACTCGATGGTTCCCATCGGCATCGAGATGAACGCACGCCCGACGCTCTGAGTGCCGGGACCCGATCGACCAACCCGCCGGCCGTCACGCCGCGGAGGCGGCGTCGGCCGGCGATTCGTCGCCCTGCCAGATCGACGCGGCCGGCAGTCCCTGGATCTCGGCCGCGAGCGACGAGTAATCCTCGGCGCCGCGGCTGGTCGGAGCATACTGGAAGATCGACTGGCCGAAGCTGGGGCACTCAGCCAGACGGATGTTCCGGCGGATGCGAGTCTGGAACAGCCGCGCGTCGCCCCAGGGAGCATCTGCCTTCCTGCGGCTGTCGAAGAACGACTGGAGGTCTTCGATGACCTCGCTGCCATGCCGCGTCCCCGCGTCGTACAGGCAGAGCACGATGCCGCCGACCTTCAGTTCGCGGTTCACCCGCTTCGAGACCAGGTTCACCGTCTCGAGCAGCTTCGAGAGCCCGTGCAGCGCCAGGAAATGGGCCTGGAGCGGGATCAGGACCTCCGTCGCGGCGCAGAGCGCGTTGAGCGTGAGCACGCTCAGCGATGGCGGGCAGTCCATCAGGACGAAATCGAACTCCTCGGAATCCGCGTTGATCTGATCGCGCAGGATGACCTCGCGGCCGACCGTGCCGAGCAGCTCGAGCTCGGCCCCGGCAAGATCGATGTGGCTGCCGCAGATCCACAGGTTCTCGCCCACCATGCGCCGGACCTTCGCCAGCGGCAGGCCGTCCGTCAGCACCTCGTAGAGAGACGGCCCGGATCGCCCCGGCAACAGCCCCAGGTGTAACGTTGCGTGGGCCTGGGGGTCCAGGTCGAGCACCTGCGTCTTGAACCCGGCCATCGCCAGCGCGGCGGCGAGGTTCACGGTCGTCGTCGTCTTGCCGACGCCGCCTTTTTGATTCAGCACCGCGATCCGTCGCATCGGGGTTCCCCTCCGTGGACCGCCCATGGTCCTGATGTCGCCGCGTCTTCCGTACGCCGTCGGCCGGGCGGTTTGACGCGAGAGCATAGCGACTCCGCCCGATTGCGCGAAGGCGAATGACCGCGGCTCAAAGATGCCACCGCCAGACCGCAAGACTCCAGAAGCGCCCAGAACACGAGCGATCGCGTTACCCCGCCTCGACCGCCATCCATCAAGGACCGTAACCGCGAAAAACGCGAAGAGGACGGCGATACGCCGACGGTCGGTTCTCCTCTGGATTTTATTCGTGTGATTTCGTGTTTTTCTTGGTTAAGTCCGAAACCACCAGGGATTCCGCCGCTCGAAGTCAATGCGACAGCCGCTGAAGATGAGGAACCACGAAAAACACGAAATCACACGAAAACGAGAACGATCGGTCCGAGGCCAAATCGCATCCGTCTGCCCTTCCCTTTTCGCGTCTTTCGCGTTTTTCGCGGTTAAGTCCGATCTCCCTGACGCTTCGCGAATCCTGGATCTCCCGCTTCGTGGTGAATCCCTGAAGTCTCACGACTCAGGTCGAGCGGCCCCCAGGTTTCCGGGCCCGAACGCGGCTGGGAGCAGCTCGTTCAGCCGGAACCGTAGCTCGCCGGGTCCGTCGCAGATGCAGCGGACCTCGGCGTCCGGCCCGAACTCGTTGATCACCTGCCGGCAGGCCCCGCATGGGGCGGTCGGCTCGGGCGTCGGCGTATAGATCGCGATCGCCCGGATCACGGTCGCGCCCAGCGAGTGCGACACCGCCTGGAACACGGCATTCCGCTCGGCGCAGATCGTCAATCCATAGGAGGCGTTCTCGACGTTGCAGCCCCGGAAGATGCGTCCGTCGTCGTCCAGCACCGCGGCCCCAACCCGGAATCCGCTGTAGGGGCAATAGGCGTGTGCCGCCGCCTCGCGCGCGGCCACTGCCAGTTCCGACGCCTCAGTCCTGGAGATCGTCATCGGACGGTCCTCCCCATGACTCGCGTTCAGACGTCCCGAGTGAGTGATTTTACCCGACCGGGTCGAGCTCCTCCGCGGCCGATCGCGCCAGCTCCTCGACGCCCACCCGGTCGCAGAAGTCACCGAGGGTCTCTCCCTCCAGCCGCTCCGCCTTGAACCGCGCGAGCACCGGCCGAAGCTCGACCACGATCCGGTCGTAAGGGACGTAGTCCTTGAACTCCACGTTCAGCCGGTCCCCGATCGTCCGGCCGCCGAGGAAGATGGTGTACTTGCCGGGGCCGGGCGTCCCATCCTTGTTGACGTGGGCCGATCGGCCCACCAGCCCGATATCCGCATTATACGGCCGGGCACAGCCGTTCGGGCAACCGGTCATCCGCACGGTGAACCGCTCATCGGCCAGCCCCTGCACGGCCAGCTCGCGCTCCAGCTCGTCGAGGACCCCCGGCAGCGCCCGCTCGGACTCGGTCACCGCCAGGCCACAGGTCGGCAGGGCTGGGCAGGCCATCGACCACCGCCGGACCGTGCTGATCCGCTCCACCGTGGCGATCCCGTACTCCTCTAGCCAGCTCTCGATCTCATCGCGCCGCGAGGGTTCGATGTCCATCAGCAGGATCGACTGCTGGCACGTCAGCCGGCCGGGCGTCCGGTACCGCTCGAAAAACGTCCGCAGGCCCGACATCAGCCGGTAATCGCCGTCGTCGCGAATCCGCCCGTTCTCGACCGGCAGCCCCAGGAACAGCTTGCCATTCGCCTGGCGATGCCATCCCAGGTGGTCGTCGACCTCCGAGACCGGCACCGGCTTCGGATCCATCACCGGATGCCCGAGATACTCCTCGATCTTCGCCCGGAAGGCCGGCAGGCCCCAGTCGTGGATGATGTACTTGAGCCGCGCCCGCTTCCGATCCGAGCGGTTGCCGAAGTCGCGGAAGACCTTGATCACCGCCTCGCCGATCTTCCGCACGTCGACCCGGTCGACGTAGCAGAGCGGCACACCCAGGAACGGAAACGTCTTCTGGGCACTCGGCGTCGTCCCCAGCCCGCCGCCGACCAGGACGTTGTACCCGACGAGCTGCCCGTCCTCGACGATGGCCAGGTAGCCCAGGTCATTGGCGTGGATGTCGGTGCAATTGTCCTCCGGCAGGGCGAACGCCGTCTTGAACTTCCGCGGCAGATACGTCTTGCCGTAGATCGGCTCGACCGGATCGTCGCCGGCCGTCGGGACGAGGATCTCGCCGGCAGGCGGGAGCGACTCGACCTTCTCGCCGTCCAGCCAGATATCCCAGTAGCTCGACGACCGCGGCGCGCAGTGCGAGGCGAAGATCGCGGCGTCCTCGTACATCCGGTCGCGCACCGCGTCGCTCAGGGGCGCGGGGCAGCACAGGACATTCCGCTCGACGTCGCCGCACGCCGCGAGGGTCGACATCAGGTTCTGATTGACCGTGCTGATCGTCGTCTTCAGGTCGTCCTTCAGGATTCCGTAAAGCTGGAACTCCTGCCGGGTCGTGATCCGCAGCGTGCCATTGCCGACCGTCCGGGCAAGATGATCGCAGGCCAGATACTGCTCGGCCGACAGCCGCCCCCCGACGATCCGCACCCGCACCATGAACTGGTAAGCCTTCTCCAGGCCCTGCTTCTTGAGCTGCGTCCGGACGTCCCGGTCATCCTGCTGGTACGAGCCGTGGAACTTCAGCACCGTCGCCGCATCCTCGCTCAGGTGCGACGACCCATCCCCCATCTCGCCGGCCAGTTGCACCTTCAGGTACTCGCTCGCCCGCTTGATCGCCTCGACCTTGCTGGGCTTGGCACCACCCACCGGACCCGACGGCTCCATGGTCTCCTCCACGCTCCGCTGCCTAAAGTTCAGTTTCCAAGTCAACTTGGTGAACTTTATTGTAATGGACAGCGGAGATCTCGATCAAGATCGTCTCAGGGCGTTCGTGTGGC
>DAIDHB010000282.1 GCA_027452145.1 Planctomycetales bacterium
AGCAGGACTCGCCGTTCGGCCGCACGATCGTCGCCGAGCTGGCCGACGGCGCGATCGGCTACATCCCATCGCGGCGGGCGTACGCGCAGGGGAACTACGAGGTGGTCAGTGCCCGATGCGCCGAGGGCTCCGGCGAGCGGCTGGTCGACGCCGCGGGGAAGCTGCTCCGCGAACTGTACGCCGAGGCCCGCGCGGCGCGCACCGGGGGCGAGGCGAAGACGTCCGAGGCCGGCCGCCGCTAGGCGATCAGGACACGAACGCGACATCGGCGTCGGCCTCCCCGGCCGCCAGGCGGTCGAGTGCCGCCTGGCGGTCGGCGACGATCGGGGCGTAGTCGCCCAGGCGGATGATGTCGGCCCCGAAGCGCACGAACTCGTCCATGTTGCAGATGAGCGCGATCCCGCCGGCCTTGCGCACCTTGAGCACGAAGCCCACCAGCGCGCCGAAGGCCGTGCTGGAGAACGCCCGCACGTTCTTGAAGTCGAGCACGAACCGGTTCGGCAGCTCGGGCCGGACCAGCGACGCGAGCTGGCGGCTGAGCTCGGTGGCGTGGTCCGGGTCGGCGATCGAGTGGCCGAGGAACT
Organism: Planctomycetales bacterium; assembly: GCA_027452145.1. Classification (GTDB taxonomy): domain Bacteria; phylum Planctomycetota; class Planctomycetia; order Isosphaerales; family Isosphaeraceae; genus JAKAUH01. The sequence goes on from DAIDHB010000282.1 coordinate 585, forward strand.
CGACGACGCCCGCGTGCGGGTGGTGAACTTGCTCGTAGCTGATCAGGGCACTGGCCTGGCTGGACATGGCATTCTCTCTCATCTCGTCGGGTTGTCGTCGGACGCTTCGAGGTGCGGTGATCCGGAGACCTGCTCGATCGGGATAGCGGCCGTCAGCGGGCCGGGACGCGGTAGACCGTCAGCTCGCCCGAGTCGGGCTGGGGGAAGCGTAGTACCGGCCCGCGGTGCTCGGCGAAGCGGACAAGCCCCTGCATGAAAGCGACGCCCTCGCAGAGGCGATCGTCCTCGTAGACCTGCATCGGCGGCTCGATGAGGGGGCGGGGCAGGAACACGATCGCCTTGGCCCGCGCCCGGGTGATCGAGACATTCAGGCGATTCAGGCTGTAGATGAACTCCTTCTCGCCCAGGGCGGATTCGACGTCGGAGACCCCGTAGCTGACGATGACGGCGTCGCACTCCTGGCCCTGCACGCGGTCGACGGTCTCGACGAACGGCTCGCCGTGCCAGGCGCGGGCGGCATCGAGCGCCCGGCGGATCGCCGCGATCTGGACGTGGTGCGGGCTGACGATGAACAGGCCGTCCTTCCAGAAGGCAGCGTCCCCCTCGGCCGAATCGGGGTAGGCTCGCCGGGGCGCCGGCTGCATTCGCTGGCGCAGGCGGACGACGGCCCGCGCCACCAGCGCGGCCTCGAGGCGGTTCTCGGCCGCGGCTCGCACGCCCTCGAGCACGCCAATGACCAGTGGATAGTCGGGGTCGACCAGGGCATCGGCCAGGTCGTCCCCGGCGGGCGGCCGCGACAGGCGGAGCTTGCGGCCGGCGACCTCGGGGGTCGCGCTGGTGTACCCGGGCGAGTAGATCTGCTCGGCCGGATAAGTGCAGAGGGTGCGGCTCATCCGCCAGTTCTCAAGCAGGGTCGCCGTGAACCGGGCGTCCGGATCCTGGCGCCTGAGGCACTCGAAGAGCGAGACGTGCAGCGCCGGTTCGCCCGGCTCGGGCTCGGGGTAGTTCGCCTGGACGATCGGCGGGAGCTGCCGGTCGTCGCCCGCGATCAGCAGGCGCGAATGCGGCCGCAGCCCGCCCAGCACGATCGACGACTCGAACACGCGAAGCTGCGACGCCTCGTCGACGACGACCAGGTCGGCCCGGTCGGCCCCCTCGCCGTGGTGGATCTTCCACACCGTACCGCCGTAGAGCGACCAGCGCTCGTCGTCTTGCCAGCGCCAGCCGACCTTGTTGACACGGGAAGGCAGGCCCTCGACGCCCTCCATGCCCGCCAGCCGGGTCTCGTCGAGCTTGCGGATGGGCAGCGTGCCGCGAACGATCCCGCGCTCGCGCTGGAGCTCGGCGGCCTTCCGCAGGGCGTTGTCGATCGCGGCGTGGGTGAACGCGGTGAGCAGCGTGCGGAACGGCTTGCCGGCGGCGCGGTGGGCCTCGGCCAGACAGAGGACGGCCAGCGCCAGGAAGTGCGTCTTGCCGGTGCCCGGCGGGCCCCAGACCAGGCGGAGCCCGTGGTCGACGATCCCCTGGAAGGCGTCGAGCTGGCTGCGGGTCATGCCGTGCCGCCGCGCCAGCGCGAGCGCCGCCTTGCGGATCGCCGGGTCCAGCTCCAGCGGCCGCGCGACCTCGTGTGGGCGCTCGACGAGGTCGACGAACCGGCACTCGGGCCGGCCGTCGAGCTCGAGCAGGTGCGAGAGGACGCGCTCGACGTTGTAGTCGGTGTATCGCGGCTCGAGAAGGTACGTCGCGCCGGGCCTGGGCCCGCGGAACGCCCGGCCGGGGCGCAGCGACAGATGGAGCACCGCGCCGGGGGCCGCGTCGGGCTCCTCGATGTCGGCCACCGCGGCCAGCGCCAGCGGCAGGTTCGGCGGATAGGGCCGGTCCTTGCAGGCGTAGTCGTCGAAGCTCAGCCGGGCGACGGCGCCCTCCTCCGACTCCTCGGTGAAGATGTGGTCGGGGAACGTGCCGGTCGCCGGCAGGCTGTCGCGCTGCGAGGGATCCAGCCGGAACCGGCTGGCGTCGATGTGGGTGAGCCGCAGGGTGTCGCCGTCGCGGAGCCGCTCGGCCGGCGGCGCCATGCGGGCCTCGCGGACGCCAAGGTAGGCGCGGATCGACTCGTGCCGGGCGACGAACGCCAGCCGCGATAGCGTCGGCCGTCGGTGGTCGAAGGCCGACGGCAGGCGGAACTTCGACGGCCAGGCGACCAGCGTGCGCCCGGCCGCCGCGAGCCGCTCGCGGACGCCGTTCACCAGGCTGTTGGCCGCCATCAGCCGGTTGCGGACCTCGCGCTCGATCCGCTCGACGTACTCGTTCTTCCCCTGGTGCCAGACGGCGAAGATCGCGTCGGAGCGCATCTGGTTGGACAGGGGAAACGCGTAGTAGTCGTTGTCGGAATACGTGAAGCCGAACTGAGCCGGCTGGAGCAACCGCACGGCGTCGGCGAAGCGGTAGGCGACGTCCAGCGGCAGCGCGACGCGCTCGCGCAGGACGTCGACCAGCACGACGATCGGAAACACGACCTCATCGGCGGGCTGGTTGCGGGCCTGGATCAGCTCGGGGCGCTGGAAGTGGAAGAACACCTGGAGCGCCTCCTCGGCGACCTCGGGGTCGTCGAGCCGGCGCATCAGTAGCTCGGTGAGGCGGTCCCGCTCGTACGTGTCGAAGGTATACGCCTGGAGCGTCTTCTGCGATTTCCAGTCGCCGGCGCGGAGGTTGTGGTCATGGACGGGCCGGAGCAGGCCATACAGGCGGCGGACGAACTGGCGCTCGAGCTCGGCCGAGCACTCGGGATGGGGCGAGCGCGCGACCTCGGCCATCGGCCTGGGATTCTCGCCGAGGACGTCGCGCAGGCCCTGCGCCAGGATGCCGTAGGCATACACCTGGCCCGAGACCGGATCGGACTGCACGGTGAGCACCAGCCGGACGTTCTCGCCCCGGGGCATGGCGAGCGTGGCGCCCGGGTGGACGCGGACCTCGCCGTCGCGCATCGACTCGACCTGGAGACGCAGGCGGTCGGACCGGCCGCGGAGCGAGGCGCAGTCGTCCAGCGCCGCCCGCCGCGCCGGGTCGTCGAGCACGCCCTGGATATCGGCGAGGGTGCGCACGGGAGGCTCAAGCGCGTGCAGGAACTGCTTGGCGTAGCTCGACAGGTACGGCACGCGCGAGACGTCGTCGGTCCGCGCCATCTCGGCGCGGCAGTGGTCGAAGTAGGGGCACCACTCGCACCTGTAGTAGACGTGCCAGGGCGCCTGGTCGGCAGGCCGGGCGAGCAGGGTCTGGACCTCGCGCTCCAGGAAGTCCTCCAGCGGCGGGCGGATCGCGCGGGTGTCGAACGTCACCGGCCCGTCGGCCTGTGCCGGCCAGATGGCCGCGTCATCGTCGACGCGAAGGTCGCCGCGGCACCAGTCGGCCAGGACGTGGCGGAGGATGATCGCGTAGAGCGTGGCCTGGATGCGGTGCGAGAGCTTCAGCCCGGGGCTGGCCTTGACATCCACCACGCGGAGGACCGGGCCCTCGGGCGAGTCATCGCAGGCGATCAGGTCGGGCCGGCAGTCGGCCATCTGGACGATTGAGCTGTCGAGGCCGTAGTGCTCGTAGAAGCCCGGCGGGGTGGAAAGGGTCGGCTGGTAGATCGACTCGCCCGGATCGAGGATCCCGAGCAGACGGCGGGTCTCGGCGGCGGAATGGATCCGGTCCTTCAGCGGGGTGCCCGGCTTCGCGTCGGCGACGTGCACGCGACCCTGGAGCCGGCTGCCGACGACCTCCTCCTCCCAGGCGTAGCCCCCTTCGAGGATCGCCGCGGTCACGGGGCTGTGGTCGAACGGCGGCGCGGGGACGCCCTCGGCCTCCCACAGATCCTTCGGGGTGCTCGAGTATCGGAGGTAGCGGGGGCACTCGTGGAAGAAGTAGCGGGCGATGCGCGACGGGCTGATCAACCTGGCGCCGGCCGGGACGGGCTCCGCCATCGGCGCGGACGAGGACGAGGGGGAGGGCGCCTGCCTGGCCTTCCGCGGCGCGCGGGCGCCGGCCGATCGCCCCGGGCGGGCGGCCTGGGATCCGGCGCCTGGCTTGCTGGCCCGCGGCATGGGTGTGTCTCCTGGATGGCGCCCTGGATCAGTGTCACTTGCCTCCGACGACGGTGAACTCGGCCGTCGATCCGGCGGGCTTGTCGACGGTGATGGCGAGGTTCGGGTGCGTCCGCTCGGCCGTGTTGACGCGGACGGTGATCGGGTGCCGGCCGGTCGCGATGCTGGTGGTGAACTCGCGGGTGCCGGCGGGCGCGGGGACCTCGTCGATCCAGAGCTGGATGCCATCGGGGTGGACCGGTCGGATGACGACGGTGCCCGCGGCGGTGACGTCGATCTCGCCCTGGACGAACAGGACCTTGCCACCGGCGGCCCGGGCGGCCTCGGCCAGCGGCAGGGCGCCGGAGACCCTGGCATAAACGGTCGCCCAGCGATCGGCCGGCGCGGCCAGCACGCGCTTGCTCAGCTCCTCCTCGTCGGGCACGGCCTTGACCAGCTCGGGCGGGACGTCCTTGAGGACGCGCCAGCGCTGGATGGTGGGCACGGTCCGGATGGCGTAGGGGCCGGGGCGGCCGAGCTCGGAGAGGAACCGGACGAGGTCGATGAACTCGGCATGGGTCATCAGGTTGGCCAGCCCCCTGGGCATGAGCGAGCCGCCGGGCTTCTGGTCGTCGATCGAGTCGACCGGGATGGTGCGGAGAGCCCCGGTGGAGTCCTTGAGGACGACGCGGCGGTCGTCCTTGTCGACGACGATGCCCTGGAACACCTGGCCCTCGGCGGTCTGGACGACGAGGGTGTGGTACTGTTCCTTGATCGACTGGTCGGGCAGGAGGATGGAGTTGATGATGTAGTCGGGCGGCGAGGTCTGGCCGATGGCGCTGAGGTCGGGGCCGATCTCGCCGCCGGCCCTGGCGATGGAGTGACAGCCCATGCAGCTCAGGTCGGCGCGGCGGAAGACATCCTCGCCACGGGCGGGGTCGCCCTTGGAGTTGACCTCGGCGACGAGCGAGGAGAGCTCGGCGGGCGAGGGGGGCCGGGTCTCGGTGGCGATGCCGGCGGCCTTGCCGAGGGCGGCGACCAGGGCGCCGTCGGCCTGGCTGTTGGCGGCGGCGGCGCGGAAGGCGAGCCGGGCGGCGTCTGTGGGGGGCGGCTGCCGTCCGATAGCAGCGGCGAGGGCCGCGCCGCCCCCCTTGTGGTTGAGGAACGCCGCGATCAGGGGCGCGAGGTCGGCGCCCGCCGAGGCGGCGGCCGGGATGAGCGTGACGGCCTGATTCGCGGCCGCGTCGATATCGAGGCGGGCCAGCGCGGCGACGGCCGCGAGCCGGATGAGGACGGGTTGGCGGGGCCCGGCGAGCTCCTCGATCGCGCCGCGCCCGGCCTTGCCGCCGATCGTCGCCAGGGCGTCGATCGCGGCGTCGCGGGTGGCCGGGTCGACCCCCGACGCGCCGGCGATCTGGCGCAAGGTGCCGGCGGCCGCGTCGAGCTTCCACGCGCCGGCCAGCCGGATCGCCGCCGTCCGCGTCGGGCCGTCGAGCCGTTGCGCCGGCTCGGCCAGCAGCCCGGCCAGGCGGTCGCGTCCCTTCTCGGGCCGGAGCGCTCGCGTCGTGGCGGCCTCGAATAGAGCGTCCAGCGCCTTCAGGCGAACCGGAGCCGAGAAGCCGTCGAGCGAGTGGCCGTAGATGTAGTCGAGGTCGGCGACGGTGCCGCGCTTGCCGATCATGTCGACGACGGCCCCCTGGCGATCCTCGGGGACGCGGCCGCTCTTGAGCAGCCGGACCATCGGGCTGTCCGATGCCGCGGGCTCATCCGCGGCGGCCGACGGCGGCGGACCGGCCGGCGCCGCCGCACGGGCCGAGCACGGCGCGGCCGGCGCCAGGGCCAGCAGCACCGCCATCGAACGGGCACACCATCGCGTCGCGAACCGGGTCATTTGCTTCCTTTCACGCCGGATGACTTGGCGCGGTGATCGAGGGTCCTGGTGGTCTCGTTGAGCGTGTATTCGAGGTAGTCGTCCTGCGGGTGGAGCAGGGCCTCCAGCGCGACCTCCTGCGCCTTCGGCACCGCCGCCCCGTCGAAGAAGCTCAGTGCGCGGACCGCCTCCAGCCGGACGCGGGGGTGATCGTCGTTGACCTGCTTGCGCAGGACCTCGAGCGGGTCGGGCACGCGGTCGCGCCAGTAGCACAGTACTCGCGTGGCGGCGGCCCGCGCCTTCGGCTCGGGCGATTCCAGCAGCTTCTTGAGCAGTGGGAGGTTCACCTCGTCGAGGCTCTGGTGCAGCCACAGGGCCTCGAGCATGTGCCGCCAGTAATCGGCGTTGCCCGTGTCGAGCGACGTGACCCACTTGTTCAGCGCCGCGAGGACCTCGGCCGGCGGCCGCTCGCGCAGCTCGCGGCGGGCGCGGTACCGCGTCCTGTCCTCGTACACCTTCAGCAGGTCGAGCAGCTCGGGAATGCTCGCGCCGGCGATCTTCGGGCGGTCCACCGGCGGGCGGCGGGTGTAGGTGATCCGCCAGATCCGCCCGTGGGTGTGGTCGCGGTTCGGGTCGCGCAGCGAGTGCTGCATGTGCCCGATGAGCGGGTTGAACCAGTCGACCACGTAGAGCGCCCCGTCCGGGCCGAACTGGAGCGCCACCGGCCGAAAGTTGGGGTCGGACGAGCGGAGCAGCGGCTCCACCGGCGTCCCGCTGAAGCCCGAGCCGTCCTCCTTGACGCGGTAGCGGAGGATCCCCTGGAATCCGATGTCGTTGTTGAGCAGGTAGTCCCCCTGGGTCTCGTGGGGGAACTGGCGGCTGGCCACCAGCTCGCAGCCGCAGGTCGGCCGCCACTGCATCTTGAAGAACTGCTTCATCCCCCCGTGCTTCCGCGGGTAGTCGACCTGCCCCGAGAACGCCGTGCCGTAGTAGTTGGCCCCGCCGGAGGCATCGGCGACGAAGTTCTGGCCCCAGGCGTCGATGTAGTGGCCCCACGGGTTGGCGAACCCGTACGAGACGAAGACGTCGAACTTCCAGGTCCGCGGCTCCCAGCGGAAGATGCCCGCCTCGTTGCACCGCCTGGGGCCATAGGGGGTCTCGACCTGGGAGTAGTGGAACGTCCCCTCCTGCCAGTGCAGGGCGCCGCCCGGGTCCCAGGTGTAGGCGTGCATCGCGTGGTGGCTATCGGCCGTGTCGAAGCCGTGCATGATCAGCTCGCGCACGTCCGCCTTGTCGTCCCCGTTCGTGTCCTTGAGGAACATCAGGTTGGGCATCTGCGAGACGTACACGCCCCCCCCGCCCAGCTCGATGCCGATGGGGAGGTGCAGGCCGTCGGCGAAGACCTTGCAACTGTCGGCCTTGCCGTCGCCGTTGCCGTCCTCGAAGATCAGGATCTTGTCATTCGGCTTGCGCCCCGGGAGATACATGGGGTACGACGGCATCGTGGTGACCCACATCCGGCCCTTCGCGTCGAAGGCCATCGCGACGGGATCCTCGAGGTCGGGGAACTGGACCTCGGAGGCGAACAGCTCGATCTTGTAGCCCTCGGGCAGGGTGAACGTCTTCTGCTCCTCCTCGGGCGTGGTGATGTGCACCCGGCCCTTGAAGTTGGTCTCGACGTGGGCGAACGTGCCGGTGTTGCTGTCGTCGATCTCGGCCGGCACCGGCTTGCCCTGTGCGATGTCCCAGATCCGCCGCTCGCGGTTCTGGATCATCTTGCGGAGCTTGGCGAACTCGGCCGGGAAGTTGATGATTCCGAACGGTGCCCTGCGGCCGCCGTAGATGTAGCAGCCGTTGACGGCGCGGTAGTCGTAGAAGAACTGGAGGTTCTTCTCCTGAACGGCGGCATGCAGCGCCTTCATGTCGGCCTTCGGCGGGGCCGAGGACGGGGGGCCGAAGAGCCCCATCTCGAGCACGGGGGCGAGCCTGCGATAGCCCTCGTCGCTCAGGTGGACGCCGTTGATCGTCAGCGGGTGCGCGGCCGACCTGTAGAGGGCCTGCGTCGGGTTGAACAGGTCGACGAACAGGGCGCCGTGCTTGCGGGCCAGCTCGGCCATCGCCTCGGAGTACAGCTTGATGTTGACGTTGTTCTGCTTGCCGTCGGTGATGTGCGGGTCCTTCAAATCCTCGTGCGCGATGGGCGAGAGCAGGACGACGCGAGGCGCGGCCTTGCCGTTGTACTTCGTGGTCGTCGACTCCTGGAGGAACCGCTCGAGGTCGTTGCGGAACTTCGGCAGCCCCTCGGGGCCCGCGAACGACTCGTTGAAGCCGAAGGCGGCGATGAGGACGTCGGGGCGCTCGTCCTTGAGGGTGTGGCCGTGGTTGTTGAAGCGGGCCTGACGGGGGCGGAGCGCAACCTCGTCGGCCGACCAGCCGAGGTCGTGGACGACCAGCTCGAGCTCGGGGAACCGGGCGTGCAGCAGGGTCTCGAAGTGGCCGTAGTACTGCATCCGCTCGGCCAGAGTGTTGCCGATGATGATGATCCGGTCGCCCTTGTGGAGCTCGAGGTGGTTGGGGTCGGCCGCGGCCGACGCGCCGGCCCAGGCAACCAGGAGCGCGGCGGCCGCCGCCAGCGCGGTCCCGGGACGTCGTATCGCTCGTTGCATCATCGGTATTCTCGCCTCGGTGGGGGAAGGGGTCACGTCGCGGCGGCCGCCGCTCCCGGCCGGGTGCTCGGGCCGGCCGGTCCGCACCCGGCCCGTCGCGGTCACGCGTCCGATCCGCGGCCGGGTTCGGAGGGTTGGGGTGCGAGCGGGCCGTCGGCGGGCGGGGGAGCTGGGCAACCGTAACGTATCTGGTGTACCGCAGCTACGGCACGCTGTCAAAGGGGGCGCCGGGGTCCGCCCGAGTCCCCGAAGGCCGCAACCCGCGGGCCGTCCGGCGGCCCGATCCGAGGGGCCGTCCGTCGGCCGGATGCCGGCGCCGGATGCCGGCGCACCGCGATCGGTCGTCGCGGGCCGGACGGTCGTCGCTGGGTGCTGGCTCATGGGGGCCTCGGCTGCGGGAAACCTCGGGACGCCGCTCGAGGTCGGGCGACGGATGGGATGGAGACCTCAGCGGCGCACCGGCGCCGCCTCGAAGTCGTAGACGACGTAGCGCTCGGTCCTGGGCGGCTTGCCGGGCTCACCCGTGTCGAGCAGCACCGTCCGCGACGACGCCAGCCGCCGCGATCGGCCCATCTCGGCGAGCCACGACGCGACGCTAGTGTCGGACGGGTCGCAGAGGGACAGGATGTAGCGCATCGGGTGATCCTCGGCCTTGCCGGGGCCGGCCCGGCCTGGCGCGGCGGGCTGCCACTGTCGATGGCGATGGGGCGCGTAGATCGCCTGATTACACAGGTACACAGCAACGTTCAGGTTGACGGAGTCCCACCCCGGCAGGCCCAGGTCCCAGCGCAGGCAGACCGGCGTCACGCCGCCGCGTGCGACCTCGGGCCAGAAGCGGCGGGCGAACTCGCGCGCCCGTTGCGCCTGGTACGAGCGGTACGGGTGCCTCGCCTCGGCCAGCAGCGGCGCGGCGCCGATGGCCGCGAGTACGACGAGGCCCGCCAGCCCGATCCGACGTCGGCGCCGGGCGTCGCGGACGAGCCCCAGCACGACCGCACAGCCCGCGCCCGCCAGCAGACAGATCGCCGGCGCGAGGTACTGCACGACCCGCGCCGGCGAGCCGTCCGTCACCCCGCCGAACGGGTAGCGGCGGATCGCCGCCGCAGCCAGGGCCAGGGCGTAGGGAGCCGCGCAGGCCAGCAGGACCGCCCGCCGCCGGGTCCGCCAGAGCGTCAGGGTACCGAGGACCACCAGCGCGGTCGTCAGCACGCTGCCGCCGCGCTCGCCGCCGCACGGGTAGGCGAACAGGTCGCCGGTGTGGACCCGCACCAGCCAGCCGGCCAGGGCCGTCAGGCTGTCCAGGGGCGGGAACCCGGTCTGCCACTGAGCCTGCATCAGGGACAGCGTCGCCGCCGCCTGGTGCCGGGTGAAGGCGATGTAGACAACCAGGAACGCGGCCAGGGAGCTGGCGGCAAACGCCGCATGGGCGACGCGCTCGCCTCGAACGCCGTCTCGCCAGACGACGGGCGCCCAGGCGAAGACGGCCCCGGCGACCACGAACACCGCCGGGTGTGACAGGCCCAACGCCAGCGGCGCGAGGCATGCCAGCAGCCAGAGCCGACCGGCTCGCGAGTGACCGGGCCGTCGCAGGCCGTCGAGTGTGAGGGCGAGGACGGCGAGTGCCACGAGCAGGTCCGAGGCGTACGGCTTGACGTCGGCGGCATGGCGGATCGGGTGGTACGACACGGCGAACACGGCGACCGCGGCGAGCCGAGGGACGCCCGAGAAGACGCGCCCGACGGCGAAGGCGAACAGCGGGACGCTCGCGACCGCGCACACCGTCGGGAACAGGCGCAGGGTCCACTCGTTGAAGCCCAGAACCCGCACGACGGCCAGCTCGGCCCAGAGGAACAGCGGCGGGCAGACCTGCCCGTAGTCGAGCGGGCGGAGCAGGTCGAGGAAACCGCGGCGCAGCAGGTTGACGGCGACGAACGCCTCGTCCCACCAGAGCGGGTAGTCCATGGCGTAGCGGGCCAGGCGGAGCGCCACGCCGAACGCAACGAAGCCCCAGACCGCGCGGTCGAGCCGGCGGGCCTGAGCCTGAAGATCGGCGCCGGAAGCGGTCGGGGCGGGGAACATCCGTGCCACAAGCCTCCCGATGGTCGGGGCCGCGACCATACCCCCCGCCCGCCCGGCCGTCAACGCGAGTCCACCGGCTTCAGCCCCGCCCGCCGATCGGGTACAGTACCCCAGGCCGGACGGCGAGCCGATCGCCGTGATCGACTGCAAGCGTGGGGAGCTTCGACGATGCCGAGACGAGCGAACGCACGAATGGCCGGGGTGGTCGTCACGCTGATGCCGGCGCTGGGGGTCGTGATCGCCGCGACCGTCGGTGCCCGGGGCGCCGAGGGGCCGAAGGTCAAGGTCGAGAACGACGTCGTCTACACGAAGGCCGGCGGAACCGAGCTGAAGCTCGACATCGCCGCGCCCGAAGGGGGCGACGGCCCGATGCCGGCGGTGCTGGTGATCCACGGCGGGGCGTGGCGCGCGGGGAACAAGGGGGACGTCGGCGCCGTGCTGCGCGAGCTGGCGAGTCATGGTTACGTCGCGGTCTCGCCGCAGTACCGTTTCTGCCCGAAGGACCTGTTCCCCGCGCAGGTGCACGACGTCAAGGCCGCCGTCCGGTGGATGAAGGCGCACGCCGCCGAGCGCAGGATCGACCCCGGGCGCATCGGCGCGATGGGCTTCTCGGCCGGCGGGCACCTGGCGCTCATGCTGGGCGTGACGGGCGAGAAGGACGGGCTCGAGGGCGAGGCGCCTCCGGGCGCCCCCGATACCCGGATTCGCGCGGTGGTCAATTACTTCGGCCCGGTCGACCTCGCCGCGCCCGACATCCCCGAGGTCTCGAAGCCGCTGGTGAAGGACTTCCTGGGCGCCCTGGCGACGGATCGGCCCGAGCTCGCGGCGAAGGCCTCGCCGCGGACGTACGTCAGCCGCGACGACGCCGCGATCCTGACCTTCCAGGGGACGAAGGACCCGCTGGTCCCGCACACCCAGGCCGTCATCCTGGCGGACGCGATGACCGCGGCCGGCGTTCCCGGCCGCGTCGAGCTGATGGTCGGCTCGGGCCACGGCTGGGGCGGCGCCGAGATGGACCACACCCGCGCCGAGACCTTCGCGTTCCTCGACCGGCACCTCAGGGCGCAGGGCGACAGCGGCAAGGCATCCGGCACAGCCCCGGCCCCGCCCGCCGGCGCGAACGCCAGGCCGGCGGCGAAGTGACGGCGGGGTCGTGGCCGGCGATCGGGTCATCGTCGCGTCCTCGCATTTCCTCAAGTAGGTCGGAGATTCTTGCCCGACAGGGTCTGAGCGTCGGGCAAGGATGCCCGTCCTACCTTCAGGCTGGCGTAATGACTTGATGTGATCGAGACCCGGCTTCACGACCCGGCGCGGTGGAAGATGCTGGGCTCGACAGCCGGCACGGCATACAGCCGGTTGTGGAGCATCTGCTCGAAGATCTCGGGGTCGCCGAGGAAGGTGGTCGCCGGCTGCGAGTCGCCGTTGAGCCCGGCCGGATCGGGGCAGGCCTGGAGCGCGGAGATCCGGTCGGGCAGGGGGG
>DAIDHB010000283.1 GCA_027452145.1 Planctomycetales bacterium
GATCGCCGGCCGGCCGGATCGGGGTCGCCGCCGGACCTGGCCATCCCCCGACAGCCCGTCCCCGCCCGATCCGGCTGGACCCCGGGTCGGTCGGACGCCGGCCCGCCCGCTCGCGACCGGCCGAAGACCATCGCCGCGCGAGCGGGCCAGCCGAGCCGGCCGTAATCTCGCAGCCGGCCTTGTCGGGCCTCCCGAATTGGACTAGAATTCTGGTCAATGGCCAGGCAGGCGAAATACAAGCTGATCTTCGCCCCCGAGGCGATTGAGCATCTGGATCGGATCGAGTCCAGGTCTCTTGGTCTGCTCGAACGATCGATTCGGGAACAGCTCACGTATACGCCGGGCGAGGAGACGCGGAACCGCAAGCCCCTGGAGCCGCCGGCTCCGTTCTCCGCGGCGTGGGAGATCCGTTGCGGGCCGGATAATCGCTTCCGGGTGTTCTACGATGTCGACCTGGAGGCCAGGGAGGTCCGGGTGCTGGCCATCGGCATCAAGGACCGAAACCGGCTCTTCATCGGTGGCGAGGAGTATGAAGCATGAAGATCGTCCCCCTCGCGGAGATGAAGGCGAAGCTGAGCGCCTATCTCGACGAGTGCACCACCGAGGGCCCCATCGTGATTACCCGCAACGGCAAGACCGCTGCCGTCTTGCTGGTCCCTCGCGACGATGACGACCTGGAGCGCCTCCTCCTGGGACGCTCCCCCCGATTTCAGGCCATGCTCGACCGCTCCAGGCAGAGCATCGAGGAAGGTCAGGGATTATCCGAGGAGGCCTTCTGGAAGGCCGCCCGGAAACGAGCAAAGGAACGAAAAGCTCCGGCACGCCGGCCGAGTGAGCGGCGGACGGGAGACTGACCGCGACCGATCTGAGCACGCCCGCCCGGCGCATTTGCTGAGGCCGAACCGGCAACCCGGGCGGGATCGCACTCCGCGATCAATAGCCCCCGTCCCGCCCCGCCCCCCGCCCGCGATCGCCGGCCCGCCGGCCGGCCGAATCCGGGACGCCGCCACACTCGTCCGGGCCGGCGGCAGTCCGGTCACACCCAGGCCGGTCGGGCCTTCCCGCCCGACGCCGATGCGAAACCGTCGATCCGGCCGGCCCGTTCGGACGGGAGTCCGGCGGAGAGCCTGACCTACTTAAATAAATTCGTCGTGCGGGGCTCCGGCCCGTTCGGAACGGAGTCCCTGCTGGCGTTCGCTCAACCCGGCCCGCCGGATCCCACCTTCTTCATTCCCGGCATGCCGGGCCATAATGGTGAGGCCGCCCGGCGGGACAGTCCGACGGGCGGCACTTCCTCATGCCACGCGAGGACATCATGATCCAGGAACTCGACGCCAATCGGGCGAAGAGCATCATTCTCGATGCGATCAGGGTCACCCCACAGCGCGTCGACGACTACCGCTGGATTGTGCTCAACGCCCTCGCGCACTCCCCGTCCGGCATGTCCTCAACGACGCTGATCAGCGAAGCCACGAAGGCCGCCGGGCGTGGGGCGTCCCGCCCGCTCCGCGTCTTCACCCATTCCTCGCGGGAACCGCTGCTGGCGCTCAACGACGTCGCCGCCTACCTTTCGGAAGAACTGGCATCGGCGGAGGCGATCCTGTCGCTCCTCCACCAGGGCGAGCTCGTGCCGATGGATGCCATGACCAAAATGCCGGTGATGCGTTTGCTATTCTCGGCGACCCAGACGGGTGGCAGTGGCAGTAATGAGGATATCGAAACCTTCCTGGATGAGACCGCCATCGCCCTCCCCGGCACTGTGCGGCGAGCCTGGTCGCGGGGCGGATAGGGGCAGCACGACGATTCGCCGTCGGCGTGCGTGCGTGCGGGCCGGGCCGGCCCGGCCCGTCCCCGGCGGCATCGCCGGCGAGATCCTGGGCCTTGAAAGCAATGGCGGTGGTTCCGGCGGTCGCGGCGCAGATCCCCGACCCGGCGGCCGTCACCCGAGTCGGTCAGGCTTTGGCTTTCCCGCCCGACGCCGATCCGCATACGCCCGAGTAGGTCGGGCAGTCTTGCCCGACACGGGTCCGCCTCCGCCCGTCCGAAGTAGGTCAGGCTCTCAGCCTGACCCGGGTCCGTATCCGCCCAATCCGCTCCGGCCCGCCCGTTACGGAGTCGGGCAAGACGGCCCGACCTACTTCAAAATCGCCAGATTCCGGCTCGTCCGGCAGAAATC
>DAIDHB010000284.1 GCA_027452145.1 Planctomycetales bacterium
ACCCCCTCGTCCTATGACCCCCTCGTCCTAAAAAGCCGGAAACCTGGTCTGACCCCCTCGTCCTCCGGTCCAACACGTCGTCGCTGGCCGTGGCGCGGAAGCTGCAACTGAGGATGTACGCGACGGACTGGAGCCTCGAGGAGTGACACGCCGGGCCGAGCGGCCGGCGATGTCGCCGGTAGCCTGTAGCCGTTAGACTTGGGTGGACCCGGACCGGTGACGCAGGACCCCGAACGGGGAGGCAATCGGCTGATCTCGCCTCGCCGCACCGTCCGATCGGACCGGACCGGGCCGGGCCGGGCCGGAAGCGTCCCTGTCCACCGATCCGGACCGGACCGGGCCGGATCGGATCGGATCGGACTTCGATTGAGGTGAGGAGCGAGCCGATGCGCCAATCGATCCGGACCCCGGGCTTCACGGTGATCGAGGTGCTGGTGGTTATCGCGATCATCGGCGTGCTGGTGGCGCTGTTGCTCCCGGCCGTCCAGATGGCCCGCGAGGCCGCGCGGCGGTCGCAGTGCTCGGCCAATTTGCACCAGATCGGCGTCGCCTTCAACCACCACGCCAACCGATCCGGGCACACGCCGGGTCGACTCGCCGGGCTGCTCCGGCAGATCGAACAGACCGGGCTGGCCAACCTCACGATCGACACGAACGTCGCCACGCCGGCCGGTCAGACGGCGCGGTCGATCACGATCGCCGTGTTCCTCTGCCCGTCGGACGCGGGGCTAACCGGGCTGACCGGGGGCACCAATTACGCGGGCAACGGCGGCGTGGGCTTCAGCCCGGCCGGCCGCGCGCGGAACGGGGCCTTCGGCGCCTCGGTCAACGACTTCACCGACGGGATGAGCAACACCGCGGCCGTCTCGGAATGGCTCCGCGGCGACGGCAATCCCTCCGTCCGGGACCCGAGGCGGGCCGTCTTCGCGACCCCCGATCGCCTGGTCAACATCACGGACCTCGGGCCCTTCGGCGCCGAGTGCCACGGCCTGGACCCGCTCGCCGCGACGCTCGCGCCGCTGGGCAAGGGGATCGACTGGACGCGGGACGGGTTCGGGTATTCCCTGTATAACCATATTCTCGGGATCAACGACCACACGTGTACCAACGGCGGGCTCGTCGATCAGGGGGCCTGGTCGGCGGGCAGCGCGCATCCGTCGGGGGCGAATGTCGTGTTCGCCGACGGGCACGTGAGCTTCGTCAAGGACACGATCGACCTGGCGGCCTGGCGAGCCCTGGGCAGCCGCGACGGCGGCGAGGTGGTCTCGGCCGGGGCCTGGTAGACGGGGACGGATGGGGCGCGACCCGGAACGGGGGAGCCGTTCGTTCCGCCCGGGGGGTTGGTGACGTTCGGTCGGATCGGGCCGGTCGGAGACGTCGCGGGCGGACCGGCCGGGCGCCGGGCGGCGGGTTCGGATCGGCGTCTACTTCGGGCGGATCGGGCGGAGTCAGACCCGCGTCGGGCAGGAATGCCCGACCGACTTCGGGCGGATCGGGCGGATCGGGGTCGGGCGGAGAGGCCGGCGCGCTTCGGGCGGGTCGGTGAGGTGTTTAACGCCGGATGGCGGCCGACGGGTTGGGGCTGGG
>DAIDHB010000285.1 GCA_027452145.1 Planctomycetales bacterium
AGCGGGGAGATCAGCGTTCGCGTGGCGGTCCGGGGGGCTGACGCCCCCCGGCTACGTCCTGACGCCCACTTCGTGGGCTTCCGGGGCAGGCTCGAACCTCCATCTCTTGCCCGTGCGCCATGCAACCGCGATGCGCTCTAATGGAAGTGGGCCATTGACGACGTCTCCTCTTCCTGTGTCCCGACCGACGCCTTGCTCGCCTCGTCCTCATCGCGCGGGAGATGGCGTGCCCCCAGGAGGAAGAAGACGATGCCGAGGACGAGCACCGGCGCCACCGACAGCATCGCCACGGACAGGTTGGTCTGCTGGTTGTCGTACTGCACGGGCACGGCGCCGATCGAGGCGAAGAATCGGCCAATCGGGGAATCGGCCACGCCCTGCTGCCCGAAGAAGGTCGAGATCCAGCCCACGATCACGGGCGAGCTGATGTCGCCGAACAGGTGGATCAGGAAGATGAAGGTGGCATATCCCACGGCGCGGCGGTTCGCCGGCACGACGTTGGCCGTGACCGTGTTGCATGGGACCAGCACCATCGACAGCAGGATCGACACGCCGAACATGAACGCGAGCGACGCGACGTGGCCGGGACTGAGGACGCCCGCCACGCCCAGCGGTATGGCGAGCAGGATGGCGACGGCCGCGACGATCAGGTAGGCCCGACGCGTGACCTTCCGCAGGGCGTCGGGGACGAACATTCCCAGGAGGATCCCGAGGATTCCGGCGGTAACCAGGACCAGCCCGATCCGCGTCCCGGCGTCGCCGGCGGTCAGGTGATGCACCCGCTGGTAGAACGTCGACGCCCAGGCCGCATAGGCGCCGGTCGCATAGGTCACGGCGGCCATCCCGGCGGTGTTGTAGAGGAACGTGGGCGTGCGGAACAGCACGAGGTAGTCGCGCAGCCTGGGGCGGGTCGCATGGTCGGCCGCGCCGGCGCCCTCGGAGGCGCCCCGGCCGGGATCCCGGATGATCAGGCCCAGGAGCGCGACCAGCAGGCCGGGCAGACCGACGACATAGAACACCGCCTTCCAGCCCATCGCATCGGCGATCTTGCCGCCGAGGATGTAGCCGAGCGCCGTGCCGACCGGCAGGGCCAGTTGATAGACCCCGATCGCGCGCCCCCGCCGCTTGATCGGGAAGAGATCGGCGATCAGCGCCGGTGCGATGGCACCGTAGGTGGCCTCGCCCAGGCCCAGGAGCGCCCTCCAGAAGAACATCTGGGCGAAGCTCGTCGAGAAGGCCGTGAAGACCGTCGCGATGCTCCAGAGTCCCACGCCGCCGGCCAGGAGCAGCTTGCGATTATATCGGTCGCCCATCCAGCCCATCGCGGGGCTGACGAGGGTGTACACGATCATGAACGCAACGCCGAGCAACCCGAACCAGTGGTCCTCGTCGATATTCAGGGCACGCTGGATGTGCGTGCCAGCCGCGAAGAAGGAGAAGCGGTCGACGTAGTTCAGCAGATTCATCGTGAACACGATCGTCAGCGCGAAGTACGCGCCGCCGATCGACGGCAGGCCGCCAGCCTTCTGATGACCAGGACCGGGTTCCGCGACGGATTCCGACTTCGGGGCATGCATGGACCGAGGGCCTCGACGGGATGACGTTCGATTTCGGGGGAACCATCGTTTATACCGGTTCGCGTCCGGTCTGGCGAGGGTCCTCGGCCGGCCGTCTGACGCATCCCGCGGCGCGGCCGCTCACCGCCGAGGCGTCACGCTTGCCCCTCGATCTTGAGGATGAGGTCCTCAGGCCGGGCGGGCTTGACGACGTGGTCGGTGAACCCGGCGTCGCGGGCCCGGCGAAGGTCCTCGTCTCGGCCGTAGCCCGATAGCGCGATCAGCCGGGTCGCCGCCAGGGCGGGGTCGGCGCGGAGCGCGCGGGCGACGGCGTAGCCGTCCATGCCGGGCAGTCCGATGTCGCAGACGATCGCGTCGGGCCGCGTGCGCCTCGCCTCGGCGATGCCGTCGGGGCCGCTGGTGGCGATCGTCACGTCGTAGCCATGGATGCCGAGGATCCTCCGGAGCGTCTCGGCCGAGTCGCGATGGTCCTCGATCAGCAGGACCCGGCGCCGGCGGACGTCGGGCGTGGGGCCGGCCCCGGCCGGAGGCGCGAACTCGGTCCTCAGCTCGAGCGGCAGCCGGACGACGAACTCCGCCCCCCGGCCGGGCCCCTCGCTCGCCGCGTGGACCTCGCCGCCGTGCAGGCCGACCAGGCCGCGAACCAGCGATAGCCCCAGGCCCAGGCCGCCCCGGCTGCGGTCCAGGCTGCGGTCCGCCTGGGCGAACGGCTCGAAGATCCGCGAGAGGACCTCGGCCTCGATCCCGATGCCCGTATCCCGCACCGACAGCACGGCCGCCCGCGCGGCCGGCTCGGCCGCGACACGCACCGTGATCGTCCCGTCGCGCTCGGTGAACTTCAGCGCGTTGGCCAGCAGGTTGTCGGCCACCTGCCTGAGCCGGGTCGGGTCGGCGTCGAGCCAGACGGGCGCGTCCGGCAGCTCGGACTCCAGCGCCAGCCCGGCCAGCTCGGCGCGAGGGCGATGGTCGACAATCGCCTGGCGGATGATCTCGGCGAGGTCCGTACGCTCCTTCCGCAGCGTGACCACCCCCCGGGTGATCCGCGAGACGTCGAGCAGGTCGTCGACCAGGCGGACGAGGTGCTCGATCTGCCGCCGCATGATGTCCCGCATCTCCACGACGATCGCCGGCTCGTGCGGGCTGACCTCCAGGACATACAGGCTGTTGCGGATCGGGGCCAGGGGGTTCCGCAGCTCGTGGGCCAGCATCGCCAGGAACTCGTCCTTGCGGCGCCCGGCCTCGTCGAGCCGCTCGGCCCGGTCGCGGAGCTTCCGCTCGAGCTCCCGCCGCGCCGTGACGTCGTGGAAGACCAGGACGACGCCGCGAATCCGGCCCTCGCGGTCGCGAATCGGCGCCGCGCAGTCGTCGATCGGCCGCTCGATGCCGTTGCGGGCGACCAGGATCGTGTGGTTGGCCAGGCCGACCACCACCCCCTCGCGCAGGACGCGGGCCACCGGCGACTCGACCGGCCGGCGATGGTCCTCGTTGATGATGTGGAAGATCTCCTCGAGCGGCCGGCCGACGGCGTCGCAACGGGCCCAGCCGGTCATCGCCTCGGCCACCGGGTTGAGGAACGCCACGCGGCCCCGGTCGTCGGTCGCGACCACCGCGTCGCCGATGCTGGCGAGCACCACGCTGAGCCACTCGCGCTGCTCGGCCGCCGACGCCTCGGCCCGTCGGCGGCTCTCGACCTCGGACCGCAGCTCCTCGACCAGCGCCGTGAGCTGGCGGTTGGCGTCCTCCAGCGCCGTGGTCCGCTCGTACAGCTTGTCCGCCACCAGCCGGAGATGCCGGCGGTCGAATTCTTCCGAGGGGAGGGCCGGGATCTCCACCGGCCGCTCGAGCGCCGCGGCCACGGCGCCGAGGATCGCCTCGGGCTCCGACGGCTTGGGCAGGACCGTCACGCCGAAGCCCTCCGCCAGCTCCCGCGACTCCCTCGAGTCGTACGACGCCGAGTAGATCAGCACCCGGACCTGCGCCAGTTCGGAGTCGCCGCGCAGCTCGCGCAGCAGCCGGAATCCGTCCATGCGCGGCATCAGCACGTCGGCGACGATCAGCTCGGGGCGGGTCGTCCGTACCAGTGCAAGCGCCTGCTCGCCGTCGGCGGCCTCGTGGACCACGTGCCCGCCATAGCGGAGGATCGTCGCCAGGAATTCGCGGTCGACGGTGCGGTCGTCGACGACCAGGATCGTTGCCATGACCGCTGGACCTCGCCTCGCTCAGACATCCTCGCGTCGGGGAAGGAACTGCTCGACGTCGCGGACGAACGTCTCGGGCTCGATCGGCTTGGCCATGTAGCCGTCGAAGCCGGCGCGCATCGCCCGGTCGCGGTCGCCGACCATCGCCAGCGCGGTGACGGCGATCAGGGGGATCGCCCGCAGCTCGGCGTCGGCCTTCGCCCGCGCGGCCAGGCTGTAGCCGTCGAGCCTGGGCAGGTCGATGTCGCAGACGACCAGGTCCGGCCGCTCGGTCCGCATCGCCTCGAGGCCCGAGAGCCCGTCGCGCGCGCGGATCGGCGTGTGGCCGAAGTGCTCGAGCAGATAGCACATCAATTCCATGCTCGGCGGATTGTCCTCGATCAGGAGCACGCGAGCCGCCACGGCTCATTCCTCCACCAGGGCCACGATGAAACGGCTGCCTCGTCCCAACTCGCTCTCGACTTCGATCCGGCCGCCCAGGAGATCGGCCAGCCGCCGGCTCAGGTGCAGCCCCAGGCCGCTGCCGTTGCGGTCGCCCCCCTCGTCGTCCAGCCGGACGAACGGCTGGAACAGCCGCGCCAGGTCGTCGCGGCGGATGCCCACGCCCGTGTCGCTCACGCGGAACTCGACCTCTCCGGGCCGGAAGATGGACCGGCCGCATTCCATCCGCACCGAGCCCCGCTCGGTGAACTTGCAGGCGTTCGTCCCCAGGTTCAGCAGGATCTGGCTCAGCGCCCGGCGGTCGGTCGAGAGCCCCAGGTCCGCCGGCACCGGGCCGACCGACAGATCGAGCCCCCGCGCCGCCGCCAACGGCCGCAGCGTGGTCGCCACCTCCTCCAGGAGCTCGCGCGCCGAGATCCGCTCGCGCCGGATATCGACCTTGCCCGAGTTCAGCTTCGCCAGGTCGAGCAGGTCGTTGATCAGCGACAGCAGGTGCCGCGCCCCGGACTGCACCACCCGGAGCTGCTTCTCCTGCTCGGGGTTCAGCGGGCCCGGCAGCTTCATCAGCAGCGTGCCCGTGTACCCCAGCACCGCGTTGAGCGGCATCCGCAGCTCGTGGCTCATCGTCGCGAGGAACCGGTCCTTGGCCAGGAGCGCGCTTTCCAGCGCGGCGTTCTTGTCGATCAGCCGCTGCTCCAGCAGCCGGCGCTCGGTCAGGTCGCGGGTCACCTTGCCGAACCCGCGCAGCCCGCCCGACTCGTCCCGCAGCGCGGTGATCACCACGCTCGCCCAGAACACCGAGCCGTCCTTCCGGACCCGCCAGCCCTCCTCCTCGTACTTACCCTCGACCAGCGCGATCTCCAGCTCGCGGTCGGGCTTGCCGGCCAGCCGCTCCTCCTCGGTGTAGAACGTCGAGAAGTGCCGGCCGACGATCTCGTCGTGCCGGTAGCCCTTGATCCGCTCGGCCCCCTCGTTCCACGTCTGCACCCGGCCCTGCGGGTCGAGCATGAAGATCGCGTAATCCCGCACGCGGTCGACCAGCAGCCGGTGGATCTCCTCGCTCCGCCGCAGCGACTCCCCGGCCGCACGCCGATCGGTCAGGTCGCGGGTCACCTTGCCGTAGCCCGTGAGATTCCCCTCCTGATCATAGAGCGCCGTGAGCAGCAGCCCCGCCCAGAACCGCGAGCCGTCCTTGCGCACCCGCCAGCCCTCCTCGTCGAGCCGACCATCCCGAAGCGCCGCTTCCAGGTCGCGCTCCGGCTTCCCGTCGGCCCGCTCCTCGGGCGTGTAGAACATCGAGAAATGCCGGCCGATGATCTCGGATTCCGAGTAGCCCTTGATCCTCGCCGCGCCGCTGTTCCAGCTCGCGATCGTCCCGTCGGGATCGAGCATGTAGATCGCGTAGTCGCGCGTCCCCTCGACCAGCAGCCGCAGCCGCTCCTCGCTCTCGTTCGGAGGCCGCTCGGCCCCGGCGAGCCTCGGCGTCTGGATGCTCATGCGTCACGCCCCAACCATCCCATCAGACCGGACTCCCCTTCGGCTCGACACTTCGGGGAACTCCGGATGCCCACCTTTCCATCGCCCGCCCCGAAAAATCGATGTCGGCAAGCCCCTGTCCACGGTCGCACAAATGGAGGCAAAAGCCACCATGACCGCCCTCGCCCGGCCGATCGTGCAGTCGATCGAAAGGTTACATCCGCCGCGATTGCGGGGCCGTGTCGGGTGAAAAGCCCGCCGGGTCGGATCCTCCCGGAAAGGCCGTAACATTCTAACGGCTCCGCATGGGAAGGAAAATGGAATATCCGGATACAGAGGGATGAGAAGAGTCGGAGCCTGACCCGTCGTCCGGACAGCCGGGCCGTCGTATACTGGTAGGTCTCCTGCGTCGGATCAACGGCATCTCAATGGTCGCGACAGCCGAGGAGCGATCGTCATGCCCTGGGCGAAGGTCCCACCGCCGCAATCCGTGCGGGGCCGTTATCGCAAATCCCTCGGCATCAACCTGGCCGAGGGTTCGCTGGTCCTCGATCGGGAGCTAAAAACCCGGTGGAGCGGCGACGAGACGCACGGGTTCCTGCTGGTCCTGTTCATCGTGTGGAGTGTTGCCGCGTTCCTGATCCTCTGTGCCTGTTCGAGGCCCGGGTGGCCCATCCTCGTCGCGGCGGGCTTCGCGGGGATCTTCGGCGTGATGCTCCCCTGGTATGCCCTGCGGCGCCTCGGGCGCCGCGAACAACTCCGGCTGGGTCCGAAGGGACTGGAATACGTCCGCATCGACTGGCTGGGGCGAGATCGCCGGGCGATTCCGCTGTCCGAGGTGCGCCGGCTCACCCCGTACTACCTGGCGGTCGCGTCCTCCGAACGGGCGTCCGTCCGGTTCGAGCACGGGCTTGCGATCGAGACGATCGGGCGCGCCCTTGGCGTCGGGCAGGGCCTCGACCCGGACGACGTCGAGCGGCTGCGCGAGGACCTGGAATGCCAGATCCAGGAGCGGTTACCCGCCTGGACGAGCGCGCCGGAGTGCCTCGATTGCGAGTGGCTGGATGATTCGGGCGTGCTGACGGATCCGCCCTCCGACAGCACGATCGCCTGCCGCCGCGAATGGGACGGCGCCGAGTTCTCGCGGAGGCCCGGCCGCCGGCGGCCGGCGATCGGGCCTTACGAACTGATCCTGCTGGTCTTTCTCGGCGTCATGGTCCAGCCCCTTTTCTCCACGAGGCCGTCCCTGGCCGCCGCGGGGCCGACGGCAGCGGCGTTGGCCGGGATCGCCGTCGCCGCGAACCGAGCCCGCCGCGTCTGGATTGTCCGCCCGGGCGAGATCACGACGGGCATCCGGCTGTTCGGATTGGGCTGGTCGTCCACCGAGGACGTCGAGTGGCTCGAACGGATGGAGATGCGCCGGCTCGCCTCGGCCACGCCCTGGGACGCGCGGTTCGAGCTGGCGCTCGTCGACCTCGACGGCCACGACAAGGCCGCCGTCGGGCCCCTCACCGAGGGCGAGGCGCGCTGGATGGCCGGGATCGTCGCCCCGATCCTGCGGGATTCGCTGCCCAGGAGCGGCCAGCAGGTCCATCGATGGAGCGTGCGGACGCACGCGACCGACGCTGCCGGCTCCGCGGCGATGGCCGACCCCTGGCTCGACGGGGGCGTGGACCGGCCGAAGCCAGGCGTTCCCAATGCGGCACACGCCCGGTGATTGCTCCGCCGGTCACGCCGTCCGCACCGAAAGCTCGAAGGAGTCGCCGATCGGCACCTCGACCGAGGAATAGCCGTGCGACGGGTCGCGGACGTACTCGAGATAGCCCCGAAGCTGGTCGGGGAACAGCGCCAGGTCGTCGGCGACGACGGCGGCGCCCGGCCGGAGCTTCCGCTCCAGCAGCCGGAGTACGGGCAGATACAGCAGCTTCCAGCCGTCGAGGAACGCCAGATCCACGGGCGATTCCAGATCGCGGAGCGTCTCGAGCGCGTCGCCGTGCCGGACCTCGACCACGTCGAGCAGGCCGGCCTGGTCGAGGTGTTCCGTGGCCCGCCGCACCTTGCCGGCGTCGAGCTCGGTCGTCACCACCCGCCCCGCGCCGTTGTCGCGGACGGCCGCCGCCAGGTGGATCGTCGAGATGCCGAACGACATGCCGAACTCAACCACCGTCCGGCTCCCCTGCGCGCGGACCAGGTTGTAGAGGAACCGGCCGCTGGGCCGGTCGACCGGCATGAACGCCTCGCCGAGCAGGTCGCCGAGCTCGGCCTCCTCGACCGGCCCGCCCCGCCGGGCCTTCTCCGCCTGCACCTTCTCCCAGACCAGCGGATCGCCCCGCTCGGCCTCGGCGAACAGTCGATCCAGCACCCCGGCAACTCGCGGAGCGAACAGCGTTGACATCAGGAGTCTCCCGAATGGGGGATCGATCGCGAGAGCGGCGGACTGCGAACACTGCCCCGGCCCGGACCGCTCGGGCTATTGCGAGACACCCCCGCGACCCGATACCAAAAATGTTGGCGAAGGCGGCGTTGACGAGCCGTATCGCGCCTGTTACCATTTTACTTTCCTACGCGACGAGCGAGGGTCGAGCGGTCGATCTCGCTGAGACGACATCCAGTCGCGGTTCGGATCGGGAAGGAACGCAGAGCGGTGGCGGGCATTAGCAACGAACGGATCCGCATCCGGATGGAAGCCTACGACCACACCATCCTGGATCAATCGGCCAAGGACATCGTCGACACCGCCAAGCGGACGGAGGCGATCGTTCACGGACCGATCCCGCTGCCCACGCGGATCGAGCGCTACACCGTGCTGCGCAGCCCGCACATCGACAAGAAGTCGCGGGAGCAGTTCGAGATCCGGACCCACAAGCGGCTGATTGATATCGTCCAGCCGACCAACAAGACGATCGACGCCCTCAACAAGCTGAGCCTTCCGGCCGGCGTGGATATCAAGATCAAGGCGTCCCCCTCGGGCGCCTGATCGTCGAGCCCACGTATCGGACGGCGAGGCTTCGCCGGAATGGTGGTTTCCTGGACCGCGGGGCACCGGCACAGCCGGTCGGCCTGCTGCGGTCCGGTTGCATCGGACGCCTCAAGCGGTGGATGATCCCTCGGGATCCGCTGGCCGTGAGACAGCCCCGATGCCCGAGTCGCCGTGACACCTGGCGGCGGCCCGTGACGAAACCCCCCGTATCACCACCAGGTTTGCCGACGGCGTCCCCCCCGGGGCCGAAGGCACCCGCGCCGCCGCAGGGTTGACCCCGGCCGGCCGGCCGTCCCGACTTGGTCGCCGGGTGCGGATGGGATCGCCGGGGGTGGATGAAGCACACAAACATGCGAGTGGGACTTCTCGGCCGCAAAGTCGGCATGACGCAGATCTACCAGGAGAACGGGACCGTCCAGCCCGTGACCGTCCTGGAGTGCGGACCGTGCATGGTGTTGCAGGTCCGGACCCAGGACCGCGACGGGTACGACGCCCTGCAACTCGGCTTCGATGACAAGAAGCGCAAGAGTGCCACCCAGGCGGAGCGGGGCCACGCGCGGAAGGTCGGCACCGAGCCGAAGCGCTATATTCGCGAGGTCCGCCAGGACGGCCCGACCGAGGTTGCCGAGGGTCAGACCCTGACCGTCGAGCTGTTCAACGAGATCAAGCACGTGGACGTCACGGGCGTGAGCAAGGGGCGGGGCTATGCCGGCGTCATGAAGCGGCACGGCTTCCGCGGCCTGCGGGCGACGCACGGCGTCAAGCGGATGCACCGCCACCCGGGTTCGTCGGGCCCCAGCGCCGACCCGGCCCGCACCCAGAAGGGCATCCGCAAGCCCGGCCATTACGGCCACGATCAGGTCACGGTGCGCAACCTCCAGGTCGTCCAGGTCGACCCCGCCAACAATCTGCTGCTCATCAAGGGCGCGGTGCCCGGCCCCAACGGCGGCTACCTGACCATCCGGCAGACCAACAAAGTTTGATTGATGGATCGAGCCAAGCCATGCTGACGATACCGGTCTACAACCCCTCCGGCGAGCGGGTCGGGGAAGAGACGATCGACCCCGCCGACTTCGGCGGCGAGATCAACAAGCAACTGCTGCACGACGTGGTGCTGATGCACCTCGCCGCGCGGCGGGTCGGGACGGTCAACACCCGCGGCCGCGCGGACGTCGCCGGCTCGGGGAAGAAGCTCTTCCGCCAGAAGGGGACCGGCAACGCGCGTGCCGGCTCCAAGCGGACGAACAAGCGGAAGGGCGGCGGCGTCGCCTTCGCCCGCCGCAACCGCGACTACCGCTACTCCATGCCCAAGAAGGCCGTCCGGGCCGCCGTCCGCATGGCGATCCTGTCGAAGGTCCAGGACGGTCAGGCCATCGTGCTCGACGGCCTGTCGCTCTCGCAGCCCCGCACCAGCGTGGTGGCCAGGGCGCTGGGCGCGATTCGCCGGCCCGACATCACCGAGGCCGAGGCGACCGAGGCGGTCGGCGAGTCGAAGGCCACCGCCCGCCGCCGCACGCTCGACCGCCGCACGGTCCTGCTCGGCCTGCCCGGCCACGACCCGGTCATGCACCGCAGCGCCCGGAACATCGAGGGCGTCAAGGTCGCGCCGGTGGCCGAGTTCAACACCTATGACGTGCTCCGGCAGCGCTACCTGGTGCTGACCCGTGACGCCCTGGCCGCCCTCCGCGAGCAGGTCAAGCACAAACCGGCCCGACGCCCGGCGAACGGCGATGGCCACGGCGGGGCGCCCGAGACCTCGACCCCGGCCGCCTCCCCGGCGACGGCAACCACGGAGAGCTAACGAATCATGGTCACACTCCGCCGTCCCCCCACCGGCCGCCGCAGCGGGCCCGCCCTCGAGCCGTATCAGGTCATCCTCCGCCCGCTGATCACCGAGAAGGCCACCCAGCTCTCGGAGCGGCACAACGCCTACACGTTCGAGGTGAACGTCCTGGCGACCAAGACCGAGATCAAGGAGGCCATCGAGTCCCTGTTCAACGTCCACGTCGCCGACGTCCGCACCCAGAACCGCCGCGGAAAGCCCCGCCGCTATCGCCAGAAGGTCGGCTACATGCGGCGCTGGAAGAAGGCGATCGTCACGCTCCACGAAGACTATCGGATCGATTTTTATTGAGTTTTCAGTGTTCAGTTTTCAGTGATCGGATTCTCGTACGTTCCTCGGTTTTCGTGTTTTCAGCGGGCACTCCCGGCGTGAGGCGGCAGCGGCTAACCGCCGCCTCTCGAAACTGAGAATCGAAAACTGAAAACGAAAACTGAAAACGACTAGGATGAATCAATGGGCATTCGCATCTACAAGCCGACGAGCCCCGGGCGCCGGAACGCGTCGGTCAGCGACTTCGCCGAGCTGACCGACAAGAACAAGAAGCCCGAGAAGAGCCTGACCGAGCCGCTGAAGAAGACGGGCGGGCGGAACAACCAGGGCTTCATCACGGCGCGGCACCGCGGCGGCGGGCACAAGCGGAAGTACCGGATCATCGACTGGCGGCGCAACGACCGCGACGGGCAGGTCGCGAACGTGACCCACATCGAGTACGACCCGAACCGGTCGGCCCGGATCGCCCTGATCCAGTACGAGGACGGCGAGAAGCGGTACATCCTCGCCCCCGACGGGCTCAAGGCCGGGATGACCGTCTCGAGCGGGCCCGACGCCGAGCCCAGGCTGGGCAACTGCCTGCCGCTGTCGAAGATCCCGACGGGCCTGACGATCCACAACATCGAGATGCAGCCCGGCGGCGGCGGCAAGCTCTGCCGCTCGGCGGGCGTCGGGGCGACGCTCACGGCCCGCGAGGGAACCTGGGCCCAGATCACCCTCCCCTCAGGCGAGGTCCGGCGCATCCCGGCCACCTGCCGGGCCTCGATCGGCATGGTGGGCAACCCCGATCACATGAACATCCGGCTGGGCAAGGCGGGCCGGTCGCGGTGGCTGGGCCGGCGCCCGCACGTCCGCGGCGTCGCCATGAACCCGGTGGATCACCCGATGGGCGGCGGCGAGGGCCGGACCTCGGGCGGTCGGCATCCCTGCTCGCCCACCGGCAAGCTCGCCAAGGGCGGCAAGACCCGCCGCCGCCGCAAGCCGTCGAACAAGGCCATCATCCGCCGTCGCCGAAGCGTCCGGTACGGGCAGTTGAAACTCTGATCCTGTCATTGGTCATTCGTCCCTGGTCATTGGTTTCGGAGGCCAGGGCCATCACGGACCGCAGCCTGGCGAGACAGGCCGGCGTCGACAGTAACTAATGACCAATGACCAATGACTAGGGACCAGCCATGGGACGATCACTGAAGAAAGGCCCGTACGTCGTCGAGCGGCTGCTGGAAAAGGTAGCGCGGGTCGAGGCGACGGGCAATCGGGAACCGATCAAGACCTGGGCGCGGGCGTGCACGATCGTGCCGGAGTTCATCGGCAAGAACTTCGCGGTGCACAACGGCCGGGCCTTCATCAAGCTGTACGTGACGGAAGACATGGTGGGGCACAAGCTCGGCGAGTTCGCGCCCACCCGGACATTCAAGGGCCACGGCGGCAAGTCGTCGAAGTCGGGCAAGAGATAAGTCAAGCCACCAGCGGCGGGCCGGCCGATCGTCCGGCGGCCGCGAGCCGGCTCAGATGAGTCGAGGTTAGAGGATCACGGCGATGCTGATGACTCCCGAATATC
The DNA here is from genome assembly GCA_027452145.1 of Planctomycetales bacterium. Taxonomy (GTDB): domain Bacteria; phylum Planctomycetota; class Planctomycetia; order Isosphaerales; family Isosphaeraceae; genus JAKAUH01. The sequence continues at coordinate 12,344 of DAIDHB010000285.1, forward strand.
GCGCGACGCACCGGTTCGCCAGGATCTCGGTGCGGAAGGTCCGGCCGCTGCTGGACCTCATCCGCGGCCACTTCGCCGACGACGCGCTGGACATGCTCAAGTACATGCCGCACCGCGGCGCCCGGCTCATCGAGCAGGTGCTCAAAAGCGCGATGGCCAACGCCGAGGACCGGGGCGTGCGGAACGTCGGCGAGCTGATCGTCGTGGACGCCCACGGCGACGGCGGCCCGATGTTCAAGCGGCTGATGCCGCGGGCCCGCGGCATGGCCTACCTGATCCGCCGCCGGTCGTCGCACATCGCCGTCGGCCTGGCCGATCGCGAGAGCTGGATGCGGCACCTCCGCGGCGAGGATGCCGCCGCGGCAACGGCCGGCGAGTCCGACGAGGGCTGAGCCGGGCCGGCGCGGGGACGAGACCACGGGAAACGAGACGAGACAGGGCGAGACGAGCGAGCGGGGCCAATGCCACAGACCACGGCACGACCGAGGGGCGACTGACCAATGGGACAGAAGATCCGACCGACCGGCTTCCGCGTGGGGGTCATGGAAGACTGGCGCAGCCGCTGGTACGCGTCCAAGCACGAGTTCAGCGACCTCCTGGTCGAGGACTTCAAGATCCGGGCGTTCATCAAGAAGCGGTACGGCTTCTCGGGGATCCCCAAGATCGAGATCGAGCGGACCCGCGACGCGGTGACGGTGCTGCTGTCCACGGCGCGGCCGGGCGTGATCATCGGCCGCAAGGGGGCCGAGGTCGAGAAGCTCCAGGAGGAGCTCCAGGGCCTCACCGGCCGCCGGATCGAGATCAAGATCGTCGAGGTGGCGCGGCCCGAGATCGACGCGCAGCTCATCAGCGAGGACATCGCCGAGCAGTTGCAGAAGCGCTCGAGCTTCCGCCGCACAATGAAACGGGCGATCGAGCAGACGATGGACGGCGGCGCCAGGGGCGTCAAGATTCAGCTCTCCGGTCGGCTGGGCGGGGCCGAGATGTCGCGGACCGAGGCGTCGGCGGCCGGCTCGGTGCCGCTTTCGACCCTGCGGGCCAAGATCGACTACGGCTTCGCCGATGCGAAGACCGCGCAGGGGCATATCGGGATCAAGGTGTGGGTCAACCAGGGCGACTATCTGAAGATGGAGGCCGGCGATGGCTCTGATGCCCAAGCGGGTCAAGTACCGAAAAAGCCAAAAAGGCCGCGTAAGAGGTAACGCCACGCGCGGCAACTACGTGGCCTTCGGCGACTACGGGATCCAGTGCCTGGAGTCGGGCCGAATCAGCGCCCAGACCATCGAGGCCGGGCGCGTCGTGGCCAGCCAGGCGGTCAAGGGTGGCGGGAAGCTCTACATCCGGATCTTCCCCCACAAGAGCGTCACGGCCATCCCGGCCGAAACGCGAATGGGCAAGGGGAAGGGCGAGGTCGAGTTCTGGGCGGCCGTGGTGAAGCCCGGAACGATCCTCTACGAGGTCAGCGGCCTCTCCGAGGAGGCGGCCCGCGCCGTCTTCGCCCGCGTCTCACACAAGATGCCCGTGGCCTGCCGGTTCGTCACCCGGCGGCCCACGGTCTGAAGTCGGACGAACCGGCGCGAAGGCCGGCCCGGCCCCGGAGGGTCGGGCCGGGACCGGGTTCCGCCGCCAACAGCCCCGGCCCCGCGGTCGCACGGGGGCCGGATCGGTCGAGGGAATCGAGAAGGAAGCCGTCATGAGCAAAGCAGCCGACCTCCGCGAGCAGAACGACGAGCAGCTCGAGATGCTGCTCCGGGAGGTCCAGTCCAACCTGTTCCGGCTCCGGCTCCAGAGCGAGACCGAGCGGCTGGAGGCGCCCAGCGAGATCGTCAAGGCCAAGCGCGAGATCGCGCGGATCAAGACCGTCCTCCGGCTCCGCGCGATCGAACGCGAGCGGTCGATGGTGGATTCGGCGGTGGCCGCCCGGACCCCCTGAAACATCGAGATCGAACGGACGGGGCGGGGCGGGCCGGGCCCGCCGGGACGCCCTGATCCCGGGCGACGAACGACAGACAGATACCAGGTAACGGAAGCGAACGAGTAACCGATGAGCCAAGCCAGCACCCCGACGCCCTCGCCCCGCAGCCGCCGCAAGACGGAGATCGGGGTCGTGGCGTCCGACAAGATGAGCAAGACGCGGCGGGTCGTCGTCGAGCGGCTCGTGCCGCACCCGAAGTACGGCAAGCTGCTGCGGCGGCGGACCATCTGCCACGCCCACGACGAGGACAACGCGTCGCACAAGGGGGACCTGGTCGAGATCATGGAGACCCGGCCGCTGTCCCGCCTCAAGCGATGGCGGATCGTCCGGATCGTCCGGGTCGGCGCCCAGCAGGCTCTCGCCGGCGAGGGTGAAGCCGCCCGCAAGTGAGCCGGGCCGACCGGCCGGCCGGCCGCGAGCGACGGTCGACGACGAGGCGAGCGCAACGACCGACAGTCCAGACGAAGATCGAACGATCCGGGCCGCGGCACGGTGATCCGCCGGCCGGCGGCAGGGAGCAAGTGTAGGGCAGTCCCATGATCCAGATGCAGACCCGGCTCGACGTGGCCGACAATACGGGCGCCAAGGAAGTGATGTGTATCAAGGTCCTGGGCGGCAGCGCGTCACGCTACAAGCGGCGCACGGCCGGCCTGGGCGACACCATCATCGCCAGCGTCAAGAAGGCCTCGCCCGGCGGCGACGTCAAGGCGGGCGACGTCGTCCGCTGCGTCATCGTCCGCACCCGCAACCAGACCCGGCGCGGCGACGGCTCGTACGTCAAGTTCGACCGCAACGCCGTCGTCCTGATCGACAACGAGAAAAACCCCCGCGGCACGCGCATCTTCGGCGCCATCGCCCGAGAGCTGCGCGACCGCCAGTTCATGAAGATCATCAGCCTGGCGGCCGAGGTCGTCTGAACCCGCCCTGGGCCAGTCAGTCAGCCCGGCCGCCCGATCGATCCGATAGCGAGCATGCCATGCACATTCGCAAAGATGACACGGTGGAAGTGATCGCCGGCGACGACAAGGGCGATGCCAAGAATCGCCGGATCGCCAAGGTGCTCCGCGTCCTCCCCGACCGGAACAAGATCGTCGTCGAGGGGGTCAACCGCGTGTTCAAGCACATGCGGCCGAGCCAGAAGAACCCCCAGGGCGGCCGGCTCTCCAAGGAGATGCCGATCGACGTCTCGAACGTCATGCTCTACTGCTCCAACCCGAAGTGCAGCCGGGGGGTCCGCGTCGGCCACCGGTTCACCGACGACGGGCAGAAGCAGCGCTACTGCAAGCGGTGCGGCGGCAGCCTGGGGAACCTCGGGCCCCGCAAGCCGGCCCACGCGGCCCGGGCGAAGGCGGCGCCGGCCCGCACGTCGTGACCGACCGCCCGGCCCCCTCCGGGCCGCGGCTGACGGCAGACCAACCTACGGGCCGGGGGCGTCCCGGCCGTAACCGACAGACCACGACAGCGAACGAATCGAATCGGGACGCTAGACCAGATCGCGGGACCGCCGAGCCGCCAGGACAACGGGGGCCGGGGCCGGCGGACGTCGCGGAAGGAAAACGGCAATGGCTCGCCTGCAGGACCTCTACAAGACCGAGATCTCCAAGTCGATCGCCGAGAAGTTCAATCACAAGAACCCGATGGCGATCCCCAGGCTGCTCAAGATCGTCGTCAACATGGGCGTCGGCCGGGCGACCCAGGACAAGACCCTGCTGGACTCGGCCGTCGACAGCCTCAGCAAGATCACCGGCCAGAAGCCGGTCGTCACCAAGGCCCGGACGTCGGTCTCGGGCTTCCGGCTCCGGGAGGGGAACGACATCGGCTGCAAGGTCACCCTCCGCGGCAAGCGGATGTATGAGTTCCTCGACCGGCTGATCTCGATCGCCCTGCCGCGTATCCGCGACTTCCGGGGAGTGAACCCCAACAGCTTCGACGGCCACGGCAACTACAGCCTCGGCCTGGCCGAGCAGGTCGTCTTCCCCGAGATCGACGCCGACCGGATCCAGCACACCCACGGCATGGACATCACCATCGTCACCTCGGCCCCCAACGACGACCAGGCCCGCGAGCTGTTGAAAAGCTTCGGCCTGCCGTTCCGCCAGCCGTCCGGCGGGGCGGCGAAGGCGTCCTGAGATCACGTAGGTCAGGCCTTCGAGCCTGACGGATTCGACCCTGACGGCGGGAGTTGAACCGGCGAAGCAAGGTTGGGCCCGAGGGCCCGCCCCGCGACACGAAAGCTTGACCTGTGAGGAAATGTCGGGCCGGAAGGCCCGACCTACGACAAGGCGACAGGCGCATGTCTACGAAGGCCCAGAAGATCAAGTCGGAGACGCCGCGGAAGTTCGCGGTGCAGCATCGCAACCGGTGCCGCCTCTGCGGGCGTCCCCGCGGCTTCTATCGCAAGTTCGGCATCTGCCGGATCTGCTTCCGCAACCTGGCCAGCCGGGGCCTGATCCCGGGCGTGAAGAAGGCGAGCTGGTGAGCCGGCTCGGCCGATCGAGAATACCCCGGTCCCGGCGGACGGGACCGGCAGGACGCCGGGCGGCCGCGAGTCCGCCGCCCGCGCCGCCGGATGAAGTGGGATGACGCGGGGACGGGCGCCGGAAGAGAACCCGAGCGCCGTCCGAGGACCCGAAGGAATCCCGGCCCGCAGGCAGAGCATAGACCCGACCGAGAAATCGAACCCCCGCCGCCCCGACACCACGCCGCGGCCGCCCCGGACCCGACCCGTCCGGCGGAATCCCCCGGCACCCGGCGTTACCCGCGGCGGTTGAAGAAGGCCAGTTCGCCATGATGACCGACCCGATCGCCGACATGCTCACCCGCATCCGCAACGCCGTCCGGATCGAGCGCACGATCCTGGACATGCCCGCCTCGAACATGCGGAAGGGTATCGCGCAGGTGCTCAAGGAAGAGGGCTACATCTGGGACTTCGAGGAGATCGACACGGTCCCGTCGCGGACGCTCCGCCTGCACATGAAGTACGGGCCTAACGGCGAGCGGCTCATCAGCCGGATCGACCGGGTCAGCAAGCCGGGGCGTCGGATCTACCGCGGCTACCGCGAGCTGAAGCCGATCCTGGGCGGGATGGGCATCCAGATCCTCAGCACGCCCCGCGGCGTGATCAGCGACCGGAAGGCCCGCGCCGAGAAGGTTGGCGGCGAGGTCCTCGCCCTGATCCATTGATCCGGCCGGCCGTCGAGTCGAATCAAGTCGAGTCGAGTCGAGTGTCGTGGGGTCGGACCTTCGACCGGGAAAATAACGTCGGGAAGCCGTCAGGACCAGAAAGCAGAGAGCGAGCCCATCATGTCGCGGATCGGACGCAAGCCCATCCCCGTGCCCCCGGCCGTGAAGATCTCGATCGTCGAGTCGACGGTCGAGGTCGAGGGGCCCAAGGGGAAGCTGAGTTTCAAGCACGCCGACGGCGTCGGCGTGAACTACGACAAGGCCGCCGGCGAGATCGTGGTGACCCGCCGGGACGACGAACGGACCAATCGCGCGCTGCACGGCCTGACCCGCAGCCTGGTGGCCAACATGGTCCAGGGCGTCACGGCCGGGTACACCAAGCGGCTGGAGATCGTCGGCGTCGGCTACCAGGCCCAGCTCAAGAAGGCCAACACGGTCGCGCTCCAGGTCGGCTACGCCAACCAGATCGTGCTCGAGGCGCCCGCGGGTGTCAGCGTGACGGTGCCGGACGCCACGCATGTCGTGGTCAGCGGCGCCGACAAGCAAGCCGTCGGACAGTTCGCCGCGATCGTCCGCGACGTCCGCCCGCCCGAGCCCTACAAGGGCAAGGGGATCCGCTACGAGGGCGAGGCCGTCCGCCGCAAGGCCGGCAAGGCGTTCGGCTCGAAGTAACAAGAAAGTTGATTCCGGCCCGGGGCGCGTGAGTCCCGCCCGGGCCCGGCCCGAGAACTTCGCATTCGGATTGTGAACCGCCCCAGCTCGAGGATCGTCCCGTGAACACGGCCAACCATCAACGGCTCGTCCAGACCCGCCGGCTCCGCCGCCAGCGGCACGTCCGCAACCGGCTCGCGGGGACAACCCAGCGCCCCCGGCTGGCGGTCTTCCGCAGCTCGAAGCACATCTATGCCCAGATGATCAACGACGAGACCGGCACGACGATCGTCTCGGCCAGCACGATGGAGCCCGAGATCCGCTCGCAGGCGAAGTACGGCGGCAACAAGGCCGCCGCGACCCTCGTCGGCCGGATCGTGGCCGAGCGTGCCCGCCAGGCCGGGATTGACAAGATCTGCTTCGACCGCCGAAGCTACAAGTACCACGGCCGCGTCGCCGCGCTGGCTCAGGCCGCGCGCGAGGCGGGACTTCAGTTTTAATCGAGTTCCGACCGGCCGGACCGATCGGCCCCGGACCGCCGCGGAGGCGGGCGGGAGGATCGGGCCGGCCTTCGATTTCGCGAGAAATCAACGCCGTATTGGAGGAATCCGTCCGTGTCGAGCGACGCTCGTGAACGCGATCGCGACCGTGGGGAATGGAGCGAAAGCGTGGTCTCCATCCGCCGGTGCGCGGCGGTGGTCAAAGGCGGCCGCCGCTTCAGCTTCAACGCCCTGGTGGTCGTCGGCAACGGCCGGGGCCAGGTGGCGTGGGGCTACGGCAAGGCCAATGAGGTCCCCCCGGCCGTCGAGAAGGGCGTCAAGGACGCCCACAAGCAGATGAAGCGGGTGAACCTCAAGGGGAACACCATCCCGCACATGGTCGTCGGCCGTTTCGGCGCGGCCCGGGTGCTCCTGATGCCGGCCGCGCCCGGCACCGGCGTCATCGCCGGCGGCGCCGTCCGCGCCGTGGTCGAGGCGGCCGGCGTGCGCGACATCCTCACCAAGAGCTTCGGCTCGAACAACAAGCTCAACCTGGTCAAGGCCGCCATCGACGCCCTGACCCAGCTTCGCACCAAGGACGAGATCGCTCGTCTGCGAGGAGTGGCGATCTGATGCAACTGCACGACGTCCATCAAGGGATCCAGAAGCGGAAGAAGCGGAAGCGCGTCGGCCGCGGCACGGGCTCCGGGCACGGCAAGACCGCCTCCAAGGGGCACAAGGGCCACTCCTCCCGCCAGGGCTACAAGCAGAGCCCGCTGACCGAGGGCGGCCAGATGCCGCTGGCCCGTCGCGTCCCCAAGCGCGGGTTCTTCAACGGCAAGTTCAAGAAGCACTACATCATCGTCAATCTCGAGCAGCTCGAAGCCGCCTTCGAGGCCGGCGCCGTGGTCGACGAGGCCGCGATGCGGGCCCAGGGGATCGTCAAGGGGCAGGAGTTCGACGGCATCAAGGTGCTGGGCGACGGGACCCCCACCAAGGCGCTCGAGGTCCACGCCACCAGGTTCAGCGCATCGGCCGCCGAGAAGCTGGCGAAGGCCGGCGGCAAGGCCGTCGTCGTGCCTTACAGGCCGCACGCCGTCCGCAAGGCGGCCCAGGCCGCGACCGAGGCGACGGCCGGCTGACAGGGATCGGAAAGCGATGTCGGCCGTCGTGGGGAATCGAGCGTCCGCCCGACCTCGTGACCCCGATCCGGCCGGTGCCGGAGTAGGTGGGAATCCTGGCCATGAGACCCGAGTCGTTGCGGGATGACCCCGTTTTCAGCCGCGCCTTCGGGCGTTTCGGCATGGGCGCGTTCTGGTCGTTGTTCGCCTGCGTCGTCCTGGCCGTCCGCCTGACCTGCGATCGGTCCCAACCCGTGCTCCGTCGCCAGGCCGTTGACGATCATCCGCTGGACACGGTGTCCCTGTTCAACACCCGCTGCCGGATCGGCGGCTTCCTGAAGCGTCCTCCCCTGCATGCCCTGCCGCTCCTCCCGAGCCTGGTCGAGGGCCGGATCACGGCGCTCGAGCCGATCCGCACGGATTGGAGCAAGAGATGAATCGCAGGCTGACGGCCATCATCGAGCGGGAACAGGATGGTTACGTGGCCCTCTGTCCGGAATACGACGTCGTCAGTCAGGGGGCTTCGATCGAGGAGGCCCGGCGGAATCTCGGCGAGGCCCTGGAGCTTTTCTTCGAGTGTGCGTCGGCCGAGGAAGTCGAGCGACGCCATCGCGGCGAGGTCTACGTCACCCAGGTCGAGGTTGCGGTTGGGTAGACTCGCAACGCTTTCTGGTCAGGAGGTCTGCGCGATCCTCGAACGCCACGGATTTGGCGAGGTTCGCCGCCGTGGCAGTCATATAGTGATGCAGAAGCAGGACGGGCCCGCGACCATCACCGTTCCCGTCCCCGACCACAAGGAATTGCGTATCGGGACCTTGCGTGCGATCATCCGTCAGTCCGGCGTCCCTCGAACGGAGTTCGAGACGGCCGGATAAACCGACGATTCGATCGCCGGGCTCGTCAGGTGCCGGCAAACAGGAGACGATCGCGTGGACAAGCTGATCACCATCTTCAAGGTCCCCGAGCTGCGGCGGAAGATTCTCTTCACCGCGCTCCTGCTGGCCATCTACCGGATCGGCTTCTACGTCCCGCTGCCGATCGTCAACCAGGCGCAGCTCAAGACCTGGGAGGACAACCAGAAGGGCGTCGGCGGCTCGGTCTTCGGCACCGTCGCGATGTTCGGCGGCACCTCGATCGGCATGAGCACGATCTTCGGCCTGGGGATCATGCCGTACATCTCGGCGTCGATCATCTTCCAGCTCCTGGGCAGCGTCGTGCCCTCGCTCGAAGCCATGATGAAGGAAGGCGAGAGCGGCCGGAAGCGGATCAACGAATACACGAGATACGCTACCGTGGGCTTATGCGCCATCCAGAGCGGCTTCTGGGTGAACTACATGATGGGGCCGATGGGGGTGGTCTCACCCGCGTATCGGGGGTTCTGGCCGGGGTTGGTGTGCGTTTGCATCATGACCGCCGGAACCATCTTCCTGATGTGGATCGGCGAGCAGATCGACGAGTACGGGATCGGCAACGGGATCAGCCTCCTGATCATGGCGGGCATCCTGGCCCGGCTCCCCGTCGCCCTCAAGAAGCTGTGGGACGACTCGAGCTCCAGCATCTCGCCGCAGTCGGGCAAGCTGGGTATCCTGGCCATCCTGACCCTGTTAGGCCTATTCATCGTCGTGGTGGTCGGGGTGATCGCGATCACCGAGAGCCAGCGGCGGATCCCGACGCAGTCGGCCAAGCACGTCCGCGGCCGCCGGGTCTTCGGCGGGGCGCGGCAGTACCTGCCGCTCAAGGTGAACCAGGCGGGCGTGATGCCGATCATCTTTGCATCGAGCCTGCTCATCTTCCCACAGTTCGTGTTCAACCAGCTCGACCGGGCGACGTCAGGGATGCGGACCGACAGGTGGACGATCGGCTCGGTGTTCGCGGGGATCATCGGCGAGCTGTCGAGCGCCTTCCAGCGGCAGAGCTACATCTACACGATCTGCTACATCATCCTGATCTACTTCTTCTGCTACTTCTGGACGGCCATCACCTTCAACCCCAAGGACATGGCCGAGAACCTGAAGGACTACGGCAGCTTCATCCCGGGCTACCGGCCGGGCCGGCGGACGGCCGATTACCTCGAGAACGTGATGCTGCGGATCACCTACGTCGGGGCGGCGTTCCTGTCGCTGGTGGCGGTGATCCCGTCGATGGTCCAGTCGGCGCTCCAGGTGGACTGGACGGTGGCGTCGTTCCTGGGCGGTACCGGGCTCCTGATCGTCATCAGCGTCTGCCTCGACCTGGTGCAGAAGATCGACAGTCACCTGGTGATGAGGAATTACACGGGGCTGGTCAACCGGCGGTGAGCGGCACAACCGTCATCCGGCGGCCGCGCTTTGCAATGCCGCCGAGGGGCGGGTATCCTGGAAGCGACGGCTTATTGGGATCGGGCGCGGTCAAATCCCGATCCGACGCGGGCTTCGGCGTATAATAAAAGATGCCGCGGCGCGGGGCCGGGCGGGGTGGCGAGTGAAGGTCGGTCGGCATCACCAGGAGCGCAGCGACGTGTCGTCTCATCGAGGCATGGCATCCCGGCCCGGTTTTCCGCTGCTGTCCAGCCTGGCGCGCCGCCCGAAGGTGACGGGCCCGCGCTTCCAATCGTCGGCCCCGGACATCAAGCTCAAGAGCCCGCGCGAGATCGGCCTGATGCGGGATGCCGGCCGGGTGGTGGCGCGGGCGCTCGACGAGGTGCGGCGGATGGCCGTGCCGGGTGCCACCACGGCCGACATGGACGCCGCCGTCGCCGCCGTGTTCCGCGAGCACGACGCGACCCCGCTGTTTCTGGGCTACCCTAGCTCGGTCAAGGGAAAGCCGCCGTTCCCGGCGGTGATCTGCGCCAGCGTGAATGAGCACGTCGTGCACGGCATCCCGAACCGCCGGCCGCTCCGCGAGGGCGACATCGTCTCGGTGGACACCGGCTGCAAGGTGAACGGGTGGTGCGGCGACTCGGCGGTGACGCTGGCCATCGGCCAGGTCGCTCCCGAGGTGCAGAAGCTGCTCGACGTCACCCAGGAGACGCTGAACCTGGCGATCCGGGCCATGGGCCGGTGTCGGTACTGGTCGGAGGTGGCCAGCCTGATGGAGCGGTTCGTCAAGAGCCAGGGGATGTACGTCGTCGAGCAGTTCGTCGGCCACGGCATCGGCCAGACGATGCACGAGGACCCGCAGGTGCCCAACTTCGTCAGCTCCGTCCTGCGGAAGCACGACATCCGCCTCGAGCCGGGTCTCGTGCTGGCGATCGAGCCGATGGTGGCCCTGGGCACGAAGGACGTCCGGACGCTCGGCGACGGCTGGACCGTCGAGACCAAGGATCGACGCCCGAGCGCCCACTTCGAACACACCGTGGCCATGACGCCCGAGGGACCTCGGGTGCTGACCCTCCTGGAGGATTGACGCCCGACGCAACGCGGCCGGCGCCGCCCGACGGTGCCGGCATCGAGGTGACCGGGGACTCGCGGAAATTTCGCGGCGTCCGGCGGTCGCCTCTTGCATCGTGGCGTCCCTCCGAGTAACTTAGCTAAATTCGGCTTCGGCCCGGGCATGTGACGAATGGAAGCCCCTCGAGGACGGATCCCGCAGGACGGGACCCGGGCGCGAGGGAAGTCTCTCTGCGAAACGAAGTCAGAACCATGAAAGTGCGATCGAGCGTCAAGCGGATCTGCGAAAACTGCAAGGTCGTGCGCCGTCAGGGCAAGGTGTACGTCATCTGCACCAATCCGCGCCACAAGCAGCGGCAGGGTTGACCGGGTCCGGATCGAGCGGCCTTCCGGCCGGGCGGGGCGGGCAATCGTCCCCGTCGCCGGGCGCGCACCCCGATCCGACGGAACTCCCGCCGCCATCAGCCATCAGGCCAAACTCTCGGAGATCGGACGGATGCCTCGTATCCTGGGTGTGGACATCCCCAACGACAAGCGAACGGTGATCTCGCTACAGTACATCTACGGCATCGGTCCGTACCTGGCCGAGTTGCTGTGCGAGCGGACCGGGATCGATCGCGATAAGCGGGCGCGCGACCTGAGCGAGGACGATCTGGCGAAGCTCGCCGCGCTGCTGGACAACGAATTCACGGTGGAAGGGCAGCTTCGCCGGCAGGTCCAGCAGAACATCGCGCGGCTGCGTGAGATCGGCTGCTACCGCGGGTTGCGGCACCGCAAGGGTTTGCCGGTGCGCGGCCAGCGGACGCGGACCAACGCGCGGACCCGCAAGGGACCTCGCAAGACGGTCGCCGGCAAGAAGGGCGTGAAGGAGATGCGCTGAGCAGGGCGGGTCCCGGCGGAGTCCAGGGGCCATCTTCGCGCCGATCGGAACCGGTTCGTGCGGCGAATGCCGGGAGGCGTCGGGGCCGCGGGACCGGGGCAAGTCGGGCGGCCGCCCGAGCGGCGTCGGCCCGCTCTCGCGGTGATGGGGCCTGGAGACGGCCCCAGGGGCGGGATTTCGCATCCGGGACGGAGTTGGCGGACGGGACGGTACACGAGGACCGGTTGGCCGGGGCCCGTGCCGTCGTCGAGATGAAAATGAGGGCGGACACCCGCGAACCGACCGGGTCGAGAGGCCGCGGGTGGCGGCGAGATCGAACAAGAAGACGCGACGATACGAGACCGGATCGAGGGATCAGGAGCAAGCGAACCGTGGCGAAGGCCAAGAAGCGGAAGACGCGACGCAACGTCAGCCGGGCGGTGGTCCACATCAAGGCGACGTTCAACAACACGACCGTGACGATCACGGACCCCAACGGCGATGCGTTGTGCTGGGCCTCATCCGGTACAGTCGGATTCAAGGGGAGCCGCAAGAGTACCCCCTTCGCCGCGCAGCGGGCGGCCGAGACGGCCGCGGCGGCGGCGACGAAGTACGGAGTCAAGGAAGTCGAGGTCAAGGTAAAGGGCCCCGGCTCGGGTCGCGAGAGCGCGATCACGGCAATCCAGGCGTCGGGCCTGTCGATCAAGGCCATCGAAGACGTCACGCCCCTGCCGCACAACGGCTGCCGTCCGCCCAAGAAGCGGCGGGTCTAGCCCGGCTGAAGGCAACACAGGGCGGGGCGGCCGGCGGGCGGATGAGCCGCTTCGGCGCCTCGACCCGACTGCCGCCGGCTGGCCGCGGCATCCACCCGGCCGGTTCATCCCCGCGAGACGCCGGGGAGCGACGGGCCCGGGGCTCTCTGGTCGCCCCGGAACGGCGGGCGGCCGGGTCGCGAATCCAACGGAACGAACAACACTCAACCGCCTACTATCCTACGCCTTAAGAGAGAGCCATGGGACGTCATATCGGACCGGTTTGCCGGCTGTGCCGCCGCGAGGGCACGAAGCTGTTCCTGAAGGGGACACGGTGCGACAGCCAGAAGTGCGCCGTCGACCGTCGGGACGGCGTGCCGGGAATGCATCAGTTCCGCCGCGGGAAGGCCAGCGAGTATGCGATCCGCCTGCGAGAGAAGCAGAAGGTCAAGCGCTACTACGGCATCTTCGAGCGGCAGTTCCGCAAGTACTACGCCGAGGCCGCCCGCCGGGCGGGGAACACCGGCGACGCCCTGATGTCCCTGCTGGAGCGCCGGCTGGACAACGTCGTGACCCGGCTGGGCTTCGCCCTGAGCCGCCCCCAGGCCCGCCAGATGATCACGCACGGGCACATCACGGTCAACGGGCGTAAGGTCGACATTCCCAGCTACCTGGTCCGTCCCAACGACCAGATCCAGCTCAAGAACCGCGACCACTCCCGCAAGCTGGCCACCGAGAACCTGGCCCACGAGGGCGGCCCCGCGGTTCCCGAGTGGCTCGACCGCATCAGCACCGACCCGCCCGAGGGCCGCGTCTCCCGCCTGCCGACCGCCCAGGATGTCGGCCTGCCCGTCACGCCGCAGTTGATCATCGAGTTGTTGAGCCGCTGAGAAAGAGTGGCCGCCCGCGGAGCCCACGCGGCACCAGGGACGGGCGGCCCGAGCTAGTGATGGGGAGATACTGATGCGTATCCGTTGGCGCGGCCTCGAATTACCCAGCCGGGTCATCTGCAACCGCGAGACTCTGACCGACACCTTCGGCGAGTTCCACGTCGAGCCCTTCGAGCGCGGCTTCGGCCACACCGTCGGCAACAGTCTGCGGCGGATCCTGCTCTCCAGCCTCGAGGGCAGCGCGATCACCCGGATCAAGATCCTCGGCGTCCAGCACGAGTTCTCGTCGATCCCCGGCATGGTCGACGACATCACCGACCTGGTGCTGAACATCAAGTTGCTGGTCGTCAAGAACCACTCCGAGTCGACCAAGACCCTGCGGATCGACCGCGACCGCCGCGGCGTGGTCACGGCCGCCGACATCCTGCACGACGAGTCGGTCGAGGTCATCAACCCCGACCACATCCTCTGCACGCTGACCGATGATGTCCCGTTCCACCTGGAGATGACCGTCGAGAACGGCCGGGGCTACCGGACGGCCGCCGAGGGACACACCGACGACCTGGAGATCGGCGTCATCCCCATCGACGCCAGCTTCAGCCCGGTCCATCGCGTGGAGTACCACGTCGAGAACACCCGCGTCGGCCAGCGCACCAACTACGACAAGCTGATCCTGCGGATCTGGACCACCGGCGTGCTCGGCCCCGAGATGGCCCTCGTCGAGGCGGCCAAGATCCTCCGCAAGCACCTGAATCCGTTCGTCCAGTACAACGAGCCCGGCCCGGGCCTGCCGGCCGAGGCCCTCGGCGACGGGGCGCAGCACCTGCCCGTCGACGCCGAGCTCGAGCGCAAGCTCGACATGAGCCTCGCCGAGCTGGAACTCTCGGTCCGCGCCACGAACTGCCTGGAGAGCGAGGGGATCACGACCGTCCGCCATCTCGTCAGCAAGAACGAGGAGCAACTGCTCAACGTCCGCAACTTCGGCGAGACCACCCTCAAGGAAGTGCGGATCAAGCTGCACGAGATCGGGCTGGATCTCGGCATGAACGTGCCGGCGAAGTCCTGATCGCCAGGGAAGGGCGAGGAGTGAGGAGCGTGGGGCGAGGACGACCGAACAGGCCCCGCTCGAGCCCACTCCTCGCGGAAATCGGAATATTGAGCCCCGATCACTGAACACTGACCCGAAGACCCAGACCCATGCGCCACCAAAAAGCCGGCCGGAAATTCAAGCGTTCCCCGTCGCATCGCCGGATGCTCCTGCGCAACCTGGCCACCGCGCTTTTGGAGCACGGCAAGATCCAGACGACCCTGGCGAAGGCCAAGGAACTCCAGCCGTACACCGAGAAGCTCATCACGCTGGCCAGGGACGGCTGGAACCTCGACCACTTCCGGCGCTGCCTGGCGGTACTGACCAGCAAGAAGGTCGCGTACCAGCTCTTCCACGAGATCGGGCCGCGGTACAAGGACCGCCCGGGCGGCTACACGCGGATCTACAAGCTGGCGAAGGTCCGCCAGGGCGACGCCGCGCCGATGGCCGTCATCTCACTGCTCGGCGAGGGCGAGGTCGTGAAGACCCCCGCCGCCCGCCCGGCCGTCCTCGGCGGCAGCCCTCGCGCCTGATCGATCCGATCGGGCCGGTCGTCAGCCGCGCCGGAAGATGGGAAACGGGCCGGCGCAGTGCCGGCCCGTCAACTCTCGTCTCGGGTTGGACCGGACCGCCACGGGGAAGGAGACGCCATGAGCCAGTCCCACGCCCCGCACGACCCCCACTGCATCTTCTGCAAGATCGTCCAGGGCCAGATCCCCTCGACCCGCGTGCTCGAGACCGAGCACGCGGTCGCCCTGCTCGACATCCACCCCGTGAACCCGGGCCACGTCCTGATCGTGACCCGTGACCATCACGCCCACCTCGCCGACGTGCCCGACTCTCTCGCCGCGCACGCGGCCTCGCTCCTGCCGCGTCTCTGCCGGGCCATCCGCGCGGCGACGGGCGCCGACGGGCTGAACGTGATCGTCAACAACGGCCGCGCCGCCGGCCAGACGATCGACCATGTCCACTGGCACATCATCCCGCGCTTCGACGATGACTCGGTGAACTGGCCCTGGCCGCAGGGCCAGTATGTCGGCGACGAGCTGGCCCAACTTCAGGCCCGCATCGCCACCGAACTCGAATCCGACGCCGTCGGCGAAGAGGGATAGGACCGAACCGGGCCTCAGCCGGTCGCGTCCGGCCGAGGTCGGATCGGATCGGATCGGATCGGGCGTTTTGCTGGAGGGCGAGCCCTCCCGACGCGATCGGAGAGCCTCCGCCGGCTCGTCACCGCGATCGCCCGTTCCGCCCGCCTCGGGACGGCGAGGCCGAAGCCGGGCAAGGCTTCGCCTCGCGCAACCCGGACGGCGACCCGATACCGGCGAGGATACCGGGCCCCCCGCGATGACTGACCTCCCTGGGCGCGGGAATCCCCGCTATTTCCCGGAGCCTTCGGGATCGAATCGGAACCGCCCTTCGAATTTGGGCCCGACCATCTCCTTCCACTTCGCCTCCTGCTCGTCCGTCAGCAACTCCATGAGCCGGCCTCGGCTGGTGGCTTCCAGCTCCCTGAGCTTCTCCTTCCGATTCGCCGGGGTCGTCGAGTCGAGCAATTCCTGCATCTCCTTGCGGGCAAGCCCCTGGAGCCGGCGGGCCTCCTGTTTTTGCTCGGCCGTGAGCTTCAGCTCCGAGGCCACCGGTTCCCGCGTCACCCAGAGCAGGCCGGCGACCTGGAGCGCGATCTGGTTGAGCCGCTTGCGCTGCTCGGGCTCGAGCACCTCGCCGATGAACTTCTCGTTCTGCTCGGTCATCTCCGTGAACGCCTGCCGGCGCTGCTCCACCCCGAGCCGGTCGACCTCCTGGGCCCGCTTCCATTGCCGGCCTACGAACTCGTGGACCTTGCGCGCCTCCTCATCGGTCAGCTTCAGCTCTTTCTGGACCGACTCCTGGTGGAGGAGCATGATCTCGACCGCCCCCTCCTCGGGCACGAGCCCCTGCGCCTCGGCGGGCCGGCCCGGAAGGATCCAGACGGCCAGGACGGCCAGAATGACGGTCGGAATGCGGAACCCGCGCATCGCCTACCTCCTCGTAAAGAAGGGGACGCCGGACTGTCCCTCCCCCCGGAGGGCGGCCGTGGCCCCGCGGCTTCGGCGCCGCAATGCCCGTACCACCAACGGTAGGATTCCTTCGTAGGCGGCGAAATGATAACGCGGGCCCTGGACATTCAGGGATCGGCATGAACATTGCTTGCAAGGGAGAGGCCCGTTGATGGGAAAGGAGCGGTTGGGATCGTCCGAGTCCGCCAGGCGAGGCGATCGCGGTCGGCCCGGTACAACCTCGGTTCGCCCGGGCAGCCCGCCTTGCGCGGGCCGTCGCCGACGCGTTTGCGAAGCCCGCTGCCGCCATTCGCGCAGTTCCGGGCCCGATCGGCCGGCGCCGGCCTTTACACGCGGCAGGCCGATTCCTGAAGTCGGGGGAGACCGCACCGATGGCTCACGGGGACTTCGGGCTCGGGTCGTTGCTCGCGCCGGTCGGCGTGGAGGACTTCTTCCGCGACCACTGGGAGAAGGAACCGCTGCTGCTGAACCGCGGCGACCCCGCGGCCTACGCCGGCTTGCTCTCGCGGCGCGACGTCGAGCAGGTCATCGCGTTCACCCGGCCGAAGTTCGTCGACGCGGGAGTGTTCTCGGCCGAGCCCCCGCGCGCCTCGACGGTCGTGCAGGGCTGGCTGGCCGAGCGGCCGGTGCGTGATGGGGTCATCTATCCAGGGCTCGACGACCTGCGCCGCGTGTACGCCCAGGGCAAGACCGTGGTCATCATGACCATGCAGCAGCGGTGCATGCCGGTGGCCGCGCTCTGCCGCGGCCTGGAAGATGTCTTCCACTGCCCGGTCCATGCGAATCTGTACATGACCCCCCAGGGCGCGCAGGGCTTCGCCGCGCATTTCGACCCGCATGAGGTGTTCGTCCTCCAGCTCGAGGGGACCAAGCACTGGCGGCTTCACGGCTGTGCCCGAGCTTTGCCGCTGGCCGACGAGCGGTTCGACGTGGCGCGGGATCAGCTCGGCTCGCCGACGGAGGTCCACCTGGAGCCGGGCGACCTGCTGTATCTCCCGCGCGGCTTCGTACACGAGGCTTTTACGTCGGAGAGCGCCTCGATGCACCTGACCGTCGGGGTCAACGTCTTCCGCTGGGCCGACCTGCTGCACGAGGCGGTGGACATCCTCGCGAGGCGGGATGAAAGGCTCAGGGCCGCGCTGCCTCCAGGTGCGTTCCGCGCCCCCGACCCGCCGGAGGGGCTGGTCGACCAGTTCCGGGGGCTTGCCGAGGCGCTCGCCCGCGGTGTGGACGTCGAGGCGTCCCTGCGCCTCCTTGGGGACCGGTTCTTCGGCGGGCTGTCGGTGCTCCCCGACGACTCGGCGGGCGACCACGCCGAGCCCGCAGAGATCGGCCCGGACACCGAGTTGCGCCGGCGCCCAGGGCTGATCTGCCGGGTCGTCCGCGACGGTGGGTGGGTGTCGATCGCGTTCCCCGGGGGCAACGTCGGCGGCCCGCTCAGGATCGCCTCCGCGCTGCAATTCGTCGCCGAGACCGAGCGATTCGCCGTAAAGGACCTGCCGGACGAGCTGGGCGCCGAGGGCAAGCTGGTACTGGCCCGGCGTTTGCTGCGCGAGCGGCTGCTGGCCGCGGTCCGGGATGCTCCCGCGGACCTCGGGCCGGGAATCGAGGCGACCGGCCCGGTTTGTGCTCGTTCTGGCCCCTGAGCCCGCCGCCTCGTGGACGTGGCGAGGCCGTCGGGCTCCATTCCGACCCATCCCGATGAGAGGAGGAGGATCGTGATCGTCGCCGAACGCGAGCGCGCCCAGGAGAAGGCGTGGAGCCTGATCGTGGCCCGGGCCTGGGCCGATGCGGACTTCAGGGATCGGCTGATGGCGGACCCAGGCTCCGTCCTCTCCGAACATGGGCTGGAGGTGGAACCCGGCGTCGAGATCCGTGTGGTCGAGGATACCGACCGGGTGCGCCACTTCGTCCTCCCGCCCAGCCCCGGCGGCGACCTCTCGGAGGAGGAGCTGAGCCCGGTGGCCGGCACCGACTCGTTTTCCGGCATCTGCGGCCGCTGCGGCGGTTGCGGCTGCGGCGGTTGCGGCTGTCGGAGATGTGATGCTTTCTAGCTAGCGCCTTGTCGTCGCGTCACCCGCGGGCGAGAGTCGTCGGTTAGGTACGCCGGACCGGACACGCCCGCCGATCGGGGAG
>DAIDHB010000286.1 GCA_027452145.1 Planctomycetales bacterium
TGTGGCGCGGCGGTCCGACCCGGGGGGCTCACGCCCCCCGGCTACGTCCGATCGCCCCCTGTCGGGGGCTCGGAGCCCCGCCGGTACAGGCCCTTAGCCGGCCCGGCCCCTCCGTGTGCCACCCATCTGCAATGCGCTCTAGAGGGAAACGGAGACAACCGACCGCCCAACCGCGAGGTAGGAGGTGATTCCGATGCCGCAGGCCCTGAGATGCCCCGGATGCGGGACCGAATTGTCGACCGACGCCCCCGAGGGCCTGTGCCCGGGATGCCTCCTGGGTGAAGCCATGCGGCGCGGATCGGGGTCCGGCGCGGGTCCGGGTCCGGGCGCGACGACGCCGATTTCCCCCGGCCCGGCCTTCGTCCCCCCGCGGCCGGAGGACCTCGCGCCCCACTTCCCCCACCTGGAGATCCTCGAGCTGCTGGGCCGGGGCGGGATGGGGGTCGTGTACAAGGCCCGTCAGCTCCGGCTCGACCGCCTGGTCGCCCTGAAGATCCTGCCGCCGGAGCTGGGCCACGACCCGGCCTTCGCCGAGCGATTCGCCCGCGAGGCCCGCGCCATGGCCCGGCTCACCCACCCCCGGATCGTCGGCGTCCACGACTTCGGCGAGAGCGGCGGGCTGTTCTACCTGGTGATGGAGTACGTCGAGGGGGCCAATCTGCGCGGACTGATGCGGGGGGGTTGCCTGCGACCCGAGGAGGCGCTGCGGATCGTCCCGCAGGTCTGCGACGCCCTCCAGTACGCCCACGAGGAGGGGGTCGTCCATCGCGACATCAAGCCCGAGAACATCCTGCTCGACCGCCGGGGGAACGTGAAGATCGCCGACTTCGGCCTCGCCAAGCTACTGGGGATGATGACGCCGGACTCGGTCCTCACCGGCTCGCGGCAGGTGGTCGGCACGCTGCGCTACATGGCCCCCGAGCAGATGGAGCGTCCGCTCCACGTGGACCATCGGGCCGACATCTACTCCCTGGGCGTCGTCTTCTACGAGATGCTGACCGGCGAGCTGCCGATCGGCCGGTTCGATCCGCCCTCGAAGAGGGCCCGGGTGGACGTCCGCCTGGATGACGTCGTCTTCCGGGCCCTGGAAAAGGAGCCGGAACGGCGCTACCAGCACGCCAGCGAGGTGAAGACCCGGGTCGAGCGGCTCTCCGGCCCCGCCGAACGGCCCGGGAACCGTCCCGTCCTCGGAGAGCGTCCGGGCGGCCCCGCCGGGCTCGGCCGAGAGGCCTGGCTGCTGCTCCCCCTGCTCGCGGTCGCGCTCATCGCCGCCGATCTCTTCATCTTCGATCCGAGGGCCTCGTCGTCCCTGGTGCAGGCGCTGATGATGTTCCTCACCGTGATGGCGATCGGCGCCGGCGCGTGGGGGGTCTGGCGCTTCCTGCGCGAGGAACACGAGGGGAGGCCCGCCCGTCGCGCCGGGGGCGCCACCGGCCGTCCCGCCGTGAGGCGCAACGAGGCGTGGCTGCTGGTCCCGCTGGCCTGCGCCACCTGCATCGCCTACGTCTACGCGGATCGAGGTCTGTACCCGACGGTCAAGGCGTGCACCGGCACCGTGGCCGCCGGCGTCGGGCTCTGGGCGCTCTGGCGGTTCGTCCGGGGGGATCGGGCCGGGAAGGTCGGCGGCTCCGACTCCACCGTGAGGCGCAACCAGGCGTGGCTGCTGGTCCCGCTGGCCTGCGCCACCTATATCGCCTACGCCTACACGACGGAGCGCCTGCCCGACACGTTCCGGGCGTGGACCGGCGTGCTGGCCGCCGGCGTCGGGCTCTGGGCCTCCTGGCGATTCCTCCGCGGCCATCGAGCGGACGACGCCGGGCCCCCCATGCCGGCGGCCCGGTGGTGGTGGAAGATGGCGCCGTGGATCCTTCTCTTCGGTGCCTGCGCCATCGTCACCTCGATCTACTTCGTCCAGCGGGACCTGAACATGTTCACGGCCTCCGCGGCGATGACGGTTGGCGTCGGCCTGTCGATCCTGTTTCGGTTCCTCTCAGCCCTCCAGACCTCGGACGTCGACCCCAGGTCCGCCGAAATCGAGCATCCGAAGCCCGACCCGGACCGAGACCTCGACACCTTCTGACGGATAAGGCCAGGCCCCAGGCATCCGGCACGACGAGGAACCTCCTCCCGATCCCGGCCGGCCCAGCCGTGGCGAGCCGACGACTCACGTCGCCGGCTCGCCAGGAGGGATCGAACCGCCCGCCGCGACCTGTCCGCCCTCCCAATCCGCTCGATCCCACCAGGAAAAACCAGGAATTCCTAAAAAAGTTGGGAATAAAACCGGACGGCCGGCGTCTATATGGGAGTCGGTCGGTCTTTGGCAATTTGGGCGACGTTAAATAAGCCATCCCGCCCGGGATGGCGATGCATCCACGATGATGCGTGGGACCGTCCGCGAAAGCGCGCGGACAGGCCCACGGCATGCGTCGTGGGCAGGCGAAAAGCAGGCGCCTGCTAGATCAGCGCCTCCTCGCAATCGAGGAGGTCACGATGAGTGCATTGCCAAGCCGGGCGGGAATTCGAGGGCTCGAGACACCCCGAAATCGCGCGAACGAACCCAATCTTCATCTTTCCTTCATACGCGTTCGACGGTTTGCGGCTCCGTGAGGGCGTCCGGGGGGTGGTTTTGAGCAAAACGAGCCTCATGACCCGGGGCGACACCCATACCGATGAAAGCAATACGCTGCGCGCGTGCTACTGTGCGTGGCCCTCGAGTTTTCAGAGCAACCCAATTCCGCCAGGCCCTGGCAGTCGCGTTGGTGTTCGTTTTTTCATCAAGCGGTCCGGGCTCGCGATACGCGCCCAGGGTGATTGGCCCGGCTTCCTGAAGTCGGACGGTCCAGCCCGGGCCGCCCAACGTAGGTCGGGCAGTCTTGCCCGACGCGGTCCGGTCCGGTCCGGTCGCCGGCGTCGGGCAAGACTGCCCGACCTACGTGACGCCGATCCGGCCGAGGGAGATCGGCCTCTCAGGCTCAGGCGGACGCGGTCCAGCCCGGGCCGGGCCCGTCCCGTCCCGTCATCCGGCCGTCCGGCGGTCCCGCCGTGTCAGGCTGAGAGCCTGACCTGCTCCGGGCGGAATCACTCGGAACGGCCGCGGGCCGGGCCGGCCGGTGCGGGCCTCGGGGAGCTGGCGGGACGGGAGCCGGAACCGGCGCGGGCGACCCGGCCGGGGCCGCAGTCGGAATCCGGGCGATCGTCGCCAGGGCGGCGAGGAGCAACGACCCGGCGGCAACGGTCGCCGCCAGGGCGGTCGCGGGGCCGAGCCAGCCCGGCTGGAGTTGTCCGATCCGATGGAGCGCCTCCCAGCCGGCCGCGCCGCCCGAGTAGGCCGGCAGCATCCGCGTCCACAGGAGGGTTTGCTCGCCGAGCACGCACGAGCTCACCAGGACCAGTGCGATCGCCACTCCGATCCGGCGCGAGGGCCAGGACATCGCCCCCGCGATCAGGAGCGCCAGGAACCACGGCAGCCCGGCCGAGGCATACCACGGGCCGGTCGTCGCCTGGCCCCAGGCGAGCCGCGACTGCACGACGTGATAGCCGAGCGCCGCGGTGATGCTGGCACAGAAAAGCAGGCAGGCCGCCGGCGTCCAGGCGGAGTCGAAGATCGCTCGCGACGAGGCGCCTGCGGCGCTCGAATCCATCCGCCGCCGCAGCCGGCGAGCCCGGGCGACGGAAGCCAGCCGCCAGGCCCAGCCGAGCAGTCCGGCGATCGCCGCCCACGAGTAGAGCGGCCGGACCGGGATCGACCCGCCGACGAAGCTCCAGCCGCCGGCGAGGAACGTGTCCCGCAACCAGAGATTCCCGGCCTCCGCCAGCCACGCGACCGACATCGCCGTCCGCGCCAGGTCGACCAGGCCCCGGCCGCGCTGGCGGTTGAGCACGGCCTCCTGCATCGGCGTGGGCACGCCGTAAGCGGCGAGGTTGTGCAGGACCTCGGGCCCGACCACGATCGCCAGCCCCATCGCCATCGCCAGGCCCACGCCGGCCGCTCGCCGGTACGAGATGATCCCTCGACCCAGACCTCGTCCGCGCCCTCGAATCGCGGCGAACAGCCAGCAGCCGGCGAGGAACGGGACGAGGCTCCAGTTGGTCGCCTTCGCCAGGATCGCCGCGCCCGCCAGGGCGCCCAGCGCCAGCGAGCGCCCGACCGAAATCCGAGCGTCGAGCCCGAGCGCCACGGCGACGGTCAGCGTGGCCAGGAAGATCCCAGGCGCGTCGCTCGAAACCCGCGCGCCGTTCATCAGGAACAGCGGGTGTACGGCGAGGGCCAGTCCGATCCAGGCCGCGGCGGACCGCGACCGGATTCGCACGGCGATCACCCCCAGCGCGACCCAGACCGCCCCGGCGGAGAACAGCAGGTTCACCAGGCGCAGCGCCGCGACCGAGTCTCTCAGGTCGGACACGCCGCCCGCCGCGGCGAACAGCGGGGCCATGATCCGGTAGTACCACCACGAGTGCTGCGCCTGGTAGAGCCGGATCGAGCTGGGCGCCTCGCCTGGTGCCCGGAGTGAGGCGGCTCCATCTCCGCTTGCCTGCCTCGCCCAGAACTCGGCGTATCCCGACGCCGCCGGGCGCGCGCCCATCTGCCGGAGTGCGACGCGGGGCTGGGGAAACGCCGACATCGCCGCCAGCAGCGACTGCGGCACGTCGGTGACCCCGAGCGTGGCGCGGCGGCCTGTTTCCAGCACGTGCACCACGTGGCCGACGTGCTGGTATTCGTCCCACCCCTCGAAGGGCGGCATCACGCCGAGCTCGGCGATGCCGCGGGCCAGCACCAGGGCCACCAGCAGCAGGCGAAACCGACGGTCGAGCGATGGGGCGATCCCGACGGGGCTCGCGGGCGGCTCGGCGGCTGCAGCGGGTCCCATGCGACGCTCCCTCGTCCCGGAAAGCCCTGAGAGGAAGCAGGTCGGGCTTTCCAGCCTGACAGGGCTTGACCGTCGGGCAAGAATGCCCGACCTGCGTGATGCCCGGCCCGCCGAGGTTGTCTATCGGCCGGGCCGGGCGCCCGGCTGTCGCCGCCGCGAGCCCCACTCCTGCGACCAATCGCACTGGTCGCTACAATCTGCAAATCTTCGCTCGACGGGTCGGGACCGTGATGCCCGGTCGCCTAGCGTTGGCTCTCGCGGCCGGAGGGAGTATGCTGGGGATGATGCGTCGGGGTGAGAATGAGGGCGGGCGGCGGATTTGGAGAAAGGACGAGCGGCGATGATCCACGGGGTTTATCACATGTCCCCGCCGCAGTTCCGCAAGGCGCTCGAGGCCGGGGTCTTCGGCGAGAATCGGGTCGAGCTGCTGGGAGGAATCCCTTTCATCATGGCTGAGAACCCGCCGCATATTCTGACCTGCTTGAGAATCCAGCTCCTGCTATTGGCCCTGGCATCGGCGCCGCGATGGGTGGTGGGCAAGGATCACCGCCTCAAGCTGGGCCAGTGGCTGCCGCTGCCCGACATCGTCATCCTCCGAGGACCGGATTCGATCTATGGCACCCGGCTGGCTCGCGGTAGTGATGTGGGGCTCCTGGTCGAGGTGGCCGACTCTTCTTACGCGAAGGACAGCGGCCCCAAGCTCCGCCGCTACGCCACCTCGCGCATCCCGGTTTACTGGATCGTCGACCTCAATCGGCGGCTCGTCGAGGTGCGCACGCGTCCCTTCGGCAAGGGAAAGAACGCCGGCTATGCCCGGTGCGACATCTACCAGCAGGACGACAGCGTCCCGGTCGAGCTCGACGGCGAGGAGGTCGGCCGGGTCGCCGTGGCGGACCTGCTCCCCTGATCGGATCAAGCATCCTGCCTCACGTCCCCTGCCCTACCCCTTGCCGCGGCTCAACCAACCTGATGCGGCCGCCGATTTGGGGTTCCGGGGCATCCCGGGCCCGGCTATGATGGCCGCTCCAGGAACAGGGAGCCGCGGAGAGTGACTCCATCGAGGAAGGATCCCGTGAGTTCGGCCAGCCCCGTGCCCGCCCCTGCCGGTCCCGTTGCCGTGATGTCGACGAATCGCACGCTGCCGCCGGTGCTGGGTCGACTGCTCAGCGGGACATTCTGGCTGGCGCTGCGGGTGCCGCTCCAGGTGCTGTTCTCGCTCTGGACGACGCGCTACGTCCTCCAGGTGATCGGCAAGGACCAGAACGGCGCCTATGTCTTTGCCTGGGGGTTCGGCTTCTTCCAGTTTTTGTTCGAGTTCGGCGCGAGCTCGGCGTTGCAGCGGCAGATCTCGGATGCCTGGACTCGCGGCGACCGCGACGGCGTGAATCGGTCGATCGCCTGCGGGATGAACTTCTACGCGGCGATGGCGCTGGTGCAAACCGCGGCGCTGCTGGCCGTGGCCTACCTGGCCTTGCCGCATGCGCACCTGCGGCCCGAGTCGCACCCGCTGGTGATCAAGCTGCTGTGGCTCCAGGCGTTGACCTCGCCGTGCTTCGGCGTCTCGATCGTGATCACCAGCGTGCTCCAGGCGGCGCGTCGGTATGACTTCGTGCCGAAGTTCGAGGTCGCCATCACGATCCTGCGGTTCGCGGTGCTGGTCGCCGGGCTGGGCTGGGGCTTCAACTTCTTCCACGTGGTCGTGGCGCAGACGGTCGTGCAGATCGGCCTGGGGATCGGCCCGGCGCTCTGGGTGATGACCCGCGAGCTGGGCTATGTGCCGCACTTCCGCGGGGCGAGATGGTCCGACTACAAGGTGCTGGGGCACTTCAGCCTGTACATCGCGCTGATCCAGATCAGCGTGGTGCTGGCCGACAAGCTGGACACGACCGTGCTGGGCTTCGTGCTCGACCGGGGCGCGGCCGAGGTGGCCGAGTCGGTCTATAGCGTGGTCAGCAAACCGTTCGTGCAGCTCCGGCAGACGGGCTGGATGCTGGCCTACATGGTGATGCCGGCCGTGGCCAGCCTGGCCGCGGCAAACGACGAGCGCGGCCTGGAGCGGGTGAAGTACGACGGCACGCGGCTGCACATCGGGCTGCTCGCGCCGGCCGGACTCCTCGCCTGGATGTACGCGGGCCCGTTCCTGTCGCTGTGGATCGGCGACCGGCTGGGATATGACGCCTCACGCGAGGCGCCCCTGATGCGGCTGTTCCTGCTGGCGACGCTCCCGCTGGTCCTCTCGGTCCCGGTCCAGATGGCGATTGGGCTGAACCGGATCAAGGTGATCGCCGTGGCCGCACTGGCCGGCGCGGCGGTGAACCTGCCGCTGAGCTGCTACCTGACCTGGCGGCTGGGCGTCTCGGGCGTGATCTGGGGCACCGTGCTGACGACGTTCTTCTCGAACCTGCTGGTGCCGGGATGGTACGTCTTCCGCGAGCTGAAGATCGACGCGCGGACCTATCTCCAGCGGACGCTCGCCGCTCCGCTCGCCGGCGCGGCGGCCCTGCTCGTCGCGAGCGGGACGCTGCAACTGGCCATCCCGGTGCCGGGCCCGGTCGCGGCCCCGGGGGCGCGCACGACCTTGCTGGTCGCGCACCTGGCCGTGTGCTCGGCCGCGTATGCCGCCGGATACCTGCTCGTACCGGCCGGCCGCGGCGACCTCGCCGCGCTGTCCGCCCGATTCCTGCGGCGGCGGTGAGAGGCCGTTCCTACCCCCGACGGCGCCGGGCCGGGCCGACGGTCGGGGGCGCCCCTCGATATCCCGACCTCCCCTCATGCCCAGGCGGTGGACGCCCGCTTGCGACTCGGTCATACTCGTGACGACCAGCCGGCGGCGGCCGCGCGGGCCCGACTCTCCCGGGCGGCGCGGCGGCGCCGGGTCGAGCGAGACGACCAGAGTCATCCGATCGAAGACCACATCAGGGGAGTTCTATACGATCATGCGACTGACCCATCTCACGTTCCTCGCCGCGATCGCGGCCCTGCCGGCCGCGGCGGCCGCGCAGCAAGCGGCGGAGAAGACGCCCGCGCCCGCTCGCGGCAAGCCGGCAAGCGCCGCGTTCTCGTCGGCGTCGGTGCCCGAGCCCGGTGGCGAGGCGAAGGCCGTCACCCAGGCGATCCTCGACGAGATCGACAGGAACTCCGAGCTGATGGCCAACATCGAGTATCTCTGCGACATGATCGGGCCGCGGCTCACGGGCTCTCCGGGCCTGAACCGGGCCAACCACTGGACCCGCGACCGCTTCCGCCAGTACGGGCTGAGCAACGCGCACCTCGAGCCCTGGACGATCGAGCGCTCCTGGACCCGCGGCGAGGCAAAAGGCCGCGTGGTCGTCCCGGTCGAGCAGCGGATCCTCCTCGAATCGGCCGGCTGGAGCCCCTCGACGAAGGGGCCGGTCCGCGGGCCGGTGGTACACGTCAAGGCGCAGTCGATCGACGAGCTGGCCGCCTACAAGGGGAAGCTCAGGGGCGCGTGGGTCCTGCTGAACGAGGTCTCCATCCAGCCCTCGCCGAGGAAGCCGGCCGAGGACCTCGAGCGCAGCTATCGCCGACGGATGCGCGACATGATGAGCCAGCGGGCCTTCTTCCTGGAGCGCGACAAATTCCTGGCCGCCGAGGGGATCGCCGGCAAGCTCGTCGACTCGAACAAGGAGCACGGCCTGGTCAACATGACGGGCGCGACCTACAACTACACGCCGGCCACGGCACCCGAGGCGTTCCTCACCACCGAGTCCTACGGCTTGCTCTGGCGGCTCCTGAAGCGCGGGCCGGTGGAGATCGAGGTCGACCTGAAGAACACCTTCAGCGAGGGCCCGGTCGAGGTGTACAACACGGTCGCCGAGATCCCCGGCGTCGAGAAGCCCGACGAGGTCGTGATCATCGGCGGCCACATCGATAGCTGGGACCTGGGCACCGGCGCCACCGACGACGGCACCGGCATCATGGCCGTGCTCGAGGCGGCCCGCGCGCTCAAGGCCGTGGGCGTCAGGCCGAGGCGGACGATCCGGTTCGTCCTGTTCTCGGGCGAGGAGCAGGGGCTGCACGGCTCACGCGCGTACGTCGAGACTCACGAGAAGGAGATGGACAGAATCTCCGCCGTGCTGGTGCACGACACCGGCACGGGCAAGGTCAAGAGCATCGGCCTCCAGGGCCGCTACGATCTCCGCGAGGTCATGGACAGGGTCGTCGAGCCGTTCAAGGAGGCGGTCAACCTGGAGGAGCTGAGCATGCGAACGATGATGGGCACGGACCACCAGTCGTTCCTGCCGAAGGGCGTGCCGGCGTTCGCCGTGGTCCAGGACATGGCCGAGTACCGCAAGACGCACCACACCGAGAGCGACACCTTCGACAAGGTCTATCCCGACGAGATCAACCAGGGCGCCAAGGTCCTCGCGGCGTGGGCCTACAACACCGCGATGCTGCCGGACCTCCTGCCCCGCGACCCGAAGCCGTCGAAGCCCGGGATGTTCGACGCCCCCGAGTTCCGCCAGCCCCGCGACCAGAAGAAGGAAGCAGCCGGCAACGGCCGCGTCGCCGCCGGCGCGAGGCATTGACCAGCCTCATCGCTGCTCAGGACAGAGGGCGGAACGGATTGTCCGCGGATGACGCAGGTAAGGGACTGTCCCGGGAGCCCACGAAGTGGGCGCCAGGACGTAGCCGGGGGGCGTCAGCCCCCCGGAACCCCAGACGAACCCTCATCTCCCCGCCATCTGTGTCACCCCCCGGCCGCGTGGATTCGGTGTATCACGCGGTGGTCCGACCCCGGGGAACTGGCGCCCCCCGGCTACGTCCGACCGCCCCCTGACGGGGGCTCCGAGCCGTTCCGGGACAGACTCTAACCGCGAAAGACGCGAAAAAAAACTGGCCATGTCGAAGGTTCTACACGGACCAACGATTCTGAATCCTTTTCGCGAATCTCGCGTTTTTCGCGGTTGCTCTTCTCCTGTCTTCTCCTCATTCCGCGGCTCACCATCCTGAACTTCCGCGGTGCATTCCCACTCCGGGCCCCTCGCCTACAGCGACTCCAGGAATGCCACGAGGTCGTCGATCTCGCGGGGCGACAGCTCGAGGCCGCGGGGGTGGTGCTCGGCGGCGAAGACGTCGCGGATCGACCGCACGCGGCCATCGTGGAGAAACGCATCCCGGCGGCCGACGGCGCGGAGCGACGGCGGGTTGAACTCGCGGTTGTCGGCCTCGTCGGCCAGGCCCACATCGTACTTGCCCGGCGTGGTATAGGAGGGCGGCTCGTGGCAGCCGGCGCACTTCCGCGCGGCGAAGACCTCGCGGCCGCGGGCGATGGCGGCGGCGGCGTCCGGGATTGGTCTCGCCGGCCGAGGCGCGGGGACATCGAGCGAGGCGAGATAGGCGGTCAGATCGGCGACCTGCTCGTCCGAGAGCTTCGTGCCGTGCATCGTCGTGAGGATCGACTTGCGCACCTGGTCCTCCAGCCGTCCCATCGAGGCGGTCCAGGTCCACGGGCCGGTCGACGCCACGCCAAAGAGGCTCGGCACCTGCTTGGGCGCCCCGTATGACCCGTCGCCGAGCGTGTCGCACGCCAGGCCATTCGTGTGCCCGTCGGTGTGGCAGCTCTGACAGCTCATCCAGCCGTCATGCGACAGCCGGGCGCTGGAGAACAGCCGCTCGCCGCGGTCGGCTGCGGTGAGCTCGGGACGCGGCCCCAGCGCGATCGTCGACGGCCGCTGGCCGGTCGCCATCACCACGACCGAGATCGTGTCATCCAGCGCGTCGGCGACATAGGCGAGCACTCCATCCGGGCTGATCGCCACGGCCGACGGCTGGCGGCCCACGACGATCCGGTGCGCTCCCTCGCCCACGCCCGCGGACAATGCGACCTCGTCCATTCCCTCGAGCGCGACGATCACCTCGCCCCGCCGGCTCATCGCGATCGCACCCGGGTCGCCGGCCGCATAGCCCACGTCCCCCAGGTCGAACAGCCGGCCGCCGTCGAGCAGCGCGGCATCGGTACCGGGCTTCAGCAGCGCCTCGACCCGCAGCACCCGCAGGTGATTGCGGATCAACTGGCCCCAGTGGACGTCGTCGAACGTCGTGCGAGCCAGCCGGTTGAGCACCTGGTGGGTCAGGAGCAGCGTCCGGCCGTCGGGCGAGAAGGCCATCCCGCGGATGTTGTGCGCCGGCAGGTTGCGGAGCGATTCAACCGCCCGGTGATGCGGATCGACGACCGCCAGCCGGCCGCCGAAGGCGTCCGCAACGACGACCGGCGCGCCCCCGTCGAAGGAGGCCATCTCGCGCGGGCTGAAGGGAAGATCGAGGCTACCTGCGATCGTCAACTCGGGCCCGGTACCCTGCGGGGCCCGCGGCTTCAGGCCGACGAACGTCAGCCGCCGCGACCAGGTCGACGCCACGACGGCCATCGAGCCGCCCTCGATCGCGACGACGCGGACCGGATCGGGCGCGACCGCGACCCGCCCGACGACGCGGACCGACCTATCGCGGTACTCGACCAGCAGCAGCTCGCCCGCCGCGCGATCGACGGCCAGCAGGCGGCGGCCATCCGGCAGCGCGGCGAGGTCGGACAATCCTCGGCCGATGTCGCACTCGGCAACCACGCGGCGGTTGTCGGCGTCGACGATCGACAGGCTGCCGCTCCTGCTATTAGCAACGAGCACGGTCTTGCCGCCGTCGACGATCGCCAGCGCGACGGGCCGGCGGATCCTCCGGGCCAGCGAGCCCGGCCCGTCCACGGCGGACGCAGCAGGAGGGATCATCACGAGCACGCCCAGGCCGAGCGCGGCGATGGCCCGGCGGATCGTCGGTGGTGTCATGGCGTTTGCAGGGCCTTGCGAAGAACGGCGATCCCCTCGTTGATAAGCAGGGTGTTGAACTCGTCGGATCTCGCCTTCAATTCGTCCCTCGTCAAGGGACGCCCGGACGGCCCGTTGCGAGCCAGAAGCTGGTCGGCCGACTCCGGCAGCGGACGATCGGGCTGAACACCCCGGGCGAAGGACGGCGCGTTCGCGGGACCGACGTCCAGGCTTCGTCCGCCGCCGCTCTCGAGGATTCCGGTCACCATCGACAGTGCCATGGGCCCGTCGCCGACGGGGACGATCGTCCTCATGGAAGCCATGACGACCTGCCGCGAGTCGCCTTGCCGAGGTGCCGCGCTGGGGGCGTCTCGACGGACGATCCGACCCGGGCTCGCCGGATCGGGCCCGGTCATGATCCGGCCGCCCCGGGTCGGTCGACCAACGACGACGGCGCGATGATTGTCCTGGAGCACCGCGGCGAGCCACTCGGCCGAGCCCGAGGTTACGGTATCGACGAGCACCGCGATCGGCCAGCCGCGGAAGAGTGCGTCGGCATCGGCCTGGTAGATCGTCGTGCCCTTCGCCGTGCGAATCCGACCGATCGTTCCGCCCTCGAGCAGGCTATCGGCCAGCAGCACGGCCGGATGGGCGGACTCGCCCCGGTCGTCTTGCAAGTAGCGCAGGTCGAGCACCAGCGCCCGCAGCCCGAGGCTCTCCATTCGGCCGGCCAGCTTGCGCAGCTCGTGCGGTGTGCTGCCGGTGATCTCGGTGATTCTCAGGTAGCCGATGGGATCGGGCCCGTCGAGGCGGAGCTGCCAGTCGCCGGGGGGATTCTCGCGGATACCGGTGAT
This sequence comes from Planctomycetales bacterium, assembly GCA_027452145.1. Taxonomy (GTDB): domain Bacteria; phylum Planctomycetota; class Planctomycetia; order Isosphaerales; family Isosphaeraceae; genus JAKAUH01. The sequence goes on from DAIDHB010000286.1 coordinate 12,502, forward strand.
CGTGGTGCGGGCCAGCGCCTCGCGCCTTAGCCGGATCGTCCGGGACGCCGCGTCGTTCGGACCGCGAAGCAAGAGCGTGACCTCGGTCCCCTCGTCGCCGCGAAGGCGGTCGACGATCTCGCGCAGCGACTTGCTTTTTGTCGGGGTTCCGTCGATCGACTCAATAACCGTGCCAGCCGCGATTCCCGCGCGGGCTGCCGGCCCGCCCGGGAAGACGCTGGCCATCACGGGCCCGTGCTCCTTATCCATGGTCAGCGCGATCTGAAGGCCGACATACCGGTTGCCGGCCATCTGCTCGGCGACCTTGGCCTCTCTGGCGGTCATCACCTCGGCCCCGCCGGGCACATCGGCGAGCAGCCCCTCGAACAGGGCCTCCTCGAGCGTCTGCGCCTTGATCGGCCGCCCGGCCGCCTTCGGCCAGACGTCCCGGAGCAACCCGTCAAGCTGCTCGGCGGTCGTGATCGCCGAAACCCGCCGGCCCAGCCCCAGCGGCTCGGCCACGCCGGCCGCGCGACACAGCGCCTTGATCCCCGAGAGGACCATCTGCTGACGCACCGGCGGATCAACATGATGATCGAGCACCGCGTCGGCGACCGCCTGCACCCGACGCGCCAGCTCGGGCGGCATGGCGGGGGCGGCCGGGCGGCTGGTCGGCGTGGGTTCCTTGCCGTCTGACGCGGGGCCATCCGCGAGCGCCGCCGGCGCCAATGACACCGCAACTGCCACGACGCCGTTCGCAAGGAGTCCTCTCATCGGCCCACCTCCATTGGCGCGCTGATCTTATCTCCCCAGTCGATCAATGATCTGGCAACACTGACGTTCGCATCAGCATCGTATCATGCGGCGTTTTGCACGTTCACCTTGAATCCCTGCCGGCCCGACCGACCAACCTCGGTGCTTGTGGGCGTGTCCCAATCCGGCTCCGAGGCCTGACTCTGGATATACAGCTCGTAATTCGCTCTGATCCTCCGATGATCCGGGGCAAGCCTGAGGGCTTGTTGAAACCACGCTTCAACGACCGGCCTGGGGTCGCCCAGGGAAGCGGAGCTGATCGCGATCCATTCCTGGAGATCGGCTCGAACGCTGTCGGTTGCCTCGCGCTGCAATCCTTTGGTGCTCGTGTCGAGACACTCCTGAAAATTTCTGCTCAGCAGATGATGATGGGCGAGGAAGTAATAGGGCCACACCGAATCCGAGCCCCGCCGAATTGCTCGCTCGAAATCCGCGACGGCCCCGGGTGAATCCTCGCCATAACGCTGCATGCCTCGCAGCGTCAGGAGCAAAGGGTCGTCCGGGCTGAGCCTTAGGCCTTCATCGTACCACTTCCGTGCCCCCGCATGATCGCCGAGCAACTCGAAGCATTGGCCGAGCAGCGCGAACGCATGCAGGAAGAGCCCGGGGAGTGTCTGATCCTCGCCCGATATCATCATCCGGTCCATCGCGCCGCGGATCGCGGTCACGACGGATTCCAGCGTTGACCTTGTGGACTCGTCCGAGGATTCGCGGGCTTCGAAGTAGAGGATCTGGCAGGCGATCAGGACCAGGCGTGCCGGTTGATCCTCGCTATTGCGGAGGATCTCGCCGGCATGCTGCCGGGCCCTCTGGGGATCGGCGGCGGAGAGCACCTCCAGTGCGATCGATCGATAACTGGGGTTGGCCGGCTGCAACTCGGCGGCCCGCTCGAGGAACAGGGCCGCGATCGCGGGCTGTCCGGCGGCCATCCAGATCCTGCCTCGCAGGAAGGACACCGCCGACGGCTCCAGATGCGCGGCGCGGCGCCTGAGGACATCCAGGGCGAGATGGAAGTCCCGGGTATCCCGTGCCCTCCTCACCGCGACCAGGTCGACGTTGACCTCCGCGGTCCGAGGCAGGATGGCGGTCGGCAAGGGATCGGCGACCGAATAGAAGTCAGCGGAGATCCCCTGAACAACGGCGATCTCATCCGGAGAAAGGCGACTTCCCGGCTCGTCCATGCGGTCCCGGATCTTTTCCGCCTCCGTCGATTCGTCTCCGCTTTCCCGCATCGCCGAGTGGAGCTCGTAGAGGAGTTTCGTGTATTCCACGAAATCAGCATTTTGAAAGAATTGGTTGGACATTTTCATGACTCCTCGATCGACCACTCGGATCGGGTCGCCGCGAGGTCGTCCTGGAATGACTGTACCTCATCCAATCGCGAAGGGACCACGTTCCCGGCCCGTGTGTTGTGCGCCTTGAGGACCAGAGCAAGCCGATCGTTGATTGGACCTTCGTGGAATGGACCGCTACCATGGACGAAGCAGGCCAATCTGTCTGAGCCGGCTGCGCCGGGGAGCCTGGACCTCAACCGCATCGGGATCAGGTGAGGGGGCAAGTCCCTCCAGTTCTCAGCAACCGACATTCCCTTGCCGTTCAGGATCACCTTGCCGCTCTCATCGAGATCGATATCGGCGTTCGGGTTCGGCGGCACCCGGACTCCGAGTTCCTTGGAGTTTGAACCAACCACGGGTCGATTATCGTCCGCGCGTCGCATGGATCGGTAAATTGTAGCCATCGCAAGGAATCAATCCCGCCCGGAGTATTCAGTCGAAGTCTTCAACTTCCCCTGGCCCGCCAGCCGCTTGCGCCCCTTCGATCGGATCGCCTCGATCGCCTTCTCGTCGAAAGACGAATGCTCGCCGCGGTTCGCCTGATCGAGGCCGATCTGGATATCGTGCCGCAACGCCTGGAGCTTCCTCTGGTGGACCTCGTCCTTCTCACGCAGGAGTCTCAGTCCTTCGCGGATCACCTCGCTCGCCGAGTGATACAGTCCGCTCTAGACCTTGAGGTTAACAGACTGCTCCAGTTCCGGCGCCAGCGACACGTTCATGAACGACATAACTCCCCCGGGTCTCAAAATGTCCCCCGGCTGAATCGTACGCCTGGGTTCGGGGATTAGCAATATTTGTTATTGGGCCCCAACGCGACCGCGGGTCGCTACTTCCGCATCAGCCACACCTCCGCCACCTGGCAGCCGCGGCCGTTGCCGGCGCGGCCGGGCTCGGCCGTCCAGGTCAGGTCGAGCGACCCATCCGCGGTCGCCGCGCGAGGGATATCGAACTCGACCGGCGTCATGTCGCGCGGCTTGAGCAAATAGGGATGGACCTCGGCCGAGCCGTCGGCCTCCAGTCGCACGCGCACCTGGAACATATCGCCGGTGTAGACGACGCGCACGCGGTAGCTCGCCTCGCGGTCGAGGCCGTCATAATGCAGCCGGAGCGGCTTGCCAAACAGCGTGCCGGCGTGACGGCACCAGCTCCGGCGCCAGCCTGGGTCCTGGTCGAAGGCCGTCATCGGCCCTCGCAGCGACGCCGGGTCGTCGGCGTACGGCGGGCCTGCGACCAGGTGCGGCCGCCGCATCGGATTGCCCAGGTCGTCGTAGAAGCCCCCGGGTCCGGGGTTCGTCCAGTCGACGATCGCGTCGATCGCCTTCAGACGCTCGGCCTCCGACCCCAGCCTGCGGATCGCCGCGAAGCGGCCCTCGAGCCACTCGCGGTCGTTCAGGATCTGGTCGATCGTGTCGAGGTTCGCGCCCCGGCCCACCGCGATCGCCCGATACCGCGGGACGCTCAATTGCATCCGGATGCTCTGAAATAACGCCTCGCCCAGCTCGAACACCCGCGCCCGCAGGTCGGTCGCGACCGGCTCGGTCCGGGCGAGTTCCAGGATGGATTGAGCCCGATCCATGGCGGCCAGGGATCCCGTCGCGCGGGCCGCGCGCAGGCGGTCGAGCGCCCGCTCCTGAAGGTCGGTCTCGTGGATCAGCCGGCTGCGGACAAACGCGTCGTAATGGGCCCGGTAGAGCGCCTGCTGGAACCGCCAGTTCGCCAGCGCCCGCGGCGAGGCCCGGCGCTCCAGCTCGCGGAACTGCTCCAGCGTCGTCTCGACCGAGCTGTTCGCGATCAGCGGCCCGCGCCAGTTCTGCTCGAGCGCGAACAGCCCCCGGGCAAAGCCATCCGCCTGGTCCTCCGGCAGGCCGATCAGGCAACGGGCGTAGTCGCGCAAAGCCTCGAGCAAATCGGCCGACGGGTCCCAGCCCAGCGCGCTCCAGACGAACTTGTTGACGTCATCGTTGCACCCCTCGGAATACGTGATGAAGCCCACGGTTCGGTCGGCGAACGCGTGAAAGATCGCCGATTCGTCGCGAGGCCGGGGGTTGATGACCTCGCGTCCCTCGGTGAGCGCATACGCGACGTCCCAGTCGGGCACCGGATACTGGCACCGCAGGCTGTGGGTGATATCGGGATAATCCCGGATCGGATACCTCGCCGGTATCGCCGCGCGCAGCTCGGGCAGGCTGATGCGGACCTGCGGCCCGAACACGACGCCCGCCAGCCAGCTCGGCTCGGTCTTCACGATCGCCACGAACTCCCTGAGCCACTCCTCGGAGAAGCTCTGCGGCGAGACCCACATCTTCGCCTCGGGGTGATAGCGCCGCAGGTTGGCCGCCTGCCTCTCCAGGAGCGCCATCAGGTACTTCGGCCGCGTGTGGCCGGGGTCGCCGCCGGGCACGAAGACCGCGTCGATCCTCGGCAAGGCGCGGAAGATCGCGCCCCATTCCTCCAGGGCGTGCGCCACGGTCTTCGGGTCCGAGTAGTCGCGGTCCATCGCGGGATACCAGATCCAGACGTCCAGCCCATATTCGGCCGCGATCCGCGACATGCCGACCATCATCTCGAGCGGCGGCCGCGGGAAGTGCGGGCTATCGTCGTCGTCGTCCGAGCGCGGCGGGATCAGCTCGACGGCGTTGGTGCCGAAAAGCGCCAGCTCGCGGATATAACGGTCCCACTGCGGCAGGTCCCAGCCGTCGTACGAGTTCGTCTTGGGCCGGTAGCCGAGCTGGTGCCCGCGCAGCGGGTATTTCGGCGCCTCGGTCCGCTCGATCCGTTCGGGCAGCGCGACCTTGCCGCGATCGATCCGGAGCGAGCGCAGCAGCCGCCCGACGCCGAACAGCACGCCGCGCGAATCATTGCCGGCGACGAGAACGGTCGGCGGCGTGCGGCGTGCGGCATCGGCAATCGTGCGGATCGTGTAGCCGTCGCGGGCATCCCCGGCGGCCGGCCGAGGCGGGACCTGGTCGCGCAGCGGGCCGGCCTCGGCGCGGAGCAATCGCAACGGACCGACCGCGACCACGGGCACCTCGCCGGTGGGCCAGCGGAGCATCACGTCCCAGCGAATTCCCGACCGCGCCTCGACCTCCTCGACCAGCACGCGCACCGCCTTCTCCTCGGGGCCGGACAGGCCGTCGGGCACCACGATCACCGCGCGGGTCAGGTCGATCTCCGCCGCGGCGGCCCGCGCCCGCGCCGGTAGGCACGCCCCGCCGAACAGCAGCATCGCGATCGCCAGGCTCCTCATCGCTCGGTCCACAGCCATCATCGAGCCCCCTCATCCGGCCGGATCGTGGCCGTTTTTGACATCTGTCAGATCTCCTGCTACAGTCCGAGGATACCTCCGCCGGATGTTCGAAGCCACGATGCCGGAACTCGTCGGGAGCATCACGTGGGATTGCGACTGGGACCGGGGCCGGTGTTCGTCTACGAGTGGCTGACGGCCACGCGGTGCTGGCAGCTCTACGCGATGCGCACGTCGTTCGTCGGGATGATCCTGGTCGGGATGATGCTGGCCCACCGAAGGCCCCACGGCGACGAGGATGGGCGGGTCACGCTGCGAGAGCTTGCCAGCTACGGCGCGCAGCTCTACCAGTCGACGGTCGTCATCGAGTTGATGCTGATCCTGCTGGCCGCGCCGGCGGCGACGGCCGGGGCCGTCTGCCTGGACGGGGCGCGGGGTACGCTCGACCACATGCTGGCCACGGATCTCTCAAATGCCGAGATCGTCCTGGGCAAGCTGGGCGTGCGGTTGATCCCCGTGCTGGGGTTGATCGCCAGCATCCTGCCCGTCGTCGCGCTGTCAACCCTGCTGGGCGGGATCGACCCGCTGGCACTGGCCGGCTCGTTCCTGGTGGCCGTCGGCTGCGCGGTGCTGGGCTCCTCGCTGGCGCTAACCCTCTCGGTCTTCGGCCGGAAGCCCCATGAGGTGCTGGTCATGACGTACATGATCCTCGTGGTGTGGCTTTTTTCGCCGGTGATCCTGGCGATCGCACACGAGGTGGGGGTGGGTCCGCCTCCGCCCGCGGGGACCTCGGGGGGTCTCTGGACGTTCCTGCACGACGCGGCCGAGTGGTCGAACCCGTTCGTGCTGGCCGTGGCTCCGTATCGGAGGCCCGGCACGGTGGGCATCGAGACCTATGCGGGATTCCTGGCGGGCTGCCTGCTCGGCTCGGCCGCGCTGACGGGCCTGGCGACGGCGCGGGTCCGCCGCGTGTCCCTGAGCCGGGTGGGTCGTCCGCAGCGCCGGCGGCGGTTGCGGCTCATCCGTCCCTCGTGGTTGCCGCGGCTTCCGGGCCCGTCGATGGACGATAACCCGGTGGCCTGGCGCGAGTGGCACCGATCCCGGCCGACCCTGATGATGCGCGTGGGCTGGGGCCTGTACGCGGCGCTCGGGATCTTCTGGCTCTGGGTCGTGGGGATGCCGAGTGTTGAACCGACCGCTGCCAGGGTCGCGATCGCCAGCACGGTCCAGGTCACGATCGGCCTGTTCCTCCTGAGCACCCAGGCCGCGACGAGCCTGGCGGAGGAGCGGGTGCGCGGCAGCCTGGATGTGCTGCTCTCCACGCCGATGTCGACGCGCTCGATCCTGGCGGGCAAGTGGTGGGGCAGCTACCGGCGGATTTTGAGCGTCGCGATCTGGCCGGCGCTCCTGTCGATCTCCCTGCTCCTGGATGGCGGCTCCTGGGCGGCATATCTCGCCCTGCTGGGCCTGGTGCTGGCCTATGGCGCGGCGATCACCAGCCTGGGCCTGGCGCTGGCCACCTGGGTGAGCCGGCCCGGGTGGGCCGTCGCGTGGTGCGTCGCGATCCACCTGGCCTGGATGGTCGTCTGGCCGTTCGTCGCCTGGCCGTTCGCCGTCCTTGCGGCGCGACTCAGGATCAGCGAGTTCTGGATGATCTTCGGCGCCCCGCCGCCGTACGGCGTGCTCGCCGGGACAATCGCCGTCTCGCGGGAGAGCGTCGTTGTCAGAGGCCTGGTCCTCACGACGATCGTACCGCCGATAATCGCCTGGATCATGGGCATCTGGGGACTCGCGGGCGTGCTGTTCCTCTGGGTAGTCGGCACGTTCGACGACTGCCTGGGCCGCATCCCCGAGACCGCCGACTGGTCCACCTCCGCCCGCCCGCCGCAACGTCCGCGGCCGAGGTCGCCCGCCGGACCGACGGCCCACGTGCCTTCCGCCGCCGGGCCCGAACTGGACGAGGAACATGCGACGGCGCGGAGGATCGAGGGCGAGGGCGTCTGACGCCACGCGCGACGTGACGGCGCGACCGGCGGAGGATCAACGAGCCCTTCGAAAACGAGAAGGCCCCGCCCACCGGCTTGGAACGGGTGGGCGGGGCGCTTGGGATTCTCGCGACGATCTCTGTTCGGCGCGGGTCTCCGACCCCGCCGCGAAGCCCGACCGAAGGTCTCCCGCGCGAGTGCAGGCCCGGGGAATCTCGGGAGACCTTCGGTCCGGCTTATGGGCGGGGTCAGGAGACCCGCGCCCAACATGGCAGAGTTACCATCGCCCACCAACCGGGGGCCTCCAACCGCCCTTGCGGGACGGGCTCTCATTCACCAGCCCGCTGATGCTTTCCGATCGGGTCGGGAGGGCGAGCCTCCCGATGAGCTGTGAGGCAAGGCTCGGCAGGAGCCTCGCCCTCCCGGGAACCAGATCGCATCAGCGGGTTCGTGGATCAGTAGCTATTCCCCCGCAGCGGCGGGCCGTAGCCGTGGAGCGGGAGCCAGTAGACATCCACCGGCACCACGTCGCCGGGGCGGTAGTAGCCCAGGTCATACTGGGCTTCCCACGGCGGGTCCATGATCGCGTTGTACGGCAAGGCCGCGATCTGGAGGGCCATCAAACCAGCCGAGAAGAACGGCTGGATGATCTGGTTCCGCTGGGTGGACTGCTTGGGGTCGTCGACCGGGTAGGTGAGATACCGGCCCATCGGCCCGACGAACTGCTCGACCGAATGGCCGTAGCGCTCCAGCGCCGCATCCTGGAAGTACAGCGGCAGGTGGCACGTGGCCGCCGCGGCGAAGTACTTGCGCTGGGGGCTCCAGTTCCGCGCGGCCAGCGGGACCCAGTCCTCGGGGACGGGGATCGCCTTGATCGGCCGGGCCTCGGCCGGGCTGGGGGCGCGGCTGATGTCGTACGTCTGGCTCTGGAGATTGGACGTGCTCCCCTCGCCGCGGAGTCCCTGGCCTCCGCCGTCATCATCGCGGCCGCGGCCGCGCTGCGCCGCCCGGCCCATCATCTGGTTGCGGAGCTGCTCGTCGCGCTCCAGCCGCTTCATCATCTCGGCGACCCGGGCCTCCTCGGTGGGCCGCAAGGTCGACGGCGGGAGATTCTGCGTCGGCAGCACGAAGTTCGCGTCGGCCGAGGAGCGGGTCATCCGCCCGGGTTCCGTCGCGGCGCCGGGCGTCGGCATGGCCCCAGGCCCAGCCTCGGGTGCGGCCGGGATGGCGTTCGCGGCCGGGTCGGCGGCGGCACCCTCGCCCACGCCGGCACTGGGACTGGCGCCGGCACTGGCATCACCGGCTGCGGCGGGCGCATCCGGCTGCGGCCCGGGGGTCGGCTGCTCACCGGGGGTCGCGGCGCCCTCGGCCGGCGCCGGCGCGGGAGCGGGCGCGGGCGCCGCGGTCTCGGCGGGGGCCGGGGCCGGCGTCGGAGCCGCGGCCCGGGGGTTGGTCGCACCGTCCTCGGGAAGCTGCGGCAGCGCCTCGCCACTCGTCGCCGAGGCGGGCACCGTCGCGGCCGCCGGAGCCGGGGCCGGAGCCGGAGCGGATGCGCCGGTGCCCATGTCGCCCGGCAACGGAGGCAGCGCGTTCGGATCGGCGGGCGGCGCCGCGTCAGTTCCGGGCGTGGCGCCGGCCTCGCCCGCGGGCGCCGGGGCCGGATTCGGACTCGGATTCAGGCTGGGGTCCGTCGCCCCGGTGGGCGGCGTCGATGCCGGCGCCGTCGCGCCCGGCACCGGATCGGCCGGAGCGGCGACCGGCGCAGCCGGGCCACTGTCGCGCCCCAGGTCGGTCGGCAGCGGCGGCAGGTCGCTGAGGATCGGATCCGCCGCCGGGGCGGCCGCGTCGGCCGCGGGGGTGGGGGCAGCCGCGGCAGCAGCCGTGGTCGGCGAGGCGGATTCGACACCCGCCGCGGTCGGTGCCGCCTCGGCGCTCTCGCGGTGCGCCGGGATGGCCGAGGCGTTGCCGCCGAGCGGCGGCAGCGGGGCGGCCTCCGGCTCGGCACCGACGGCCAAGGGCAACCGGGCCGGCTCCGGAGCAGGAGCAGACGCGGGAGCCGATGATGGCGACGGCGACGGTGCCGGTGCCGGCGACGGCGACGGCTCGACGGCCGGAGCCTCGCTCGCGGGCGACGGTCCCGCCGGACTGGCCGATGCGTTCGGCGCGTCGGGCCCCTTCAGGGCCGCGGGCACCAGGGCATCGCTCGCGGGCGGCGGGTTCCCACCCGCGCCGGCCGCCGGGCTCTCGACCGGCGGCGTCAGCGAGACAGGCGGGGACGAAGGCGACGGCGACGGCGAAGGCGACGGCGACGGCGCGGACGACGCCGGACCGGTC
>DAIDHB010000287.1 GCA_027452145.1 Planctomycetales bacterium
GAGGCTCCTGCCGAGCCTTCCCTGCAGCTCGGCAGGAGCCTCGCCCTCCCGACGCGATCGGAAAGCATCAGCGGGTTCCTGAATGAGAGCAAGAACCCGGCGACTCACGTCGCCGGTTCGCCCGGTCCGCGGTCCGAGCGATCCGCGCATGCCGGGCCCGAACCAGGTGGTGTTCGGCGAGGAGTGTCCTCGTATGACTCCGGCGGGAGCGGGTCATTTATCTTCCGCCGGTCGCCCTACCGCTTGACGCGGATGTTCCGGTATTCCACGACGTTGGTCTCGGATTGCAGGGCCAGGGGACCGTGGCCGGGGATGACGAGGGCGGCCTCGAGCAGCTCGCCGTTGCAGGTGCAGCGGGCCCTGGTGCCGGTGACGACAACCTCGATCGCGTTCCAGTCGCCGTCCTTGTAGTTCCTGAGCATCTTGTACGGGCCGACGCGGGGGTAATCGCGGATCTGGAGCTGGTGCGCGAAGGCCTTGTCCCGCAGGTGCAGGCCGCTATTCGCATCCCGCGAGGCGCGGAATTCCAGGCGGAGGGTGAAGTCGCCGTCGTACGACTCGACCGTGTCGATCTCGGCCATCCTGGGGGGCCTGTCCTTCGATCCGGTGATGATGAGGACGCCGTCCTTGACCGCGAACCGGCCGTCGTCGGAGGCGGTCTTTCCGGCAAGCTCGGCGGCACCCGACCGCCAGCCGGTGAGGTCCTTCCCGTTGAAGATCGGTTTGAACCCCGGCTCGTCGGCGCGGACGACCGGGAGGACGAACGCCGGGACGAGGAGGGCGAAAATCCTCGTAGCGTCTCGACATCGACGAATCGGATTCATCACCGGGCCTCCGAAAGGATCGATTCTCGCTCGAACCATCGTTGCAGGCGACCGGCCCGGACGCAAGCGATCAGGAGCGTTGGAGCGCCTGGCGATTGGCTTGCCCACCGGCCGGGGCGTTGAAATGGTGGGCAATTCCCATCCTACAAGACGGCCCTGGAGCCTTCTGGACCAAACTCTTCACGCGCCGGCCCCCGGCATTCGCAATCGACCGGAGCCCTTCCCTTGAGTGATCGCCCCCCGGACGACCTGATCGCGGGCTATATCCGCGGCTACACCCAGCCCATGCAATGGGTCGGCTGGTGCCTCAACGCGGCAGGCACGCCCGCGGAGAATGCTCTGGCCTCCGTGCTCCACGAACCGGGCGGCGAAGTCCTACGGGACCTGACGGCCCCCGAGGTCCGCGAGGCGGTCATCCGGGCGGTCCTGGCCAGCGAGGTGCTTCGCGAGATCGTGGGGCCGGAGGTGGAGCGTTTCCTCGGCTCGCTGGCGGATCGCCTGGGACAGGAAACGCCGGAGGAGCAATGATCCAGCGTCGACTTCAACGGACGATCGCCGACCTTGCCCACTGGGGTCGGCTCCGGCACGATGAGTGTTGACGCGCTGGCGAGCGAGTCCGAGGCCGAGGGCCGGACACTTCGCGCACCTAATGGCCCGGGTTGACGCGCTGGCGAGCGAGTCCGACGAGTCCGCGGGTCAGGCCATTACCGGGCGAGGATCGCACGGCCGATCAGCGAGGGCCTCGGCCCGCCATCCACGGGATCTCTCCAATGCTCCAGAAGCCGCGGCGTTTCGGGCTGGGCGACCTTTCATCCTGATCGCCGCCATCGCCGTGGCTTTCGTCGGCATGCGCGACATCATGGCGGACGGAGAGATCCTGGATCGACCGCCCTGGCCGCGCGCTGGGGATCACCTGGACCGTGATCTCGATCCTGCCGGCGGTGCCGGCCTGACGGCGTTTCGCCGGCTCCGGCTGGAGGATTGACTCCGCCCTCCGAGCGGTCCACCATGGCGGCTCGGGACCGCGGCGTGCGGCCCGGTCGAGAGCGGTGGGCGGACGGAGAAACGCACAGTGAGGCGCCGGCAAATCTTCCTCGTGGTCGTTGTTCTCGCAGGATTGGTCCTTGGTCCGGCGGCTCACGCACAACTGCCCTCGGCCGACCCGGCCTCGGTGGGATTTGATCCCGAGCGACTCGGTCGGATCGACGGGGCGATCGATCGCGCTATCGATCGCAAGCAGGTAAAAGGCGCGGTCGTGCTGGTCGGCCGCAAGGGGTCGATCACGTATGCTCGCGCCGCCGGGCAGCGGGCGGTCGTGCCGCGGTCCGAGGCCATGACCCGCGACACGGTCTTTGACATGGCCTCGCTCACCAAGCCCGTCGCCACGGCGACGTCGATCATGCTCCTGATCGAGGAGGGGAAGCTTCGGCTGGGCGATCGCCTGGGCCGGGTGCTGCCCGAGTTCGACAACCACGGCAAGGGCGCGATCACGATCGAGGAGCTCCTCCGCCACCGCGCGGGATTGATCCCGGACGACCCGATCGGCGACTACAAGGACGGTGCCGACGCGGCCTGGAAGCGGCTCGCCGAGATCGACCTGGTGCGTCCGCCCGGCGAGCGGTTTGTCTACTCGGATGTGGGCTTTTTGATCCTCGGCCGGGTCGTCGAGCGGCTGGGCGGCAAGCCGCTCGACGCGTTCGCCGCCGAGCGGATCTTCGAGCCGCTCGGGATGAAGGATACGCGGTTTCGCCGGATTGGGGACGAATCTCATCCCGCCGTCCCGGTCGAGCGGATTGCGCCCACTGAGCCCGAGTCTCGCGGCGGGGCGATGCTGCGCGGGGTGGTGCACGACCCGAGGTCGCGGGCACTTGGCGGGGTCGCCGGCCATGCGGGGCTGTTTGCCACGGCCGACGACCTGGCGGTCTACGCCCAGACACTGCTCGACGGCGGACGCGGGCCGAACGGTCGCCGCATCCTGTCGCCGCTGGCGGTCCGGGCGATGATCGATCCGGGCCACACGCCGGCGAACGAGCGCCGCGGGCTGGGGTGGGACGTTCAGACGGTTCAGAGCGCCCCGCGCGGCACGCTGTTCGGTCCGGAGAGCTTCGGCCACACGGGGTTCACCGGCACGAGCCTGTGGATCGATCCCGAGACCTCGACCTTCGTGGTCGTGCTGACCAGCCGGCTGCATCCCGACGGCCGCGGCGGGTCGCCCACGGCGCTTCGGTCCGAGGTGGCGACGCTCGCGGCGGCGGCGATCGTGGATGCGTCGCCGCGTCCGCCGGCCGTTGCGGCCGTTCCTGAGGCTCGGCCTGCACAGGGCCGCGCCGACGCCGCGCGCCCGGGCTCGCCGCTCAACACCAAATGCGGCATCGACGTGCTGGTCGAGCAGGGGTTCCGGCCGTTGCGGGGGAAGCGGGTGGCGCTGGTGACCAATCACACCGGACGGACGCGCGGCGGGGCCTCGACGATCGACGTGTTGTACCGCGCGCCCGACGTGAAGCTCGTGAAGCTGTTCAGCCCCGAGCACGGCATCCGCGGCGAGGTCGACGCGGCGGTGCCCGACAGCGTCGACGCGGCGACCGGCCTGCCGGTGGTCAGCCTCTACGGCAAGACCCGCAAGCCGAGCCTGAAGGACCTCGAGGATGTCGACATCCTCCTGTTCGACATCCAGGACATCGGCGCGCGGTTTTATACCTACATCTCGACGCTCGGCCTGGTGCTCGAGGCAGCGCGCGAGGCGAACAAAACCCTGATCGTGCTCGATCGGCCCAACGCGATCGGCGGGCGAGCCGTCGCGGGCCCGCTGCGCGACGACGAGTTCGCCTCGTTCATCGCCTATCACCGGCTGCCGGTGCGGCACGGGATGACCCTCGGCGAGCTGGCGCGGCTGTACAATGCCGAGCGCAAGATCGGCGCCTCGCTCGAGGTCATCGCCTGCACCGGCTGGTCGCGGGACGACCTCTACGACCGCACGGGGCTTGTCTGGGTGAATCCGTCGCCCAACATGCGGAGCCTCACCGAGGCGCTCATTTACCCCGGCGTGGGGCTGCTCGAGGCGACCAACCTGGCCACCGGCCGCGGGACGGATACGCCGTTTGAGCGCGTGGGGGCGCCGTGGATCGACCCGCAGCCGTGGGCCGCGGCGCTCAACGCGGCGAACGTGCCGGGGACGCGGTTCATCCCGATCTACTTCACGCCCACGCAGCGCCAGTACGCCGGCGCGCGGTGCGGCGGGGTCCTGATCACGGTGACCGACTGGACGCGGTTCGACCCGCTCCGCCTGGGCATCACGATGGCCGTGACGCTCCGGGCCCGGTATCCGCGCGAGTGGAAGCCGGAGGGATTGCTCCGCCTGCTCGCCGACCGGGCGACGTATGAAGATATTCTCGCCGGAAAGTCGGTGGACGCCATCATGGGCCGCTGGGCCCCGGAGCTGGAGGAGTTCCGCAAGGTCCGCGAGCGGTATTTGATCTACCGGTAGCTCAGGGCCGAGCGGCGGTGCCGCGGGCCGGTTGCGAGCGGGGGCGGGTCGTTGTGGCCGTCGGGCGAGGCGTAGTCGTTCTTGACCCAGTCGCGGAACCGCTCGGGCGTGTGGGACAGGCCCTTCTCGGCGAGCCAGGCCGCGTATTCGCGCAGGGGCTCGTGGAGGTGTTCGGGGCCGCCGATCGGGACGTGCAGGTGCTCGATCGTGAACGAGTCCTCGGCCTCCTCGGGCGGCACGCCGCGCCGGACCATCCGGTAGATGGCCGAGGCCAGGCCCGTCCGGTCGGCGCCGCTCTTGCAGTGGATCAGGAGCGGATAGGGGCAGGATTGCAGGGTGTCGATCAGCGAAAGGAGCTCGGCCCGGCCGGGGCGTCGCGTCGCGGCGAGGGGCAGGTCGTAGAACGCGACGCCGGCGTCGCGCGCCGCCTTGACCTCGGCGCCATACCACCAGTCGGACGGTCCGCCGCCGCGGAGGTTGAGGATCGAGCGCAGGTGGTACTCGCGAATCCAGCCCGGCAGGGCGGTGGTCGGCTGGGCCGAGCGAACCACCAGGCCGGGGTCGACGATGCCGAGGTTCCCCTGGAGCCAGGGGCGGCGGAGGACCCAGCCCGTCGAGCCGGCCAGCACGACCGTCAGCACCAGCACCACCCGCAAGATCGCCCGGCGCCGCCGCGTGCGCGGGACGGGAAGGGTACGATCGCGTCCGCGGGCGGACTCGAGATCGCGTCGCTGGATCGCTGTGGTTCGGTTGGCGAGCAATGTTGAAGCCACGCGTGAATGTCCTTTCGGCTGGGTCCGCCGAGCAAACCAAAAAACTCGGGAATCGTCCAGCCCACCCGGATCGCCTGATCCCGGCGGAGGCCCGCCGGATGTCATGGAGTCATCGGCGCGGGGGCGCCGGGATCTGGAATGCCCGAACAATCGGAACCCCCCGTGGATCGGCCCCGGCCTGGGTGGGGACCGGCCGTCGTGGGGACGCGGTGCCCGCCCTCATCGGGTGGTGGTTCGAAATGCAAACGGCCGGCCCCCCTTCCGCGATGGGAAAGGGGGCCGGCCGGTCGGGGATGAGGATGTCGGTGCGGATGGGGTCGGCTGGCCGTCCGGGTCGGGTCAAGGCGGCCGCCGGGCGGCCCTCGCCTCGCCGCGAGTGCGGGCAGAGGGCCGGTCGGACTCGGTTCCGTTCAGGCGAGGCTTACCGGGCCCCTGGCTCCAGCGGGAGCTGCGGCGGGATGCGGGTCGTGCCCGTCCCGGCGCCGCCGAGGCCTCCCCCCACGGGCATCCTCAGGAATTGCAGGTAGCGGATGAAGAAGGTCGTCTGCAATCCCGACCCGACGACTGCCTGGTAGGGGGCAACCAGCCGGTCGAGGAACACGGTGAACCGGACGATCGGGTCGCGGTGCACCACGATGCGGTCGCCGGGGAGCAACTGGTAGTTGGTCGTCGGATCGCCGCCGTTGGTGATCGCCGACAGGTTCACCGGCAGCCGCTGCTCGCAGCAGGCGCCCGGCGGTGCCGGCCGGATCAACTGGATATTCTGGGGCGCGGCCGTCGGCAGCAACCCGCCGGCCAGCTCGAGCGCGTCGAGCACCGTGTCATTCCCGGTGATCGGCAGCTTGCCCGGGATCAGCACGTCGCCGAGGATATAGAATCCCTTGCTGTTGTACGCCGTCACGTCCACGAAGACGCGGTCGGTGTCCTTGGGATCCTTGAAAAGGATCTCGCCGTTCTTGTCGCGCTTGAGCTCGCCGGTCTCGAATTCGCGCTCGACCAGGCCGAGGACCTCGTCGTTGATGTACTTCCTCAGGTGCAGGACGATCTTTTCCTTGACCTCGGGGATGGTGAGCCCGGCGACGTAGACCTCGCCGTAGAAGCCCAGCGAGATCTTGCCGTCGGGCCGGACCAGGCGTTCGCCCGAGATCGGCCGGCCCGGCAGGGCCTCGAGGACCTCGACGACCATCAGGTCGGGCGGCTCGACGATGTAGTCGGGCATGCTGACCTTCTGGAACTCGCGGGGTATGTTGCTGGCGGCGATCTTCTCCTCGGGCGTCCGGACCGTCTGGCACCCGCAGGCGCCGAAGAGCACGGCCACGAGCAGCCAGCCGGCCCGTCGGTGGTTCTTTGTCGCGTGATTCATCCGAAACATCCTCCCGGCACTCCGACATCGGCCGAACAGACACCCGGGGAGGCGAACGACTCCATCCACCCGGGACGTGTGCCGACAGTCCCCTGTCCCCGAGCACCCGCCGGATCCCCGTCGGGACGACTCGGCTGCTAGACCTTGACCGCCGACCCGCTCGGTGCCAGATCGGTCTTGACAGGAGATACAATCGGCACAATCGCTCGCTTGCTCAAATCGAAAACAGGCCGGATTCCCGGCAAGGGCCGATCAGGGGAAGAACCGAGTCTGCCGGTTGAAGTAACCCTGGGGGTAAGACGGTCGGGCAGTCCTCCGGTTGAAATAGCGCGACGCCAGCCCGCCCGGCCGCGAGACGCCCCGCCGCATCAGGGCCGGGGTCGGCCGCCCCGGCGTCTCGTCGGGCGTGCTGCTCGCCGGCCTCGCCATCGGCCGCACGGCGTTCGGCATGCCCGAGGCGCTTCGCCCGGTCCCCTGAGTCGCCAGCATCATCATGCCGAGCTGGTTCGTGCCCACCCCCATCGCGTTCATCTGCGACCCGAGCGACGTCGAGCCCGTCGAGCCGACCGGCGCCGTCGCCTGCATCATGCTGCTGTAGAGGAACGGCGTTGCGAACGGACTGCTCATCAGGCCGGTGCTGGGCGTCATGGTCCCCGCCGCCGGATCGCCGGCCGTGCTCGGGACCGTCGGCGAGAAGAGCGGCAGCGCCGGCCCGGCCAGCACGCTCGGCGCTCCCGCCGCGCCCGAGGCCCCGATGGCCGCCGCCCCGTTCCCCAGACTCTGGGCCGATGCCTCCTGTCCCCCCAGCCAGCAACCCGCGCAGGCTGTCACCGCCAGGATCCATTGCAACGGCTTCATGCTCGCCTCCGTTCTCTCATTCATGAGTCCGCTGATGCCTTCCGGTCGGCTCGGGAGGGCGAGCCTCCCGGCGAGCCGTGAGGGAAGGCTCGGCAGGAGCCTCGCCCTCCCGGCGAGCCGTTGAGGCAAGACTCGGCAGGAGCCTCGCCCTCCCGGGAACCAGACCGCATCAGCAGGTTCGTGTATCAGGCCGCGATCGTACGGAGCCCGTACTGTTCGGGCTGAACCGTTATCTTCTTCCTTTCGACCCCCCAGATCGGCTGTCGCCAGAAAAATCGCCACAATCCGCGAGTACCTCAAATCCGTCATTTGCGCAAAACCCGGATAATCCCTGCTTTCTCTAGATTCGCTGGAGTGAGGCCCCCGGGGCCTCCGATCGTAGGGGACAGGCTCGTGACAGGAGGGTGGGACTGCCTCCGCCCAGGAGAATTCGGAGGCCAACCAGTCAACCGCGAGCGGACGAGGCGAGGATGCGAACAAACTCACGGATGATGACCCGCGCGCTGACGCTGGTCGTGCTGACCGGGGCCGTCGGGTTCGCGGAGCGAGCTCAGGCCCAGCAGACCGGGCTGTTCCCCCTGGCGCCGATCCGACGGCAGCGCGTGCCGTGCGACCAGGAAGATCCGACGTACAAGGTCTACAAGCAGCAGTACTTCGGCTATCATCCGACTTGCTGGCGGACCTTCCCCGAGGGCTGGGGCTGCCCCAGCGCCCAGAGGCCGGACGTCGAGAAGTCCAGGAAGGAGATCAAGCCGGGGAATAATCCCGAGCTGGGCGGGGACCTGGAGGAGGGCATGGGGCCCGAGCGGAACCCGCAGTTGGAGCGGCGTCCCGAGCGGGCGGGTGTCCCTGAGGGGGATCCGTTCGAGGAGGGCCCCGGCGCGGGCGCTCCGAACGTCGCCCCATTGCCCGGTCGCGGCAATGCGGCCCCCGGTCGGACCACTCCGGCGCCCGGGCGGGCCAATCCGCGGGAGGGCGCGTCTCCCTTCGATGATCTCAACCGCCCCAACGCCATGTCGCGGCCCCGCGGCGGCAGGGGCGGGGCGATGCCGGCGGCTCCGGCCGACGAGGCCCCCGAGCTGTCCGCCCCGGCCACGCCCGCCCAGGGGTCGGCGTCTCGCTCGCGGCCGCGGACGCTCGACGCCGACGGCCAGCTCGCGGCGAACACCGACGATCGGCCGACCCTCGGCCTGCCCGAGGACGAGGCCCCGGCCGAGACTGCTGGCGATTCCGTCGGCGACACGCAGGCCAGTTCGCTGGGCTCGTACTCGAGCGCCAACCCCTACCCCGGCAACTCGGCCGCCGCGACCCCCGCGCCGGCCGCCCAGCCCCGCCGCCGGCTCTTCGGCAACCTGTTCAGCGGCCTCGGCTCGAGCTGGACCCGCCGTTGATCGGTCCCCGCAGGAGCGAGCAGCCCGCATCCAACCCCCGCCCCGGGCCCCGCGATGCCGCCCGTCCTCTGGACCGGCCCGCTCGCGGGGCCTGGCCCCGCGCCAGCCTCGCCCGGCCTGGCTCGCACCGATGCAAAATCGGCGCGATCCTGTCACAATGAATCTGATCCCCAAGCCCGCTGATGCCGTCTGGTCCCTGGGAGGGCGAGGTTCCGCTCCCGCCGAGCCTTCCCCGGCGGCTCGGCAGGAGCCTCGCCCTCCCGGATCGGCCGGAAAGCATCAGCGGGCTCGTGAATGAGAGACCCGCGAGCCGCGCTGGATTGACACCGACCGGAGCGAGCCCCGTCGCATGCGAAGCCGGACGACCTACGCCTACATCGCCTCGACCGTCATCCTCGCCGGCGCCGCCATTGGCCTGGCGGCGTGGCTGGTCAGTTCGCTGAACGAGATGCACGAGCGGTTCGCGCGTGAGTCGCACGGGCTGGGGCTGGCGTTCCTGATTGTCCTCATCGTGCTCATGGCGATCGCCGCCGCCTGGCTGGGCCGCCTGGCCTGGCGGTCGCGGTCGGTCGGGCCGAGCGGCGCGACGGCGACGGCCCCCACCGACGTCATCGAGGCCGCGGTCGTGCAGGCGGGACAGGCCGAGGGCGTGATCCGCCAGGTCGGCGACGTCCAGGCTCGCGCCACCCTGGAAGGCGAGCTGGGCGAGATCCGCGCGGGGCGCGAGCGCAAGGAGTTCCGCGTCGTCGTCTTCGGCACCGGCTCGGCCGGCAAGACCTCGCTGATCAATGCGATGCTCGGCCGCGAGGTCGGCAAGACCGAGGCCACGATGGGGACCACCCGCCGCGGCGAGAGCCACACTCACACGCTCGAGGGCGTCGAGGGTACGGTGTACCTCACCGATACCCCGGGCCTCTCCGAGATCGGCGCTGGCGGGATCGCGCGCGAGGAGGAGGCGCGCGACCTGGCCGCGCGGGCCGACCTGTTGATCTTCGTCGTCGACCACGACCTCGTCCGCACCGAGTTCGACCCGCTGGCCGCCCTCGTCCGCCAGGGCAAGCGGTCGATCGTGGTGCTCAACAAGACGGATCGCTTCCCCGACGCCGACCGCGAGGCGATCCTCTCGAAGCTACGCGAGCGGCTGGGCGGCCTGGTCACCCCCGACGATGTGATCGCCATCGCCGCCGCGCCCCGGCCGATGCCGGTGCGCGTCCGCCGCGATGATGGCACGGTCGAGACGATCCACGAGTCCCAGCCGCCCGACCTGGAGGCCCTGCGCGACCGGATCGCGCGGGTGCTCAGTCGCGAGGGCGAGGTCCTTCGCGCCGGGAACCTGCTGCTCCGCGCCCACATGCTTACCCGGCGGGCGCAGGACCAGCTCACGAGGGAGCGCGACGCGCGGGCCGAGGCCGTGATCGAGAAGTTCCAGTGGATCACCGCGGCGACCTCGTTCACCAACCCGTTCCCGGCGCTCGAGCTATTAGCCAGCGGCGCGGTGCAGTTCCAGATGATCACCGAGCTGGCGAATGTCTACGGCATCACGCTGTCGACGTCGAACGTCCGGGTGATCGGCACCGAGATGATCCAGATGCTGGTGAAGCTGGGATTGGTCGAGGCGACGACCTCGCTGATCGCCGGGATCTTCAAGTCGACGATGGTCGGATATGCGGCGGGCGGGGCCGTGCAGGCGGTGTCGCTGGCGTATCTTACGCATATCTCGGGCGAGACGTTCGCGGATTACTTCCGCCACGGCCAGACCTGGGGCGACGGCGGCATGCAGGCGGCCCTGATCCGGCAGTTCGACCTGACGAGCCGCACCGAGTTCCTCCAGCAGTTCGCGAAGCAGGCCGTGCAGAAGGTGTCGAGCCGGATCCTCCACGGCGGGTCAAACCCCAAGCCGCAGGAACAACAGCCCGCGTCCCGCAAGTGAACTGACCAACCTCGGAGGAATCAGCCATGTCCAGCTTGCTCGGCGACCTCCCGCGCCTGTTTCCTCGCCCCGAGCAGACGATCGCCGGCATCGGGCGATTGCTCCGGCAGCGTGAAGTGAGCTGCGTCGACATCCTCAATGCCTGCCTCGAGCAGGTGGACGCCTGGGAGTCGAAGGTCCACGCCTGGGTCGTGCTCGACCGCAAGGGCGCGATGGCCCAGGCCCGGGCGCTTGATGAGGAGCTGCGTCTGGGCAATGACCGCGGTCCGCTGCACGGCATCCCGATGGGGATCAAGGACATCATCGACGTCGAGGGACTGCCGACGGCCTGCGGGGCGAAGCGATGGGCGAATCGGATCGTCGAAAAGGACGCTGATGTCGTCGCCCGGCTGCGCTCGGCGGGCGCGGTCATCATGGGCAAGACGGTGACGACGCCCTATGCCTGGATCGACCCGCCGCCGACGCGCAATCCCTGGAACCTTGACCGATCGCCCGGCGGTTCGTCGAGCGGGTCGGCGGCGGCGGTGGCGTGCGGGATGTGCTACGCGGCGATCGGCACCCAGACGGGCGGCTCGATCACACGTCCCGCGTCGTTCTGCGGCGTGGCGGGGATGAAGCCGGCTTTCAAGTCCGTGTCAAAACTGGGCGTGTTGCGGTTCGCATCCAGCCTCGATCATGTCGGCCCTCTGGCGCGTTCCGTCGCCGATCTGCGGGCCGTGTTCGACGTGATCTGTTGTGAACGGCTGGGAGAGGGGTACGAGGTCGACCAGCACTTCCCCCCTCATCTCGGGCGACTGCGAGGATTCTTCGACCGTCGGATCGACCCCGCCGCCCGGCCGGTGTTCGAGGCCGCTCTCGATGCCCTGACGGGCCAGGGAGTCCAGATCGCGGAGGTCGACGATCCGTTCGACTTCGAGGACATTATTCGCGATCACCGATGGATCATGTCGGCCGAGGCGGCCAATATCCACTCCGCCTGGCTCGACGAATTCCCCCAGGACTACCCGGATCGCATCCGCGAATTGATCCTCGAGGGACGTCTCGTCATGGCGCTCGATTATCTCGCGGCCAGGGATCGTCAGGTTTGGGAGCTCGTGGAGCTGTTCCGCTCCATGCGCTGCTTCGGGCGCGGCCCCATCGTGACCCCGGCCACGATCGGGACGGCCACCGATCCCTCGACCACCGGAGATCCCGCATTCAACTCCCCCTGGAGCTTCCTCGGAGTCCCGACCGTCTCTTTCCCCGTCGGGCTGGCCGCCGATCGGATGCCGTTATCGCTTCAACTTGTCGGCATTCCTCTTCGAGAGGACAACTTCCTTCGTATTGCGGAGTGGTGCGAGACCGCCATCCGAAACAGCCATCATCCCTGAAGGACCGGCCCCATGACCGGCGATGACGAGGAGCTGAACGCCTTGCTCGAGGAACTGGACCGACAGACCGCCGCCGCCGACCCCGATCGGGCCGTCGAGCAGGCGCGCGAGAGCCTCGAGGAGACCATCGCCGGGCTCAGGCTCACTCCCGAGGAAGAGACCGCGCTGGCCGACGAGCTGCGGCAGCTTCGCGAGCTGACCCAGAAGCTCGACGAGACCACCATCGAGATCGCCGCGTTCGGCATGGTCAGCCGCGGCAAATCCTCGGTGCTCAACGCCCTCGTCGGCCAGGAGGTCTTCACGGTCGGGGCCACTCATGGCACGACCGTGGTCCGCTCGGCCCAGCGGTGGGAGCAGAGCACCCTCGGCCGGCCCGGGCTCGAGGGCGCCCGGCTCGTCGTGGTTGACACGCCCGGCATCGACGAGGTCGGCGGCGAGGCCCGCGAGGTCCTGGCGCGCGACGTCGCCCGCCACGCTGATTTGATCCTCTTCATCGTCTCGGGCGACATGCAGCGCGTCGAAATCGAGGCGCTCGCCCAGCTCCGCGAGGCCCAGAAGCCGATCATCCTCGTCTTCAATCAGATCGACCGCTACCCCGAGCTCGACCGCGACCAGATTTACGCCAAGATCAAGGACGAGCGCGTGCGCAACCTCGTCCGGCCCGAGGACGTCGTGATGACCGCCGCGCGGCCGGATCCGTTCCGCGTCAAGGTCCAGCTCCCCGACGGGACGAGCCAGATCCAGTGGGAACGCCCCGCGCCGCTGATCGAGCCGCTGAAGGTCCGGATTCTCGACGTCCTCGACCGCGAGGGGAAGGCGCTGGTCGCGCTCAACACGCTGCTCATCGCCGGCGATTTACACGCCGAGATCGTCGCGCGCAAGGTCCAGATCCGCGACCAGGCGGCCAACCGGCTGATCTGGAACTTCGCCATGGCCAAGGGCGCGGCCGTGGCGCTCAACCCGGTCCCGGTCGCCGACATGGCCGGCGGCCTGGCGGTCGACGTTGGCATGATCGTGACCCTGAGCAAGCTGTACGGCATCCCGCTCACCCGCCGCACGGCGACCAGCCTGGTGCGCGACATGATGCTCGCGCTGGGCGCGATGGGGGTCGTCAGCGTCGCCGGCCGGCTGCTGGCGAGCGGGCTCAAGTCGTCGCTCGCCGGCCTGACGGTCGCCACCGGCGGGCTGGCCGCGCCGCTGACCGTCCTGGGCTATGGCGCGATCGGTCTGGGTCAGGCCGCCACGGGCGCCACGACGTCGTATGTGCTGGGGCAGGGGGCCAAGACGTATCTCCGCCAGGGCTGCCAGTGGGGCCCGCGCGGCATCAAGACCGTGATCCAGCAGATCCTCGCCGAGGCCAAGGCCGACTCCGTGATCGACCGGCTCCGCGAGGATCTGAAGAAGCGTTTGAAGACATAACCGTACTTTTTCTCGGCCGTCTGCCGATACGCCGTCTCGAGGATTCCCGATGCAAACCGACGAGGTCGTCGCTCGACCATCCAACTCGCCCCTGGACCGCGCCCCTGTCCTGTCGCGGCGTCAGGTCATCGTCGGCGGGTGTGTCGTGGGCGCGCTAATCGCCTGGCTGGCCTACGAGCTCGTGGTGACGGCGCCGGTGCGCCGCGCGGTCCGCACCTGCTCCGAGCTGTTCACCGTCGCCAACCGGACGGATCTCGGGCCCGAGGAACGCATCGCGCAGGCGAGGGCCCTGTGCAGCCGCAGGTACCTGGAGACCCACAAGCTCGACGTCGCCGCCGAGGGGCAGGGGCTCGTTGGCATCCCGCGCAACATGAACAGGAACTTCCAGGCGTGGCGCCAGGGCTCGGACGTCTGGATCTGCCCGACGGACCGCGTCGGCCCGGTGTACCAGTTCGTGCTCGAGGACGGAACCTGGCGCTTCGACGGTCCGGTCGGCCTCCTCCGCGCCCGCGGCGAGTTCATCCCGATGAAGGACGTGCCGGTCGAGGAGGAGGCGACGGCACCCGTCACTCGCCCGGCAGCGGCGAGCCATCCGGGCGGCTGACGCTCGATCGTCCGGGCCCCGTCGCTTTCCTGGGTTCATCGCTCGCGACGGCCCGCGTGAACAGGTCGAATCCCCCCTCGCGGTTCGAGACAAACGTCACGCCGCGCCCGTCGGGCGTCCAGGTCGGGAAGCTGTCGCGCAGCGGGTGCCGCGACAGGTTGACCGGCCTCGAGCCGTCGGCCCCGGCGACGTAGACTTCGAACTGCCCGTCGCGATTGCTCACGAACGCCAGGCGGCGGCCGTCGGGCGAGTACGCCGGATAATCATCGAGCCCCGGGCTGCGGGTCAGCCGGGTCAGGCCCGTCCCGTCCGGCCGGACCGAGGCCAGTTCCAGCCCGCCCCAGCGATCCGTGGCGATCGCCAGGGTCTTCCCATCGGGCGACCAGCAGGGGTGCGCGTCGATCCCCGGGCTGCTCGTCACGCGCACGAGGCCCGAGCCGTCGATACTGGCGATGTAGATCTCCTGGTTCCCCTCGTGCGTCGAGCTGAAGGCGAACCGGCGGCCGTCGGGCGACCACGACGGCCAGTCCTGATGCGATAGCCCGCTCGTGCCGGCGAACACCGTCTTGAGTCCGCTCCCGTCCGCCCCGATCGCGGCGATATCCAGGTCGCCCTGCGTGCCCGACAGGGTGATCGTGGTGAAAAGGATCCGGCTTCCGTCCGGCGAGAACGCCCCGTTGTACTCCGGGTCCTTGCGGTCGGTGAGCCGCCGCGCCGCCGCGCCGGCGGTGCTCGTGTCGAGCACGTATTGCCACACGTGCATCCCGCCCGGTTCATGACGCGCGAACAGCAGCCTTCGCCCGTCGGGCGCCCAGCTCGGCCGCTGCTTGTCCAGCCCGTCGTGCGTCAACCGCACCACCGGACCCGGCACTGGGCCGCTGGTGTCGGCGCCGAGCGCAAGCCCCAGCCAGAGCGGCCACGAAAGCCAGTAAATCAGGGCCATAATTGATCGCGCTCCCCGGGGCCGTTACCACGGAGGACACATGACGCCGGCAGGAAAGATTTCAAGTAGGTCGGGCAGTCCTGCCCGACTCCGCAGCCCTGTCGGGCAAGACTTCCCGACCGACTTTCATGCCGGCGTAACTTGCCCTCAAAACAACTCCGCGATGGGCGTGCCCATCGGGTTGAGCCCGATGGCGGTGAGGTCCGCGGCGCCGAAGCCGAGGCGGTCGAGGATCGTGGCACCGAGGTCGGCGGGTGTCGCGGGGCGGTCGACGGGGCGCTCGCCGCGGCGGTCGGAGGCGCCGAGGGCCCGCCCGCCGCGCACGCCGGCGCCCGCGACGAGCCCCGAGTAGCAGGCGTTCCAGTGGTCCCGCCCAGCCTTGTTGTTGATCTTCGGCGTGCGGCCGAACTCGCCCACCGCGACGACCAGCGTCGAGTCGAGCAGCCCGCGGTCGTGAAGGTCATCCAGAAGCGCCGACAGCGCCCGGTCGAGCATCCAGCCGTGGCGGTCCTGCATCACCTGGAAGTACCGGTCGTGCATGTCCCAGCCGCCGTCGCCGGCGTCCTCGGGACCCTCGACGTGGGTGCTCCAGTTGACCTGCACGAACGGCGTGCCCGCCTCGACCAGCCGGCGGGCGATCAGGCAGCACTGGCCGAACCGGTGCGGGCCATACGCCTCGCGCACGCGCGTCGGCTCGCGGCCGACGTCGAGCGCGGCCAGGCCCTCGCGCGAGGCGATCAATCGGTGCGCCAGGTCGTAATGCCGCCTCATGCGCTCGGCCGGGCCGGGGCGGCGATCGCGAGCCTTTCGACCGGCCTCGAGGCCGGCCAGCAGCTCCCAGCGCGAGCCCAGGCGATCGGGCCCGACGCCGTCGGGCAGGGCAACGTCGGGAAGTTTCAGCCCGACTCCGGGCTCGTAGTCGACGCGGAACGGGTCGAACGTGCTGCCGAGCGACCCGCCCCCTTCGCCCACCGCGCGCTTGAGCCCCTGGTGCAAGGGGCTTCCCAGGATCACGTAGGGCGGCAGCGCGCCGGGCTCGCGCGGCCGCAGCCGCCCGACGATCGCGCCGGTGCTCGGCCGCTGCGCCTGCGTGTTGATCGCGCCGCCCAGCCCGACGGCCCCCGCGATCGAGCCCGTCAGCGCGATCGTACCGGCGACCCCGTGATCGTTGGATTCGTGGTGCAGGGCGCGGAGCACGGCGAACCGATCCGCCCGGCGGGCCAGGCCCGGGAGGAGCTCGCACACGTGCAGCCCGGGCACCGACGTGGCGATCGCCTCGAACGGCCCGCGGTACTCGACGGGTGCCTCGGGCTTCATGTCGAACGTGTCGAGGTGGCTCGGCCCGCCCCACAGCCAGAGCACGATCACCGCGCGGGCCGGGGGCGATGCGGAGCCCGCGGCCCGCGCCGCGCGGTTCGCGATCAGGTTGCCCAGCGACAGCCCCAGCGCCCCGGACGCCCCGGCACGCAGGACATCCCGCCGCGACGGGGCGCGGACTCGGCTTCCGGTTCCAGCTTCGCCTCGTTCGACGTACCCCGGGCGTGGCATGTTCCATTCCCTCCGCGGAGGCCGCTTGTCCTCTCCTCACGATACCCGGCCATCCGGCCTGAGACCAGGTTGTCTGCCGTCTCCGATCCCCGGGAAACGGGCGAGCGGTCGCGCCCCGGTGGAATCCTCGCCTTGAATCCCACGTGAGCGATCGCGAGAATCATGGGATACGCGTCGCGCAACGACCCGGTCTCACGCCCTCGTCACGTCAACCCGGCGAGCGCGTCGCCGCGGACATCCGCCACTGGTCGCCAGTCACGGTACAGCATGTCGCATCCGATTCGAAATCTGCCGGTCGTGCAGAACTGGTCGTGTCATGTCTGCGGCAACTGCTGCCGGACCCTCGTGGGACTGATCACCGACGAGGAGAAGCGCCGGATCGAGGCGCTCGACCTCGCGAATGACCCGGAGGTCGCCCCCGGCCCGTGGTTCAAGCCGATGGTCCGGGGCGTCTACAGGTGGCGGTTGAACCATCGGCGCGAGGGAGGCTGCGTCTTCCTGACGGCCGAGAACCGCTGCCGGCTCCAGGAGCGTTTCGGCCCCGAGGTGAAGCCGTTCGTCTGCCGGATGTTCCCGTTCATGCTGATCCCCGCGGGCAATCACTGGCGGGTCGGCATGCGTTTCTCGTGCCCCTCGGCCGTGGCCAGTCGGGGGCGGCCGGTGGCCGACTCGCAGAAGGACCTGGTGCAGTTGTCCCACCTGCTGGAGTCGCACCTCGGCCGCTCGGCCGACGACGCGCCCGCCCCGTCGGTCCGGCGCGGTCGTGAGCTCGACTGGCCCGATGCGTGCCGCCTGGTTGACGTGCTGGTGGAGATCGTGCAGGACCGGCGCGACCGCCTCGAGCGGCGGCTGCGCAAATGCCTGGCGGTGGCGCGCATCTGCCGCGAGGGGATGGAGGTTCGCGGCGGCCAGTTGAGCAAGTTCCTCCAGGCGGTCCGCTCGGCCGTCGATCCGGACGTCGCTCGCGACCCCGCCAGCCTTCCCCCGCCCGACCGGTTCCTCGGCCGGGTCCTCTTCCGCGTCCTCCTGGCGATCTTCGCGCGGCACTATCGCGACGCCAGTCGGGCCTCGGGGCTCCGCCGGGCCCTGAACCGCGTGCGCGACGGCCTGAGCTTCGCCCGCGGCCGGGGCCGCGTCCCTCGCCTCAACGACTACCTGCCCGAGGTCCGCTTCGAGGACATCGAAGAGCGCCACGGGATCCCGCCCGAGGCGGACGAGATCCTCGAGCGCTACTACGCGATCAAGCTGAGCTCGTTCCAGTTCTTCGGCCCGCCCAACTTCGAAAAGCCGATCTGGGACGGACTCGAGTCCCTGGTCCTCACCCTGCCGATGATCCTCTGGCTGAGCCGAGCCATGGCCGACCAGCCGCCGATGGAGGCCGTGCAGCGCGCGATCCAGCTTGTCGACGACCACTTCGGCGGCGATGCAATGCTGGGTTTGCCCCACATCCGCTACCTCGAGCGCACCCTGGTCGAGCGCGGGGATCTCGAGAAGGTCGTGGCGTGGTACAGCCGGTGATCGACCCTGCATGTCGTTCACGAAGACCGACCGGCCTTGGGGAAGGATACGGGAACCGCGTTGCGCTCGCGCAGGGCGGCGATCTCACTCCGAAGCGACCGGATCCGGAGGTTCCGAGATTGCAATAGGCGGGACGCGCCCGCGCGGGAGTCCGCTCGGCGAACTCCCGCCGCAGTCTGACGCAGGGGTCGAGTCACATCCGGCGCCCGGCGGTCGGAACGGCCCAGGTCAGGGCCTCGCGATCCTGACGCCCGGGCACCGTCGGCGCCCCGGGGTTCGGGGTTCAGGCCGCCGCCCCGATCCGCCCCTCGGGCGCTGGGACGAGCGACGGCCGGGTCCTGGTGATCATCGCCACGCCTGCCTCGGCCAGACCGACGGCGACGTGCGGCAGCCAGATGGAATCCGCGAACCCGAAGAGCCACGGCGAGGCCGCCAGCAGCAGGCCGCCCATCACGTCGAGTGCCAGATGGACCGGCATGGGGATCAGGCCCGAGGCGCCCAGCTCGTAGCGGGTCAGCATGCTGTAGACGATCACGCCGCACCCCATGAGCGCCGGCAGCCACGTGGCGACCCCCGCGCCGAAGTTGAGCGTCAGCGGGGCCACCACCAGCAGGGCACCCATCATGTAGTCCAGATACCCGTGAATCCGCGTCGGCAAGATGCCCAACATATTTTCTCCTCCTGTCATTCGGGGAGTTTGAATGTCGTCCACTTCCTGGATGGGGACGCAAGCGGTGTGCCAGCCGGCGTGCAGCCTCGCGACCCGGGGTTGCCCGATCGATGGCGCCGATCGCAATCAGGCGGCCGGCACCGGGCACGTCCCAGGCATCTGGAAGAGCAGTCAACCCGCCGACCCGCGCCACTCCTCGGCGCGGGTGCCTCGGTGTTGTACACTATCGATTGGAATGATCCGGGTTCTGGAATCCAGCCAGTCGACCGTGCGAGCTTACCGCATGACCGTCCAGCAACTTCGAACCGCCCATCGGGCGGCTCCGTTCCGGCCATTCACCATCCACATGGCCGATGGCCGTTCGTTTCACGTTCCCCATCCCGATTTCCTCTCGATGTCGCCGACAGGCCGCACGGTGATCGTCTATCAGGAGGACGACGAATTCAGCATCCTCGACCTGCTCCTGATGACCGAGATCGAGGTGGCCTCTCCGTCATCGGCGCCGCGAACCTGATCGGCGCGGGGCGGGCTGCCGCACTTGCGCCGATGCCCGAAATACCGGCACTCCTCGCCGAACACCAGCCGGGGCGAGGTCAGCCCATGCGGATCGGTCCTTGCTCCTTCGGGGCGTCCAGCGGTGATGCCCGGCGAGGAGTCTCGGGAATCGACCACGAATCACACGAAGGGCACGAATCCGGTAGAGGCCGAGGCGGTCCCGATCCGTGGTATTCGTGCCATTCGTGGTGACGATTCCCTTCCTCGGCGGAGTCAGCTCCCCGCGCCGAACAGTCCGTCACCCGGTTGTGCATCGCTCGCGGGTGGGCGCTTGGCGGTGGTGTTCGGCGAGGAGTGTCGAAATGCCCATCGTGCCCGGGTCGTGCGGATTCCCTTGCCGGCGTGGCCTCCCGGCACCTCACAGGGCCGCTTCGAGGATTCCCCGCAGCTCGTCGTCGGACAGCTCCACGGGGTTACCCCGCATGCTGCTGGCCCGCCGGGCGAGCGGGACGATCCGGCCGCAATCGGCGGCGGACAGCCCGGCCTCGCTCAGCGTCGGGATCTTCAGCTCGGCACAGAGCCGTCGGACCCAGGACACGCCGTCGCGGACGCTCGCCCCGGGGTCATCAGTCAGGATCCGGGCGACCTCGAGATAGCGCCCCAGGATCGCCGGATCGCCCCGTTCCTCGACCGCGCGAATGTTGGCCTCCATGACGAACGGCAAGAGCCGGGCGCAGATGGCCCCGTGGGCCTGCCCGGTGACGCCGCCCAGGACGCCGGCAAACCCGTGCACCGCGCCGAGCCGGGCGTTCGCCAGGGCGATCCCGCCGCACAGCGACGCCAGCGCCATGTCCTCGCGGGCGTCGAGGTCCGAGCCGTCTCGATACGCTTTCTCCAGCGACCGGGCCGCCCGCGGCAGCCCCTCGCGGCAGACGCCGTCGGTGAGCGGGTTGGCGGCGTTGCAGACGAGCGGCTCGATCAACTGCGTCAGCGCATCGAGCCCGGTGAAGGCCGTGACCTCGGGCGGGAGCGACCGGGTCAGCTCGGGATCGACGACCGCCGCGCGGGCCAGCAGGAGATGGCTCCGCAGGCTGACCTTCACCCGGTGCTCGGGGACGTCCAGGACCGAGTTGCGCGTCACCTCGGCGCCGGTGCCCGCCGTGGTGGGCACGGCGACGAAGGGCACGCCAGGGTGGAGCAGCGGCCGGCCGCCGCCCACCGCCTCCAGGTAGTCCAGGGCCGCTCCCGCGTTGGCGAGCAGGCCCGCCACGGCCTTCCCGGCGTCGATCACGCTGCCACCGCCCTGGGCGATCACCAGGTCGCAACCCTCGGCGCGAGCGGCCGCCGCCGCTCGATCGACCAGGTGCGTGGTGGGCTCGCCGCCCGCGAGGAAGAACACCGGGCGGACGCCGGCCTCTTCCAGGCCTGCGGCCATCGCCTCGCGTCCGCGGCCCGACTCGCCCAGCACCACGAAGGCCCGTCGGCCGAGTTCCCGGGCCAGCGCGGGGATCTGCCGCGAGGCGCCACGCCCGAAGATGATGCGTCCGGCGGTGGCGAACTCGAAATTCATGGCTGCCCCGCTTCCGGGTACACCCGGTCGAACTTCACGCTGGATCGCGGCACCGCCATCATGTCGGCCACGGTCTCGGCCCACCGCTTGTAATGGGCCGTCTGCTTGTGGGCCGCCGGCGCCTCGGCCGTGCGGTAGACCTCGACCAGCAGGAACCGCGCCGGGTCGTCCTGCTGCTGGAGCACGTCGAACCGCGCGATCCCCGGCTCCAGCAGGCTGTTCCGCGAGTTCTCGATGCAGGCCGCCTTGAAGGCCTCGACCTGGTCCGGCTTGACCTGGATATGAACATGAACGATCAGCATGAGGCCCTTAGCCCATCTTTGATGTCGAGGAAGATGATGCACGACGAACGGCCGTCGGGGGCAGGATGGCCGCCGAGGGGCCCCGGTCATTCTACCAGCTTGCGGCGGCATCCGCCCCGGACTCGCAGGCGACGTTACGCCGTCCTGCGACCGATCCGGACCAATCGATTCCGTGATTTCCCGGTGCGGCCCATTTGAAGGGAGACCTCGCGGCGCGTGTCACCTCGCGAGGAACCGGCGCCAGATCTCGTCGAGCGCCTCCGCGGCCCCTGCGGCGATCCTGACTTCGACCCGCGACGTCACGGCCGTCGCCTCGGGGTTGATCTCGACCGTCGGGACTCCCGCGTCGCGCGCCTGGAGCACCGGTTCGGCGATGTACGGGAACAGGCTGCTCGTCCCCACGCTGAACACCAGGTCGAATCCCGTGTCCAGCTCCGACCACAGGCGCGCGACCTTGTCCTCGGGCAGGTCCTCGCCGAACAGGACGACGACCGGCCGGACGATCGCCCGGCACCGCGGGCAGCGGGGGGGCAGGTTGAGGGCCGAGTAGTCCGTCACCGACGTGCGATGATCGCAGCGGGTGCAGGCCAGCTCGTGGAGGTCGCCGTGGATGTCGATGACCTGGCGCGACCCGGCGCGGCGATGCAGGCCGTCGACGTTCTGGGTGAGCGTCCAGACGGCGTCGAAATGGCCTTCCATCTCGGCGATGACGTGATGTCCGCGATTCGGGACGGCCGCCCGCGTGGGACGCTCCAGCTCGATGATCGACTCCCAGGTCACCTCCGGCCGGACGGCGAACACGTCGCCGGAGAGGACCACCTCGATGGGCAGCCCGTGCCGGGTCATCTGCCCGGCCTCGTAAAGCCCCGCGGGTCCGCGATAGGTCGGGAGCCCGGAATCGGCCGAGAGGCCGGCGCCGGTGATGAACAGCAGGCGACGGGCGTCGCCCAGCAGCCCGACAACGTGATCGATCGCCCGGTGATCGGCCTGAGACAGCGGCATGGTCGAACTTCCTCGAGACCTGCTTCGACGCGTATTCCGATTGGCCGGGTGCTCACTCCGGCAGACCCACAACTCGGTCCACTTCGCGACCGGCCGTCAGGCGCCGCCGGCGCGGCGGCGCCTCGATCGACCGGCCCGGCCGCCTTTCCCGCCGTGGTTCGCGCCACCCGGATCGTGCGTTCCATGCGAGAGGTCCGCTGGCGTCACCAGGAAGGCCCCTCTGAGTTTCTCCTCGACCAGCGAATTCAGGCTCACCCCCCGCTCCTCCGCGGCGTGGGACATGACACGGTGGAGCTGCGGGTCGATGCGCAGGACGAACTGTCCGGAGAACGGCTTCTCCGGATTCTCACCGCGCCCGGCGCAGAATTCCAGGTAGTCATCGACGGAATCGTGGAACGCCCGGATGACCTCGGCGACGGAATCCCCCTGAAACGTGATCCCGTCTCGCAGGCTGATCACATGCCCGAAGAGGGTGCCCGAATCCTCGTCGAACTCGACGACTCCCGTATAGCCCTTGTATTCCATGGCGGATTCTAAGGATTCTCTTCCTCCGGGCCCCGGATCCCGCCGGCTACGGCCCGAGGTCGTTCAGCCTTTCCGGGCCGACGCGGTCCCGCCCGATCCGGTCGATTCCCGCGGGCCGTCCACCCCGCGTCCGACACGCTGGCCTTCATCGGTTCTCGCGACGAGAACCCTGC
This sequence comes from Planctomycetales bacterium, assembly GCA_027452145.1. GTDB lineage: Bacteria > Planctomycetota > Planctomycetia > Isosphaerales > Isosphaeraceae > JAKAUH01. The sequence continues at coordinate 22,763 of DAIDHB010000287.1, forward strand.
CGCGCGCCCGGCGTCGAACCTTCGGCGGCCCTTGTCATTGTCGGACAACATTGATAACCTGTCTGACAATCGGGAACGTCCGAACTGGAGGGGCCGTGGAACGGATCAACGTCCGGGTCGAGCCTCGGCTGAAGCGTGAACTGGAGGCGGAGGCGCGGAAACAGGGCGTCCGGCCCTCGGATGTCGTCCGCCGTGCGCTCGAGGAACATCTCCGGCCATGTGTCCGGCGCGCCAGTTGCCGCGAGCTCGCCGAGCGGCTCGAGATCCTGGGAGTCGCAGAGGGGTTGCCTGCCGACCTCAGCACCAACTCGGACCACATGGAGGGCTTCGGGCGTGGCTGAGCGGATCCTGGTCGACACCGGGCCGATCGTCGCCATCTTCTCGAAGGACGATGCCCATCATGACCTCTGCGCCGAAACCCTGGAATCCCTGACGCCTCCTCTGCTCTCCTGCTGGCCCGTGCTGACCGAAGCTGCCTGGCTGCTACGCGCGCGGCCCGAGGTTGTGGAGAAGCTGTTCGCCGCTCTCGAGGGCGGACTATTCGCCCTGCTCCCGCTCGTGGCGGGGGACATCCCAGGCGTCGCCAGTTTTCTCAAGCGTTACAGATCGGCCCACCTCCAGCTCGCCGACGCGGCGCTCGCCCATCTCGCCGAGCGAGAGGGAATCCGCCGAATCTTCACGCTCGACCGGCGTGATTTCACGATCGTCCGCCTGAAAGGGAATCGCAGGCTCAGGCTCATCCCGCAGGGGCCGTGACCTCTGTTTCGGCCGTGTCCCGTCGGGCACACGTCCCGCGAAACCGCCCTGCGCGCGGCCGGCCAGAGCCGGGTCTGCGACACCCGGAGGCTGCCCGCGAACAGTCCCCGCCCGATCGTGGCATGCGGCGGCATGGGCTTTGCCTGCTGGTTGGCCGAGCCACCGGCGAGGCGACGGCACGCCGTTCGCTGCGGTGCGAAATCCATGCCCTGCGGGCGGCCTGGGGTCGCACCCTTCGAGTGTCGGGGGCATGTTTTCAAGAGTCCGACGGGCCGACGCCACCGGTCACGGAGCCGGCGATCGGACGGGCCATGGCCCTCGGACGATGCGGAGTGGGACGGATGCCAGGCATCGACCCCGAACAGCGGCTGGCCTGGCTATACGCCGTCCTCAACCTGCTGCCCTCGCCGGCCCAGCTCGTCGAGCACGGCTCCGGGCGCATCCGGTTCGCCAACGGGGCGGCCCGGATCCTGCTGCCCCTCGAGGCGGATAGCGGACGGGAGCCCGCGCGGGCCGACGCGACCGATGCCCAGGGCCGCAGGATTCCCCCAGAACAGTGGCCCCACCGGCGGGCGGCGCGCGGTGAACTGCTCGACGGCGTGGAGATCACCTGGCACCGTGGCGGCGAGCGGTCCTCGTTCCTCGTCTCCTCGGGCTCCGTGCCGGCCTGGGACGGTGAGACCTCCCTGGTGCTGCTCACCTATAGCGACATCGGTCGCCTCCGGCGCACCGAGCAGGAGCTGCGCGAGGCGGTCCGTGTCCGCGACGAGTTCGTCTCGGTCGCCTCCCACGAGCTGAAGGACCCGCTCGCCGCGCTGTTGCTCTGCGTCGGCTTCCTGCGACGCCTGCTGCAAAAGCACGGCGCCGTCCCCGCCGACCTGCTCCGCGAGCGGCTGGAGTTCGGCGAGCGGCAGGGGCAGCGGCTCGGCCGGATGATCGACAACCTGCTGGATGTCTCGCGGATCGACCACGGCCGGCTCCAGCTCCAGGTCGAGGCGCTGGACCTGCGCGACCTGGTGCACGACGTGGTGGGGCGCTACCAGGAGCAGGCCCGCGAGGCTGGCTCGCTTCTCGTCGTCGAGCCGTCCGGGCCGGTCGTCGGCGACTTCGACCGCCTCCAGCTCGAACACGCGCTCGGCAACCTGGTGTCCAACGCCCTGAAATACGGGGCCGCTCGGCCCGTGACGATCCGCCTCGGCGGCGATGAGGCGGCCGCGACGATGGAGGTCGAGGACCATGGCATCGGGATCGCCGAGGCCGACCATGGGCGGATCTTCGAGCGGTTCCAGCGGGCCGCCGACGGCCATCGCGAGCAGAGCCTCGGCCTGGGGCTGTACATCGTCCGCTCCGTCGTCGACGCGCACGGCGGCTCGATCGGCGTGCGCAGCGAGGCCGGGCGAGGGACGACGTTCGTCGTCGAGCTGCCCCGGAGGCAACTGCCGGCCGGCGCGAGCGGGCCCCGGGCGGCGGAATGATCGTGCGCGAATGGGGAGGGTATGTCGATGTGGCCCTTTGGTGATCGCGACGAGGAGCCGCCGGCCCCGGGCGTCCAGGACCGCGTGGAGAGCGGCATCCCGAGGCTGGACTACATCCTCAAGGGGGGATTCCTCAAGGGGGGCACCTACATCGTGCTGGGGCCCCCCGGCGGCGGCAAGACCATCATGGGCAACCAGTTCTGCTTCAACCACGTCGCCGCCACCGACGGGCGCTGCGTCTACCTGACGCTCCTGGTCGAGTCGGTTGCCAAGATGCTCCGCCACCTGGCGCCGCTGGAGTTCTTCCACCCCGAGGTCATCCCCGAACGGATCTCCTACGTCAGCGGATACCAGGCGCTGCGGTCCGACGGCCTGGACGGGCTGCTGGCCTTGATCCGCGACACCCTGCGAGAGCGCCGGGCGACTCTGTTTGTCATCGACGGCGTGGAGAGTCTGCGCCAGCTCGCCCCGGGCGAGCAGCGGGTCAAGGAGTTCGTCCACGAGCTCCAGGCGTTCACCGCGATGCTCGGCTGCACGACCCTGCTGATGTCCTTCAAGGATCCCAGTTACGCCTTCACCGAGAACGCCGTGGTCGACGGGATCATCGAGTTGAGCGACGGCCTGGTCGGGCCCCGCGCCGTGCGCGAGCTGACCGTACACAAGTTCCGCGGCAGCGACTACCTGCGGGGCAAGCACGAGGTCGAGATCAACGACCGGGGCATCGTCGTCCACCCCCGCACCGAGATCCAGTTCGACAGGCCGCCGGGCCGGGCCACCGAGATGCGCATCCGCATGCCCTTCGGCGTCGTCGGGCTGGATGCGATGCTCTCGGGCGGGCTGCCGTCGGGCTCGACCACGGCGCTTCTGGGGGCGCCCGGGTCCGGCAAGACACTGCTGGGGCTGTCGTACCTGGTCGAGGGGGCACGGCAGGGCCAGCGCGGGATCTACTTCGGCTTCTACGAGCCGCCGCCGCGCCTGATCGAGAAGGCCGGGCAGGTCGGGATCGAGCTGGAGAAGTTCGTCAACGCGGGCATGATCGACATCCGCTGGCAGCCGCCGCTGGAGCACATGCTCGACTCGCTGGCCGAGCAGCTCCTGGAGACGATCAAGGCGGACGAGGATTCCCGACGCCGGCTGTTCATCGACGGGATCGAGGGCTTCCGCGCCGCCTCGGTGTACCCGGACCGGATGCCCCGGTTCCTGTCGGCCTTCGGCAACCAGCTCCGGACCTACGACGTGACCGCGGTGGTCTCCGAGGAGCTGCCGCTGTTCCGCCCCGAGATTGACATGCCCAACCCGGAGCTGGCCAACGTGGTCGAGACCGTGATCATGCTCCGCTACGTCGAGCTGCGGTCGCAGTTGTATCGGCTCGTCTCGATCATGAAGATGCGCGAGAGCGCCTACGACACGTCGATCCGCGAGTTCCGGATCACCGAGCGCGGGCTGGCCGTGGCGGAGTCGTTCGCCAGCGCCGAGGCGATCCTCACCGGGCACGGGCGGAGCGTCGCTTCGGCTTCGGCGGAGGTCAACCGGGGGGAGGTGTCATGAAGACGATCCTCGTGGCGGACGACGAGTTCGACATGACCGGCCTGTTGCGGGCGATCCTGGAAGGGGAAGGCTACCGGGTCACGACGTGCACCAACGGCCGCCAGGCGATCGAGCGCCTGACATCATCGAGGCCGGACCTGGTCCTGATGGACGTGATGATGCCCGTGATGAGCGGCCTGGAGGTCCTGGGCCGGATGCGGCAGACGCCGGGGCTGGGCGGAGTGCCCGTGGTCCTGATGAGCGCCGTGGCCATGCGGGTGAAACGCGAGGAACACGGCTGGCAGGCGTTCCTGAGCAAGCCGTTCGGCCTGGAGGAGCTGATCGCGCTGGTCGAGCGACTGATCGGGCCCGCGGCGCCGGGCGGCGGCGAGGGATGATTGCGCACCATCCGTGTGTTCGGTGGATTCTGTGGTTCCGGAACTCGTCGGCGAAGGCTGTGGACAAGGCGTGCAAGCAAGCACGTGCCGGACCGCGAAACGGAGCGATCGCGAGCCCGGCGCATGCGTGGAGCAATCTCAGTACTTGGCCAGATCCTGAGGGTGGGGATCACCGTGGACCCGCCTGGTGAGATCGGCGGCTCCATCGAGCATCATCTTGAGCTCACTGTTGACGGCGATGAACTGCCAGCCTTCCTTCGCGCGGCGGATGGCGTCGTCGGGGGAGAAGACGTGCAATCCGCAGGGAACCCCCTGGCGCTTCGCGGCCTCGCGGATGCGGGTCAGGGTGGCCTCGAACGTCTCCTTGTCGGCGAAGGTCCCGTCGGCCGACCTCATCGACCACGTCAGGTCGTTCGGCCCGACGAAGATGGCGTCGATACCGGGGACGGCGTAGATCTCGTCGGCCCGGTTCACCGCGTCGATGTGCTCGGTCTGGATCACGACGAGGATCTCGTCGTCGGCCTTTCGGTAATACTGGTCGGACGTGGTGCCGAAATTGATGGCATGCATGCCGCCGCCGATCGAGCGATTGCCGCGGGGCGGGTACTTGCAGGCGGCGACGATGGAGCGGGCCTCGTCGGCGTCCATGACCATGGGGGCGACGATGCCCATGGCGCCCGAGTCGAGCACCATCTTGATGTATTCGTGCTTGCCGGTGGGGACGCGGGCGAGTGGGACGCAGCCGGCATCGGCGATCGCGGCGAACATGTAGGCCGCGGTCTCGATGTCGGTGTGGGTGTGCTCCATGTCGACGGTCAGCCAGGGAAGGCCGACGCGGGCCATGAACCGGGCGGCGGCCACGCTGCCGAGCGTGAGCCAGGTGCCGAACTGGGGCTTGCCGGCGCGGAGCGCCCGCTTGACTGGATTCTCTTTCAAGGGAGTTCCCCGACGTCGTTGTGCGGTTGGATCGATCGATCCCGCGGGAGTTTGGGGCTTCCGGCGGACCAGGATGAGGACACGCCCGGCGTGGGGATCGGGAGGGCGAGCCTCCCGGCGAGCCGGGATGTGGGGGCAGCCTCGCGGATTTCCGGCATCTCTCGCGAAGATCGTTGGCCCGCGGATCCCGCGGGCGGCCACGAGGCTCTCGTCCGAGTTTCGCACGTCGAGGCCGGCCGGGCAAGACCGCGGGCGGCCTGGCCCGTACCGCGTGGCGAGATTGGGATTGCTCGACCTGGCAGGTTCGACTAAAGTCCGCGCCGTTTGTGGACGAGGGGAGCCCGGCGCAGGGAGCGCAGGGCGGGGATCCTGCGTCCTCGATGAACCAGGGAAGGGGATCCGTGACGACCCGCCGACCGCTCATTGCAGCGTTGGTGGCCGGGATGATGCTGGGTTGCTGGGGGTGCGGACTGGCGCCGCACAGCTTCCGCAAGATCCAGCATCCCGCGCCCCTGGTGCGGGCCCGCTCGGTGGGCCTGGGGGACCGCGAGCCCGACTCGCAGGTCGTGCCCGCGCTGATCGGCCGCCTCGACGACGAGGATCCGGTGGTCCGGATGGCCGCTCATGAGGAATTGCGCCAGCGAACCGGGCAGGACTTCGGCTATGTCGCCTGGTCCAGCCCCGAGGAGCGTGCCCAGGCCGTCGGCCGGTGGCGGACCTGGCTGACGGGCCCGCCCATGCCGGCCGGCTCGCTCCAGTCGCCCCAGATGGCGATGGCCCCCGTGGCGATGTCGCCCCAGGCGACGAGGAGACAGATGCGCCGTCAACGGCGTCGACGGCCCCAGCCGCCCCCACAAATGGTGGCGATGCCGCCGGCGGAGGGTTCGCCCCAGGGATCTCCGGTCATGGGCGGGGCGATCCCGATGCCCCGGCCGGTCGCGGTGCCGTCCGGCCCGCAGGCGCAACCGCAACCGCAACCGCAGTCGCAGGCGCCGGCCCTGGTGCCACCGAGCACGGAGGGAGCCCCTCAATGAGTACCGCAGCGGACGCAGGCCCGGCGACGCCCGCCCTGATCCGGCCGATCGGCTGGATGGGGCGGTTCGTCCTGTCGGTAACGTCGTACGTGGGAGGCGTTGCCCTGCTGGCCCTGGGCGCCGCGGGACGCCCGCTGGCCGCCCGCCCCCGCGACGAGGCGGCGCACAAGCTGCCCGGATTTATCCTGACGATGTCCCGCCAGATCTACTGGATGCTGGTCGTGGGCATCCCGCTGGTCGGGCTGGTGCACGTGGCGATGGGGTCGTTCCTGTCGATGCAGGCGTACTACGGCAGCACGTTCATCGACGGCACCGGGGCGGTGGTGGGCGTCGGACTGCTGCGCAACCTCGGCGGCCTGATGTCGGGCATCGTGCTGTCCGGGATCCTGGCGGCGCGGATGATCCCCGAGCTGCGTCGGCTGGCGCGGCACCCCGAGCCCGGCGACGACGGTCCGCTGCCGGTCGCGGTTCGCCTGGCCGGCCCCCGGATCGCCGCGGCGGGGGTCGCCTGCCTGCTGCTGAGCCTCTGGGGGATCGCCGTCGGCACGGTCGTCGGCTGGCAGGCGGCGGTGTCGATGATGGGGCTGCCCACCGAGATGTTCTTCATGATGATGTTCAAGATGATCTGGTTCCGCGACGTGGTGGGCCTGGTGGTCAAGGGGATGCTGTTCGGGATGATCCCGGCGGCCGTCTGCTGCCACGAGGCGCTGCGGCCGAGCTTCCGCGAGGAGGCCGCGGCCCGCCGTCACGCGGCGATGCACGCCGACGCCGGGGCGCCGCTGGCGACTCCGGTGTTCCGCGCGACCTGCCTCGGCATCGTGGCGATCCTTCTGGTGAACATGAGCTGGTTCATGCTGGTCTATCACGCGGTCCCGTTCTACGGCCCGACGCTCCTGAAGCCGCCGTCCCCGTGAGAAGCCTGGAGTCGTGTCGCGTCGCGTCGAGACGAGACGAGATGAGATGAGTCGGTTCGGTTCGGCCGGCGCCGGGACGCGGCGGGCCGGTCCCCGGGAGGTAGTTAAGATGCACGCCCGCTTTTCGGCCCGCGAGGTCTGGGTCGGCCTCGTCGTGATCGTGGCCATCGGCGCCCTGATCTCCCTGGTCGGCCTGGCCAGCGACGGGCCCGGTTTCCTCTCGCCGCAGCAGACGATCAACGTGGTCTTCCGCGACGCGCAGGGAATCCGGGTCGGCAGCCCCGTGCGGGTCGCCGGGCTGGATACCGGCAGCGTGGTCGACACCGACATGGTCGAGGTCGAGGGGATGCTGCGGGCCCGGGTGCGGATCTCCCTGCCGGCGAAGCTGGTCAAGATGCTCCGCCAGGACGTGAAAGTCACGGTCGCGCCGGCCCTGACCGGCATGAGCCACATCAACATCGTCTCGACGGGGCGATCGGGCGTGCCGCTGGTCGCCGGGCAGACGATCAGCGGAGTGGAGACGTCGTTCTTCGACCCGATCATCGAGCAGGTCGGGCTGGGGCCCGTGGAGCGCAACGACATCCGCCACATGATCGCCGAGATCCGCCAGACGGTCGACTCGGCCGGCCCGCGGGTGCGGCAGGTCCTGGCATCACTCGAGGACACCACGGCGAACGTGAGGGAGCTGAGCGAGTCGGTCCGGCCGGCCATCGAGGGGACGGTCGCCGAGATCCACGAGCTGGCGAGGCGGATCCGGGTCAACTCGCCCCGCCTGGAGTCGACCCTCGCCCACGTCGACGCGATCACCGGGCAGGTGCAGGGGATCGTGACCGAGAATCGCGAGAACATGCGGCAGTCGATGTCCTCAGTGCGGGACCTGACGGCCTCGGTGCAGGACATCGTGAGCAAGGACCGCGTGCGGGTCGAGCGGCTGCTTGACGGGCTGGACGAGCTGCGTGCGCGCGGGGCGCGGGTGCTCTACCAGGCCGAGCAGGTCGCCACGCAGGTCGCCGGCATCCTGGTGCGGGGCCGGACCGACATCCAGCGGGCGATCACGAACATCCGCGACGCCACCGACTGGGGCAACAAGCTGGTGCAGAAGATCTTCGCCAACCCGTTCGTGCTCAGCCCGTTCTACAAGCCGAGCCGCGAGGACATCCGGGTCGAGGGGGCCTATGATACCGCGCTGATGTTCACCCACGGTGCCGAGGCGCTCCAGGACGCGGTCAAGACGCTCGAGGCCATGCAGGCGATGCCGGCAACGCCCGATCAGCAGCGGGACATCCAGCAGCTCCGGCAGAAGGTGCTGGTTTTGACCGAGCAGCTCGGTTCGACATCGCAGCGGCTGGCCGAGTCGCTCAAGCAGCCCGTGGGACGCGAACGGGTGCGCCGGCAATGACGAGGGCGTAGACCGGGAGGCCCTACCTTCGTGCCTTTGATTAAACTCGCTCCAGATTCCGGCCGATACTTATTGCTGTTGAGGCCCGATACGGGCATCACGGCGTGAGCGGAGACCGGAGCGGGACGCCCGAAAGAAGGGGCCGAAAGGCCGCTGGGCTCCCGGGGGGCCTCCGTGGGTACCGAGACAGACATCTCATGGTTCTGCCGGCGGCGGAGCCGACGGCCAATGCACCCGATTGGGAGGCGCGATGGAAATCTACGGCGCTGGGGGAACACAGGGCCCTCAACCCATTTACCCGCGACTGGCCGCGTTTAGCGTCGAGGCCGGCCACACGGTGCACTCCAGTGCCCCGCGTGACCATGTCGAGATCTCGCCCCTGGGCCAGATGCTCGACGGGATCGGCCAGTTGCCCGAGATCCGCCACGAGCGGGTCGACGAGATCCGCCGGCAGATTGCGGCCGGATCGTACGAGACCCCGGAAAAGCTCGAGCTGGCCCTCGACCGCCTGCTCGACGAGTTCCGCGGTTGGTGATGTCACAATCCCGGGCGCGGGCGGCCAGGCGCCGCCCCCGCCGGCGGGCGGGCGCGAACCCGATGTCTGGCCGGCCTGGGGCCCCGAGATGGGGCCGCCGCGCCGGCGCGTTCCAGCGAATTCCCTCGGGGAAAAACACGACCGGCGGGCGACAACGACCTTGGCAACCGGGGTGACAGCGCGGAAGAATAGGTGCGGCCGGTGCCCGCGCTTTTCCCTTCCCACGGCGGGCGGCGACGGCGGGCGCCCGACCGAGCCCGGCGGCTCGTTCCCTTCCGGTACGGCTGGCCTGCGGAGGCGCGCGGGCGCGATCCACCCGAGGAGATCTGCATCGTGGAGCCCACGACCGCCTCGTCACGCCCCACCGCGGTGACGCACACCTTGCCCCATCGCCCCGCACCGGGCACCGGCCACGGGCCCGCCGAGGCTCAGCTCCCCGAGCTCTCCCCGGCCGAGGAGACCCTCATCACGGTCCTCCTCAGAAAGGGCCTGGTGACCACCGAGCAGGTCCACGCCGCCCAGGTTTACGGCAAGGAGCACAATCGCGACCTGCGGCAGGCCATCCTCGAGCTCAACCTCATCTCGCCCGAGGTTCTCAACCAGCTCGCCTTCGAGCGGCTGACCGCCCTGGCCGCCGACAACGGACAGCCCGGCACCGAGGTCGCCACGATCGCCGCCGGTCCGCTCTCCCCCGACCGGACGCAGCATCAGCGCGACGTCCGCAAGGAACTCCAGGAGAAGTCGGTCACCGCGACGCTCTCCGAGCTGGTCAATGACGTGCTCCTGCGCGCCTGCGACTGCCAGGCGACCGACATCCACTTCGACCCGCAGGAGAACGGCCTGCGGGTCCGCTACCGGATCGACGGGCAGCTCCAGGACATCCTCTTCATCGAGCCGGCGATGGCCACTCCGGTCATCAGCCGGCTCAAGATCATGTCGAACCTCAACATCGTCGAGCGCCGGCACTCGCAGGACGGGCGGATCACGATCCAGCAGCACAACCGCCCGCGCGACCTCCGCCTGGCGACCTTCCCGACGACCTTCGGCGAGAAAATCGTCATCCGCATCCACGAGGTGCTCACCGACGCCCAGGACTTCACCCACCTGGGCATGACCGCCGAGCAGGCCGAGACGATCGATCGCCTGATCACGCAGCCCTATGGCGCCGTGCTCGTCGCGGGGCCCGTCGGCGCCGGGAAGACCTCGACGCTCTACAACTGCCTCGAGCGGATCAACTCCCCGATGAAGAACATCATGACGATCGAGGATCCGATCGAGCATCGGATCCCGGGCGTCAACCAGGCGCAGATCACGCCCGGCGAGATGGGCTTCTCCGAGGGCCTCCGCGCGATGCTTCGCCAGGACCCGGATGTCATCATGATCGGCGAGATCCGCGACGACGAGACTGCGCGGATCGGCATCCGCGCCGCACTCACCGGTGTCCTGGTCTTCAGCACCCTGCACGGCTCGGACGCGCCCAGCACGATCAGCAACCTGTACAACTTCGGCATCCCCGGCTATCAGCTCTCCAGCAGCCTGCTGGCGATTGTTTCGCAGCGGCTGATCCGGAAGGTCTGCCCCTATTGCCGCGTCAGCTACACCGCTGGCGAGAAGGAGCTGACGGCGCTGGAGCTCGACCCGGCCGAGTACGGCGACCTCAAGCTCCACCGCGGCCTGGGCTGCCCGGCCTGTTTCCAGACCGGCTACCTCGGCCGGACGGGCATCTACGAAATCATGGTCGTCGGCGAGGAGCTCCGCGACCTGATCTTCCAGCAGATCCCCAAGGACGTCCTCCGCCGGGTGGCGATGGACCTGGGCATGCGCACGCTCAAGCACAGCGCGATCGACAAGATCCTCGAGGGCGTGACGACGCTGGAAGAGGCGTATCGGATCATCTCGTTCTGATCGCCGCCACATCGAGCGGGCCCGGCCCATGCACCCCGACGAGGACCTTACGCCGCGGCTGCGCCCGTCGTGTCACAGGTGCGGCGCGCCGTTCACCGACCCGGGCGATGCTCGCTGCCCGAGATGCTTCGATGAACCGCGAGCGTCGAGGAAGCCCGCCTTCCGATGGCGCATTCGATTGCGGCTCTGGACGTTGCTCCTGCTGATCGCAGTCTGCGCCCTGGCGATCTACGGAGGCCTTCGGGCATGGCGGCACCACCTGGCCGACGACAGCCACGAGTTCCGCCCCCATGAGGAAGAGGCCCAGTACCAGGCGTTCCTCGAGGGCGCCTTCACCCACCAGGCCGAGATTGCCGAGGCACGGGCCAGGTCGGGGCAGGGGGATCCCGAGTCCTGGCTCCGCCAGGGGGCCGACTATCGGGCGAAGGCCGCCCGTTGCGAGAGGATGAGGCGGGAATACGAATGGCGGGCGCGGCTCAAGCAAGAGGGCTGGTAAATCCCGCGCAATTCCCTGTGTGCGACAATCTCCCGGCGGGCCGTCGTTGAAAAATGGCCGGGTCCTGAGTAAGAATCATTGAGGGGCAGAAACGCGACACCGTCCGCGTCGCGATTTTCTTCTTCCTTCCTTCACAACCGCGAATCGGCCCCCGGGAAATGACACCAATGCGACGCGGCACCCGAAAGATCTCGCCCCGCCTGGAGGCCCTGGAGTCGAAGGAGCTTCTCTCGGCCGGCCTTCCCGTGCTGACCATGCGTACGCTCGAGCACATCGAAGGCCGCATCAACGCGATCATGGGGACGCTGGCACGGACGAATGACACGGCTCGCGCCGGCGAGGCCCTGACGGCGCTGTCGCGAAGGATCCCCTTCGGCGCCCGACAGCTCGCCCCGGCCTGGCGGTTCGACCTGAGGCTCTACCAGCCGGGCGTCGAGGGAACAGGCAATGTGATGAACAAGCAGGTCCTCGGCGACCTGGATCGCTACCTGATCGCCGGCGTCGGCGGAAAGGTCTTCCGCGTCCTGGGGCCGGGGTCGTCGATCTACTACGTCCTCTCGCCGGCGCCGACGCCCACGCCGGCGCCAACGCCCCCGCCGGGAGGCAGGAACCCCGGGGGTTCGGCACCGACCACGACGTACAGTACCGTGAACCTCGTCAATCAATACGGATCGACGCTCTGGATCGACCTTTATTATTCGAGTAACGGTCCGGCGGGATGGCAGGCCGTATCCGTGCCTCCCTACTCCGCTTTCACCGTGCAGGGAAGCAACGAATCACTCTGGGTCGCGATCTGGAAGAATTCCTCCACGAATCGGCCGCCCGACTTCACGGCGTCCACCAATTACACCGGGTACCAGATGAATGGGGGAACCATCAGGATCACGAGTCTCGGCGGGTTCCCCAGTATTAACGTGACTCCGGGGTAAAGCTGTAAAACCGGCCAGGCTGCGACCTCGACGCTCCCGTCAGCCCGCGGTCGCCCGGGCGGCTCGATCCGAATCGCCCTTCGGTCCACCGGCAATGGGAACCTCATGCGGATCACGATCGTCACGGAGACGTACTTCCCCCAGGTCAACGGGGTCTCGCGGACTCTGGGCGCACTGGTGCGGCACCTGACTGCGTCGGGCGACGAGGTCCAGTTGATCCACCCGGATTACGGTGAATCGATCGACGGGCACGGGCAGGCGCACGCGGTCCGCTCGGTGAGGCTTCCCTTTTACAGGGAGCTGTACCTGCCGCTGCCGCCGTTCGGCGCGGTGCGTCGTGCCATCGACGCCTTCCGGCCGGACATCGTGCACATCGCCACCGAGGCGACCCTGGGCCTGAGCGTCCTGCGGTTCGCCCGGAAGCGCCGGCTGGCGACGGTGTCGAGCTTCCACACCAATTTCGACCAGTACAGCCGGCACTATCGTGTCGGCTGGCTGCGGAGTGTGATCTGGCGATATCTGCGCTGGTTCCACAACCGGACGCGCGAGACCTACGTGCCGTCGCGGGCGACGATCGCGCAGCTCGAGGCCATGGGATTCGAGCGACTGGTGCTCTGGAAGCGGGGCGTGGACGCGGAGACGTTTCGCCCCGATCGTCCCGGGCGCGACGAGATCCGCCGCGCCCTGGGCTGGACGCCCGAGGACGTCGTGATTGCTCACGTCAGTCGGATCGCGCCCGAGAAGAACGTGGACTACCTCGCCGACGCGCTGTCGATCGTCGTCGCCCGACGCCCCGAGGTCCGCGTCCTGATGGTCGGCGACGGCCCGTCGCGGGGCGTGCTCGAGCGCCGACTCGGCGACTCGGCCCGGTTCGTCGGCTACAGGAAGGGCCAGGAGCTGGCCGACCACTACGCGGCGGCCGACATCTTCGCCTTCGCGAGCCTGACCGAGACCTTCGGCAACGTGGTGCTCGAGGCGATGGCCTCGGGCCTGCCGGTCGTCGCGGTGCGGGCCGGCGGGGTGGGCGAGACGGTGCGTCCCGGCGAGACGGGGAGCCTGGTCGAGCCGTCCGACCCGCCCGATGTCCTGGCCCGGGAGCTGATCCGGCTGGTCGAGCAGCCCGGCGAGCGAAGGCGGCTGGCCGAGGCCGCGCGTCGCTATGGCGAGAGCCAGAGCTGGTCCACGATCATGGGCGGGCTGCGCGAGCGCTACCTGGCGGTGGTCGCCGAGGTTGAGGCCGGCGCCTCGAATCGGTCGGCGACATCCGCGCGGACCCACAGGCCCGGGAACCGCGTCCGCCGGTAGTGCGCCGGCAGGAACGCCCGCAGGCCCGAGAACGGCGGATAGCCGGCGAAGATCAGTTCGGGCGGGCGGCGGCGCAGGGTGTCGAGGATCTCGGCGACTCGCGGCCCGATCAGCGGATGGTCGCGGTCGGCCAGGTCGCGCAGCAGGTTGTCGACGAAAAAGTGGCGGGTGGGGCTATCGAGCCCGGAATAGAAGTGGAGCGGGCTCTGCCAGCCCCAAACATAGAGTCGGGGGTGGTCCCAGCCGGCGCACCGGCGCCCCAGCTCGCGGCCGAGCTGCCGCAGCACGATCCACTGACCGCCCCCCTTGTACCGGCGGGTCAGCTCCGCGGGCGGGACGGCCAGGTAATAGCGAATCTGGAGCGCGGTCGTGCCCGCGACCGCGACGGCCAGCAGGAAGGCCGCGACACCGGCCAGCCACCGGCGCGACGGAACGCGGCGGACCGATCCGATCGCGTCGGCCAGCGCGACGGCGACGGCGATCGCCACGCCCGGGGTCGGCAACAGGTAGTAGTGGGGCCAGTAGAGCCCGGGCAGGATGACCTGGAGCCAGGCGGCGATCGTCCAGCCCGCGGCCAGCCGCCGGCGGGAATCGCTGCGGGGCCCGATCGTCAGGTAGATCAGCGCCGGCGCCGACGCCAGCCAGAGCGGCCAGCTCCCGGTCGCCCACCAGACGTAGTAATCCGTGGTGCCGAAGGGCGGCGGCAGGTTCCCCTTCGGATCGGCGTTGCCTGTCAGCCAGCGGACCGCCGGAGACGGCTGGTTCGGGTCGGGCAGCGTGTCGGTCGCCAGCGCCCGCGCCTGGAGGACGATGTCCTGGTACGCGGCCGGCCCGGCGCCCCGGGCGATCACGACGGCCAGGGCAACTCCGGCGATCAGGGCGGTCCCCGAGCCGAGGATCAGCACGTCGCCGATCGACCGTCTCGTGCCCCGCGGCGCCCCGTCGCCGCTCGCCCGCCGGCCGAGCAAAAGCGCCGGCAGGATGACGACGATCTGCGCGAGGGCAACCTGCTTCACCATCGCCGACGCGCCGAGCGCCACGCCCGCGCCGAAGAGCCAGCGCCGGTCGTCGCGGTCGAGTCCCCGGATCGTCATCTCCAGCGTGAGGATAGAAAACCAGTTGATGAAATGTTCCATGTTCGACCCGTTGCCGAAGACGAACGGGTCGGTGCTCAGGAGGATGTACAGGAACGCGGCGAGGCAGGCGGCGATCGGTCCGCCCAGCCGGCCGGCGACCCACCAGACCGCGGCGATCGTCCCCAGCACGAACGGAATCGCCATCAGGCGGATCGCCAGCTCGCGGTATCCGCCGGCCGCGACGGCCGCCGTGTAGATCCAGTACCCGAGCGGGGGCTTGTACTCGGTCAGGTCGCGGTAGAGGGCGTCTCCCTTGAGGACGCGGTGCCCCATGTAGGCATAGGCCGCCTCGTCGCAGTCGAGCGGCTCGGAGGCGCCGACCGTCCGCGGCCAGAGGTCAACTCCCGTCACGGCGCGGACGTCCGGGGCGAACGTGTGCGCGCGGTACCAGACCGCGAGCACCATCAGGACGACCAGGACGATCGGGGACCATCGCATGGGGTCGGGTTCCGGGTTCACGCCCGCGGCGGACCGCCGTTCGACCGGGTTTGCTCGCTCTTGCCTGCGCGGCCGGCCGGCTCAACGCACGCGATAGAGCCGTACCGGGAAGAACGGGTCGCGCGTGGAGCGAAACGCCTCGCGATCGCGGGACAGGCCCAGTTCGAGCTTCAGCCGCTCGAGCCGGTCGGCCCAGGTCTCGGGGTTGATCTCATCATACGGCGGCGGCTCGAACGAGCCCCAGAGGAAATGCGTCACCCCGTACTGGCGCATGACCTCCTCGATCCGCCGCGGGTCGTAGTTGCGCGGCATCAGCACCGTGGTCCGGTCGCTCGCAACCCGAAGCTCCCACGGGAACCAGGTCATGATGCGGGCCTCGCGCGGCACGCGGTCGGGATGCTCGCGGATCCACTCCCCCGCCTCGCGGATCGCCGGCCAGTGGAGCTGGAACCGCTTGCCCAGCCAGGTGACGTCATAGGCCCACGTCGGGTCGGCCCAGACCAGTACCATCCAGCCGGCGGCCATCCAGCGTGCGACCCCGCGATCGATCCGACGCGCGGCGATCCACTCGAGCGCCCCGGCCGTCGCGGTCGGCAGCATCAGGACAAAAAGCGGGACGTAGTACCGGCCGAGCTGCGCGACCTGGGTGACATCGGCCACCTTCTTGAGCGTTCCCACCACGATGACCGCCGCGATCAGCGCGACCAAACGATCGACCTCGCGGCCCGGCCGGCCCCGCGCCGTCAGTCGCCCCAGAAACGCCGCGACCATCGGGAAGCCTACGATCATGGTCGAGTAAACCACGATGATCAGCAGCGCCTTGATCTTCACCCGGACAATCTCGGGCGCATTCGCCGCGGTGTAGAACTGCGACGGGCGGGTGTTCCCCTGCTCGTAGTGGTGCACGGTCCACGAAAAATTGTATTCGAAGTAGCCCGTATAGCTATGAAACGGCTGGCCGTATTCCCGGTAGGTCGCGAGTGCCCAGGGCAGGATCGTCAGCGCCGTCACTCCCAGCCAGACGAGCGCGGCGATCGGCTGTAGTTGTCCGCCTGGCCGCCGCCCGAGCAGGAACCAGAGCCCGCACGCGGCGACGATCGCCATCGCCGTGTCGCGGGCGAGGATCGCCAGTCCGGCGAGGACGCCGGCCAGGGCGGCGGCCGCCCAGGCATTGGGACGGTCCGTGCCGAGCGACCAGACCTCGACCAGCGCCCAGACCGCCAGGATCGAGGTGAGCACCACCAGGCTCTCGCGGAGGATGAAGCCCGCGTAGATCGCGTGCACGGGCAGCACCGCCAGCGCGGCCATCGCCGCGAGGCCGACCCGGGCCCCGAACCGTCGGCGAGCAAAACCATAGAGCGCCGGCAGCGCCAGCAGGTTGACCACGAAGCTGCACGCCTTGGCCGCGGCGTAGCGGGATTCCGGGGGCGCATCGGGACCGACGCCCGCGATCCGCATGGCCAGCGCGCGGGTGTAGGCATCCAGCGGCGTGGCCCAGTCGTCGAGCACGCCGCGGCCCTCGCGGATGCGGCGGTAGTCGCCGAAGAAGCTCTCGACGTAGTGCTTCACCGGCCCCTCGCCGCGGAGGACGGATGTGGCCACCTCGACGTAGTGGCTGCTGTCCCCCGGCACCAGCGGCAGGTTGCTCGCGCAGATCCAGACGATCGCGCGGAGCGCGTACCCGACCCCGAAGGCGGCCAGCCAGCCGCGGGCGTGCCGCGACAGCCGGGGCGCCGCCGCCAGCGCGATCGCCAGATACGCCGAGCCGATCGCCAGGTGCCACCGGGTGAGGACGAGCTGCGACGGGCGCCTGAGGCGCGCGACCAGCGGCACTTCGTAGAACTGGTGAGCGACCGCGTCGAAGGCCCACGCGATCCAGCCAGAGCGGAGGTCGAGCCACGCGCCGGCGATCGCCGCGCCGGCCACGACGACGGCCATCGCGATCAACCAGCCCGATCGCCGCGGCATCATCGGCGCCTCCCGGCGACCGATCGGCCCTGGGCCGTCGCGCTCATGGCTTGCCGGCCTCGAGCATCGCCTCGCGCCGGGCGCGGAACTCGCTGTCGGGCTTCCATTCGGGGTACTTCGGATCCTGGGCGACCGTGTATCCGAGCTCGACCAGCAGCCTCGCGTCGGCCGCGGCGCCGGCGAGGTCCCAGTCGGGCTTCACCTCGTCGCTCGGCTTGTGATAGTCCTTCGCCGTGTACTCGTCCTGCTTCTTCTGTCCGAAGTCGGCCGACCTGCCCGCGTACTGCCGGCCGCCCTTGGGGTCGATCGCCGGCACGCCCTTCCGGGCAAACTCGAAGTGGTCCGAGCGGAAGTAATAGCCCTTGGCGGGATCGGCGTCGGGGAGCACCGTGCGCCCGCGTCGGCCGGCGATCTCGACCAGCCGGTCATCGAGCGTTGTCTGGCCCATGCCGATGCTGATGATGTCGGTTGTCGGGCCCCAGAGGTTGATCACGTCGAGGTTGATGTCGGCGAGCGTCCGCTCGAGCGGATAGAGCGGGTGTGACGCGTAGTACTTCGCTCCCAGCAAACCCTGCTCCTCGGCCGTCACGGCGAGGAACAGCAGGGATCGCCGAGGCGCCGGCTCGATCCGGGTGAAGGCCCGGGCGATCTCGAGCACCGCCGCGACGCCCGACGCATTGTCGGCCGCGCCGTTGAAGATCTGGTCGCCCTGCCGCGCGGGGTCGCGGCCCAGGTGGTCCCAGTGCGCTGTGTACACGACGTACTCGTCCTTGAGTTTCGGGTCTGAGCCCTCGAGCCGGGCGACGACGTTCCTCGACTTCACCTCGCGCAGGGCGTTGTCGATCTCGAACCGGGCCGTGCTGCCGAGCGGCACCGGGCGGAACGCTCGCGTCGTCGCCGACTTCTTGAGCGCATCCAGATCCTGCCCGCTCGCCCGCAGCAGGTCGCGGGCCTTTGCCTCGGTGATCCAGCCCTCGACGGCGACCCGGTCGGGGGCCTGGCCGGCCGCCGCGCCGGAGGGCCTGTCTCGGGCGATGTCGAAGTTCTCGCGGCTCCAGCTCCCGCGGACGACCTCGAATGGGTACCCGGCCGGCCCGGTCTCGTGGATCAGGATCGCGGCGGCCGCTCCCTTCTCCGAGGCGATTTCGTACTTGTAGGTCCATCGGCCGTAGTACGTCATCGCGCGGCCCTTGAAGACCGACGAATCGAGCTGAGCCGGGTCCCTGGGGTCGGGGACCGGCGGGTCGTTGACGAGCATCAGCAGCGTCTTGCCGCGGACGTCCAGCCCCTTGTAATCATCCCAGCCGTATTCCGGCGCCACGACGCCGTAGCCCACGAAGACGACCTCGGAGCCCTCGACCCTGGTCGAGCGTTCCATCCGTCGCGAGATGGCGACGAGGTCTTCGGGGAACGTCAGCGGGATCGGCCCGCCGCGGGTGGAGAAGCTCCCGACGACCTTCGTCGCGCGGAAGCCCACGAGCGGGACGTCCTGGACGTAGGTGCCGTCGGGGTTGCCGGGTTTCAGGCCCATCGCGCGGAACTGCTCGGTGAGGTAGGCGACCGTCTTCCGCTCGCCCTCGGTGCCCGGCCCGCGTCCCTCGAACGCGTCGGAGGCCAGGACCTTGATGTGCGAGAGGATCCGCGCCGGCTCGATCCCGGCAAGGGCCCGGTCCAGGGGCGAGTCGGGCTGGTCACCGTCGCCGGCTCTGGCTCCTGCCGACACAGCGGCGATCGCCAGGGTCAGCCCCAGTGCTGCGATGGCGGGTTTTGCGAAGGGATGTCGTCGCATCGGTCGATCAGGCTCCGCGATCGATGGCCGTCCTGGGCGAGCGGCGGCCCGTCGGCCGCCCCGGGGAAACCATCATAAGCCAACGGACGCGGGATCGCGATGGAGCAGCCCGCGTGGACCGTTATTTCCTCCTTCGCGACGCATTGCCTTGATCGTCCTCCAGCGCTACGCTTGGAGGTACATTCGGAGGTACATCAGATGGCCAAAGCCCCAATCATCATTCCGGTGTCGGATCTCAGGCAGGATGCCGCCCGCGTCCTCAAGCAGGCTCGTTCTTCGGACGAGCCGGTCTTCATCACGCAGCGTGGACGGGCGGCGGCCGTCCTCCTCAGCATTGACGCCTACGAGCGCTCGGCGAACGAGCGTGAGCTGCTGCTAGCGCTCGCCCGAGGTGAACGAGAAATCGAGAGCGGCGAGGGGCATGACCTCGACAGCGTCCTGGCTGAGGCGGATCGGCTACTCGGCGAAGAGTGACCATATCGATTTCGTTTCAGTATTCCACGCGATGCGACGGGATGGCCTCGGCCGGTGCGCAATGCCCACCCTACTGTCTCCCGTCTGAGGGCCTCTTTAAGGCACCGGGCACCGTCAGCCCTCACTCTTTCAGCTCCCCCTCGACCATCTCCTCCTCGATCTGATGCGCCGAGGCCGTCAGGCCGCGCACTTCCTTGATCCGCGCGAGGTAGACGATCGCACCGACGAGCGCGCCGCCGTACATCAGCACGCGGAACCCCATCATCGCCAGGCCGCCGCTGGGATGACCCACCAGCTTGAAGAGCTGGTCGCCGACCTCCTCGCTGAGCCCGAGCGCCCCGAAGGGCATCGGCACCGCCATGGTGAACAGCGTCAGGGGCGCCATCAAGAAGTGCTGGGCCACCGTCGTCGTCAGCGACGGGAACAGCATCCGGCTGACGAGGAAAAACGCCAGCACGTTCAGCGAATGACTGGCCAGCGACATGATCCCGCAGGCCGCGACCACATCCAGCCGCCGTCGATACGTCGACGACATCTCCTTCAGCTCGGTCACGATCAGGGCCAGCCGGGAATGCCCGTGCGAGACCCCCGGGAACATCCGGCTGAACACCTGGGCGAAGATCGCCGCGAGCAGCAGGAAGCCCAGCCCGGTGGCCACCCAGGCCGCCACGATCAAGGGCCGGACCCGGCTCGGGATGTTGCCCCAGACGAGCGCGCCGGCCACCGTCGCCAGCGTGAACAGTGCCAGCAGGCCGATGATCCGGTCGATGACCATCGAGGCGATCGCCTGCGTCTTCTTCACGTGCATCTTGACCAGGTACGCCGCCTTGATCAGGTCGCCCCCGACGGCGCCCGGAATGACCATGTTGAAGACGTTGCCGATGAAGCCCAGCAAAAGCGCCGCCCGCAGCGTGAACCGCGGATCCACCACCCGTGCCAGGAGATACCAGCGCACGAACGTCGACACCAGCGAGACCAGGAAGATCGCCTGCCCCAGGGCAAACAGCCGCCAGTCGAGCGGGCGGCCGAAAACCTCGCCGAGCTTCTCGCGGTTCCGCCAGATCACCAGGCCAAGCAGCCCGAACGCCAGCAGCACGAGCCCGGCGTTGACGGCCAGCCCGATCCTCGATCGCTTCGTGCTCGTCGTCATGTCACCCCGATCCACCGTTCGTACAGCGCCGATGATCGGCCGCCGTCCCCGGCCGTTCGCGACAGCGAACAACGGACGACGGACCACGGACCAGAAACGATAGCTCAGAGCGTCCCCTTGGTCGAGGGAATCCCCGGATCCCGCGGGTCGACCTCCAGCGCGTGACGGAGGGCCCGGGCCGCACCCTTGAAGATCGCCTCGATGACGTGGTGCGTGTTGCGGCCGTGGTGGAGCAAGATGTGGAGGTTCATCCGACCCTGGGTGGCGACCGCCTGCCAGAAGTCGGCGGCCAGCTCGCTGTCGAACTCGCCGACGCGTTCGGTCGGCATCGTGACGTTCCAGACCCAGTACGGCCGCCCGCCCAGGTCGACCGCGACCGTCACCAGGGTCTCGTCCATCGGCAGCACGGAATGGCCGTACCGTCGAATCCCCGCGCGGTCGCCCAGTGCCCGATCGATCGCCTGGCCCAGGCAGATGCCGATGTCCTCGGTGGTGTGGTGGGCGTCGATGTGCAGGTCGCCCGTGCAGGCGACGGTCAGGTCCACGAGCGAGTGCCGGGCGAACAGCTCGAGCATGTGGTCGAGGAACCCGACCCCCGTCTTGATGTCGGCCTGGCCCCGGCCGTCCAGCGCGAGCGCCAGGCGGATATCAGTCTCGCGGGTCTTCCGCACGATCTCGGCGGCTCGCCTGGCGTCGCTCAAGGCAGGTCCCTCGACAATGGAGAATCGGGTGGGTATTCGATCCGATGGAATCGGATTTCGATCAGATCACCTGACGCAATTCCTCGAGGAAACGGTCGATCTCGTCGTCGGTGCCGACGCTGACCCGCAGGCCCTCGGGATAGCCGGAGTAGCTCATGAGGCGGACGAGGATCCGGCGCTCCTTCAGCCGCTGGAAGGTCTCGCGCGCCGGCGCGGGGCCTCCGGTCGCCCAGACGAAGTTCGACTGGCTCTCGGGGACATTGTACCCGAGCGTGCGCATCGCGTCGCCGAGCCGTTTGCGGGTGGCCTGGACCTTCGAGCGGGTCTGGGCCAGGTACTCCTGATCCTCGAGCGCGGCGACGCCCGCAACCTGGCTGAGCAAATCGCAGTTATACGAGTCCTTCACCTTGACCAGGTGCTCGACCATCTCGGCCGATGCGGCCAGGTAGCCCAACCGGATGCCGGCCAGGCTGTAGCCCTTGCTGAACGACCGCGAGACGATCAGGTTGGGATGATCGCCGAGCAGGGGGATGCTGTGATACCTCGGGTCGGCGAAGTCGCCATAGGCCTCGTCCACCAGCACGGGGCAATCGACGGTCCGGAGGATCTCGGCGATCCGCTCGCGGGGCATGGCGGTGCCCGAGGGGCTGTCGGGATTGGCGATGTAGACGAGCTTCAGCCCCGGCACCGCGAACTCGGCGAGGTCGAGCGTCCACTCGGGCGAATAGGGGAGCAGCACCGCTCGGCCGTCCTGGAGCTGGATCAGCGTGGAGTACAGGAGGTAGCTCGGCGTGGCGTACGCCGCCGGATCGCCCGGCCCGACGAACGCGCGGGTCACGATCGTGAGCACGTCGTCCGACCCATTGCCGGCGAGGATCATCTCGGGCCCGATTCCGTGCAGCCGCGCGGCGGCCTGGCGGAACGCGGTCGACATCGGGTCGGGGTAGAGCCGTAGCCGGTCGGTGACCGCCGCGACGATGGCCTCCTTGACCCGCGGCGACGGCGGATACGGGTTCTCATTCGTGTTTAGCTTGATGAAACCGCCGTCGCGCGGCTGCTCGCCGGGCACATAGCCGGCCATCCGCGCGACGTTCGGGCGAAAGTAGCGGATCATGCGGGTCACTCCCCCTCGGGCGTGGGGCCGCCCGTCCCGGTCGGGCCGCCGGCCGCCGCGAGCTTCTGCAACGGCTCCTCGTCGAGCCGGTAGACCGTCCACTCGTCCATCGGCCGGGCGCCCAGTGAGCGATAGAAGCCGATCGCCGGCTCGTTCCAGTTCAGCACGGCCCATTCCAGCCGGCCGCAGCCGCGCTCGACTGCCAGCCGCGCCAGCCACGACAGGATCGTCTTGCCCACGCCACGGCCGCGGTACGCGGGGCGGACGAAGACGTCCTCGAGGTAGATTCCCGGCTGGCCGCGGAACGTCGAGAAATTGGTGAACCACAGCGCGAACCCGGCCGTCGCGCCGTCCACCTCGACGATCGCCGCCTCGGCCGCCGGGCGCGGTCCGAACAGGTTCCGGCGGAAATCCTCGGCGGTGGCCTTCGCCTGCGACTCCAGCTTCTCGTAGACCGCCAGCTCGTGCACCAGGTTCGCCAGCAGCTCCATGTCGTCGGGCGTGACCGGTCGGATGACGCAGGTCGCGCGGGCCGGCCTGGATTCGGGCGTCATGCCGAGGCCTCCCCCGTGTCGCTTCCATTGCCTTCGAGCCGCAGGTCAACGCTCAATCGGTGCGCCGATAATCCCTCGCGGTCGGCCAGCAGTCGGATGTCGGGGGCCAGGGCGGCCAGGCCCTCCCTCGACAGCGCGATCAGGCTGGATCGGCGGACGAAGTCATTCGCCGACAGCCCCGACGCCCACCGCGAGGTGCCGCCGGTGGGCAGCACATGCGACGGCCCGGCCGCATAGTCGCCCGCGGCGACCGGCGTGTCGTGGCCGAGGAAGATCGCGCCGGCATCCGTCAGCCGGGGGACCAACCGGGCCGGGTCGGCCGTCGAGACGTGCAGGTGCTCGGGCGCGATCCGGTTCGACAGGTCGACCGCCTCGGCCTCGTCGCGCGCCAGCACCAGGGCGCCGAACCGCTCGAGGCTGTCGCGCGCCAGGTCGCCGCGGCTCAGGCGGGCGAGCTGATCCTCGAGCGCGACGATGACCCGGTCGATCAGTGACGGATCCCACGTGATCAGGACGCTCGCACCCGGCGAGTGCTCGGCCTGGCTGATCAGGTCGGCGGCCAGGTATCGCGGTCGGGCCGTGCCGTCGGCGATCACCACGACCTCGCTCGGGCCGGCGATGCTGTCGATGTCCACCGTGCCGTAGACATGCTTCTTGGCCAGCGCGACGAACAGGTTCCCCGGCCCGACGATCTTATCCACCGGCTCGAGCCCGATCGCGGCGAGCCCGTACGCCAGCGAAGCCACGCCCTGCGCGCCGCCGATCCTGTAGACCTCGGCGACGCCCAGCACGCGGCAGGCGGCGAGGATGTCCACGTTGAACCCGCCGAACTTCGTGGGCGGGACGATCACGGCGATCTCAGCCACGCCCGCCGCCTGCGCGGGGACCACCGTCATCAGCAGGCTCGACGGATACGCCGCGGCGCCGCCGGGGACGCACATGCCGGCCCGTCGCAGAGGGCGATACAAAAGGCCCAGCTCGATCCCGGCGCCCGGCGTCGTCCGGACGTCCCGGTGCAGGATCGCCCTCTGATAGGCCAGGATGTTCGCCTGCACCCGGCCGATCGTCTCGATGTATTCGGGGTCGGCCCGGCGATAGGCGTCCTCCAGCTCGTCGGCCGACACGCGGATCTGGCCCGGATCGAGTTCGGCGCCGTCGAGCCGTCGGCTGTAGTCGAGCACCGCGTCGAGGCCGCGCGCGGCGACGTCGTCGCAGATCCGCGCGGCGACCTGCCAGGGCTCGAGCGGTTCGCCGAAGGCGGCGATCGTGCGCGCCCGGCCCTCGGGGCTGACGACGTTCCCTCTGGGGCTCAGCTCGGCCCGCAGCGCGGCGATCGCCCGCTCGGCGTCGTCGCTGGCACAGTCAATCCGTCGGATTCGCAGCGTCACTCCCGGCCCCCGTCGCTCGTTGCCTGTCGACTGTGGTACTCATTCACGATCGGCGAATGCCCCGAAGGGTTCGCCCGTCTACCAATACCGTGCGGACGCGACCCCCCGCAATGCCGAAGCGCCGCGCCCGGGCATGCCAGGAACCCAAGGCGGTTGGATGCGTGGGCCTGCCGCGAATACGATGGTGCATGCGCGACGGCCGCGCGTTCCCCCATCCGACCCGACCGAGTGAACGAGGGAGGTCAGCCTTGGCCGCTTTCCGACTGCCGAAGGTGACGATGACGACCGACGTCGCCATCTTCACGATCCGCGAGGGTGCCCTGGAGATCCTGCTCATCCAGCGCGGGAATCCGCCGTTCCAGGGCGACTGGGCGCTGCCCGGCGGATTGCTCGAGGAACATGAGGACCTGGACCTCTGCGCCCGCCGCGAGCTGGAGGAGGAGACCGGCGTGACGGGCGTCGAGATCGAGCCGTTCGGCGCTTTCGGCCGGCCCGGCCGCGACCCGCGGGGCCGATTCGTGACCGTGGGCTACTACACGCTCGTGCATCCCGATCGCCTCAGCCCGAAGGCCGCCTCCGACGCCGCCAATGTCCGCTGGTTCCCGCTCGACGCCCTGCCGACGCTGGCCTTCGACCACGCCGAGGTCATCGCGGCGGCGCGGAAGCGGCTGCGGTGCCGGTTCGAGCTCTCGGCGTCGGCGTTCGGCTACCTGCCGCGGCGATTCGCCATGGACGACCTGCGCCGGCTGAACGAGTCCATCCGGGGCGAGCGGCTGGAGCCCCGCGCGTTCCGCCGCTGGGCGCTGGCCGCCGGCCTGGTCGAGGAGGCCGGCGATTCGCGTTCGGCGGGCCGCCGCCGTGCCCGCCTGTACCGGGCCGCGAAGCGGCCGTGCTCGTGAGGTGAGTGCGAGCCAGGGTGCGGAGCCTCGAACGACTTGCCCGACAGGCTTGTCATCGGCGCCCCTGTCGAATAAAGTCTTATGCAGTCCATCCGGTCTCTGCACTCATCAGCTTTCGAATATCCTCTTCTCATGCTGCCGTCGTCTTCCGGACCCGCGAGCCGCCGACTCGCCGGGGCACTCCGCGTGCCCCCGGCGTGCTGGGGGGGCGCACCGTCTCCGGCGGCGGCAAGCTGCGGGCATGGCATCACG
This sequence comes from Planctomycetales bacterium, assembly GCA_027452145.1. Classification (GTDB taxonomy): domain Bacteria; phylum Planctomycetota; class Planctomycetia; order Isosphaerales; family Isosphaeraceae; genus JAKAUH01. Next base: position 48,235 of record DAIDHB010000287.1, read on the forward strand.
TCCGAATTCGAGCGATTGGGCGAGCGAGCCGGCGAAATCCTCATCCCGTCCCACATCAGTCCCTATCCCGACGCCGACCCGATCCGCCGCCCTCCGGACCCGAGCCGAACCGATCCGACCCGCAAGGACTCGTTCGATCCAAGATAGAGAGATCCGTCATGAGCGCAACCAGCGATTTCGCCCGCCGCTTCTTCGCGGAATTCATCGCGTCGAGGATCAAGGCGCGCGGGCTCGACGATGCGGCGGTCTCGGCGCGACGGCGGGCCGCCGCCGATGCCGCCAGCCGCCGGCCAGGCGCACCGGGCCAGCAGGCGTCGTCGGAGCCCCATGCGAGCTGCCCGCGGTCCGATGGCCGCCTCGATTGAGTTGACTTGACTTGACTTGAGTTGAGTTGGGCCCGCCGCGAGGCGGAGATCCTCGCGGCGAGCCGGCCATGCCGAGAGCCGGGCGAGAAAGGAACTCGCCTCCCGAAGCTGGACTCACTGGGTGAACGCATCCTGCGATACCGGAAACTGCCGGGCGTAGATAGGCAGCTTGCTGCCGGCGGGCGTGATGATCTTCGAGTACACGGTGCCATCGATCGACGTCCGGACGAATCGCGTGGCCCCGTCGCAGAAGACCATGTTGCAACCGCCCGGATGGTTGCTGTTGGAAAACGGGAAGGAACCCTTGATCGTCAGATTGGTCCCGTAATTGATGTTTTCGAAAGTGCCCACCTGGTTGGCCAGCGCCCAGCCCGGCCCGTCGACGTTGGTCCCCTGCGGCTGCAATTGTCCCGCGGTGCAGTTCCCTTGCGTGCCGCAGACGAGGGGCGATCCGAAGAACATGCAGAAGCTGGCCAGGGGCGCCGCCCAGTTGGTCTCGGCACCCTTCGAGTAGACGCTCGGCGAGCCGGCGCCGGCCAGGGTGTTCTCGCTGAGCAAAAGCGTGTTGCTGCTGCCGTCGGTGATCATGGCGAAGGTCGTCCGCACGTTCCACGGCATCTGCGTCGCCTGCGGGCCAAACGGGCCGTAATCCTCGAGGAACATCACGCCCAGCTTCTTGCAGACGTTGACATTCCCGCCCCACCCCTGCTGCGACGACGCCCATCCCATGCCCGCGTATCCGCTGTACGACGTCGGTTGGGACTGGCCGTCGTAGGCCCCCGGGGCCCAGCCCATCGGCAGCGCCGTCCAGAGCGAGAAGCCGCCGTTGACGACGTAGCTCAGGTTGCCCTGGCCGGGGATCGAATTGGTGTCATCCGGGCAGCGCAGGACCCCCAGCGGCGTCGAGCCGATCTCGTAGTTGCTCGGCTGACCCAACAACGGGCTCGTGGTGCTCAGGTACGAATAAGGCACCGCGCCGCCCCCCGAGACCGCCCCGGTCTTGGCCCAGCCATTGTAAAGATCCTGCTGGTCGATGAAGGGGAGGATCTCGACGACCCAGCTATACATCGGTACTTCGATGCCGTCGGGCGTGCAGCTCGGATCGTGCCAGCTCACGATCCCCTGGTTGCGCGGGACATCGATCGCCGGCATATGGGGATTCTGCTTGTTCGGGTCGTCGGTGATGACGCCCGCCGGCGGGAACTTGCCGTAGAGGTTGGCGTACCCGAGGATGCCCAGCCCCACGTTCCGCATGTTGTTCTGGCACTGCGTCCGGCGCCCGGCCTCGCGCGCGGACTGGATCGCCGGCAGCAACAACGCGACCAGGATGCCAATGATACTGATCACGACGAGGAGTTCAATCAGCGTGAACCCCCTGTACCCCCGACGCCATCCTTCCGATCGTCGTCGCGACGTCATGGCCGGTCCTCCAGGATCGAAGTCGAGCACCATCCCGATTCCCCAGGCGCGGTGATTCTAGTCATCCATTAGGGTTTGCATCAACAGTTTGTCCCTGCTGGCGACGAATTTTTTCAGGGACTCGATTCGACCGTCAGCAGAGTCTCCCCTCTTATGGGCGAGATGCCATGGCGGATTGTCACGCGCCCCGGCGAGGATGTGGTCGTTTCGAGCAGATTCGGTGGATGAGAGCCCCGGGGGAGCAAGCTGGCCACGCGTGCCTGTCGCGGCCAGAATCAAAGGGAAGGCCTGGGCGGACGGCCCCGACGGTGGGCGGGGCGTCGACGGTGGCGACGGAGACGTGCAGGGGAGGCCGGGCGTTGGTCCGGGCGAGTCATGAGCGACGGCGCCGAGATCCATGTCCTGCGGGACGGACGACCGCTCGAGGTGCGGGAATATGGCGACCCGGGGGGCCATCCGGCGTTCTTCTTCCACGGGCTGCTTGGCTCGTACAACCAGGCGTCCTACGTCAGCGAGCAGGCGAGGCGGCTCGGGCTGCGGATCATCGCCCCGAACCGGCCGGGCGTGGGTCGATCCGAGTTCGTGGCGAGGACGAGCGCGCTCGAGGCGGTCCCGGACGTCGAGGACCTGACCCGAATCCTGGGGATCGGGGAGTTCAGCGTCATCGGGATCTCGGGCGGGACGCCGTATGCCCTGGGCGTCCTGTACCGGATGGGCGAGCGGGTCCGCACGGCGACGATCATCAGCGGGATGGGGCCGTCGCACCTGCCCGGCGCGCTGCGGGGGATGGATGCGCGGCGCCGGCTGATCCTGGCGGCCGGCTCGCGGTCGCCCCGCCTGGCACGAAACGTCTTCCGCCGCGCCGGACGGCGGTTCCTCGCCCACCCCGAGCGGTTCCTCGAGCGGCTGGTGAAGACCTGGGCCGAGGCCGACCGGCGGCTGTTCGACCGGCGCGAGGTCTTCGAGCTATTCCTGGAGGATATCCGGCAGGTCTTCGCCAATCCCGAGGGTGCCGATGGCATGGCGCAGGAGCTGTGGCTCTACCGCACTTATGGCTTCCCGCTCGACCGGCTCCCCGCCGGCCGCCGCGTCACCCTCTGGCACGGTCTGACCGACAACATCGTCCCGCCCGCCATGGCCTGGAAGATGGTCCAGGCCCTTCCCGACGCCGAGGCCCACATCCTGCCCGGCGGCCATTTCATGGCCATCGAGGCCGCCGATCTCATCGTCGGCCGTTTGGTCCGGCAGCTCAGGGCGTGAGCCCCACGTCGAGCCGGCGCCGTGAGTCCCCGGGTGCATTCTCCGAGGCGAGCCGGCGCGGTGAGTCCCCGGGTGCATTCTCCGAGGCGAACCGGCGACGTGAGTCGCCGGGTTGCTCAGCCCCGCGGACTCGACGACCGGCGCATGAGGACCCGGCGACTCACGGCGTCGGTTCGCCCGAGCCCATTGCTCAGCTTCCCCTGGGCTCAGACCTGACCTGCTTTTATGTTGCCGTAATGATAAGGCCGCGTCCTGTCCTGTCACGTGGGTGCTCGCACGCCGTAATGTCCCCCGAGGCGGTCGAGAGAAAAGCCCTCGGCAAATGCGGTCGCCGCCTCCGTCCGAACGGGATCGGTCCTCGATGAGTTTTTCGGAACTTTCGCGAGACCTGGGCGTCAGAGTTACAGTTTCTCGCGAACAGTGTCGAAGATGTGGACGTACTGTTTCATGTCGCACCGGGTCAACCCGGTTCGAGAGACACCGACCATTGAGGGAGTGCGACGGTTTCATGGATAGCGCAACCAAGAACTTCGTCCACCTGCCGATCGACGCGGTCGACACGGTGGTTTATGACCCCCAGGGTCATTATGACGGCGAGCATTACGACCGGTACGCGACCTTCGCCGAGGCGCGCGACGCGGCCCTGTCCAGCATCGAGATCATGCTCGACGAGGCGGACTACGACGGCGACGACCATCGCGAGGAGCTCGAGCGGATGCGCGGGCTGCTCGAGGCGGCCGAGGCGTTCGAGGACCTGGCGAGCCAGCCGCCGCACCGTCGGCTGCTCGATCGCCAGGCCGGGGCTCGCCCGGTCGCGGCCTGACGCGACGCATCGCGGTCAGGACCCGGCCGGGCCGAGAATCCCTCCAGGCGACCAGCCCGACGCTCCGGCGTGACGGCCGGGCGATCGGACCGATCCGGGGACCGGGTCTTCCGGTCGGGCGAGGCGGCCCGTATCCTGGACCCTGATCCCCGGCTTCGGGAGGCGAACCGCCGGCCGCGCCCCTTCGTTCGGCGCGCCGGCGAGACTCGCCGAGTCGGCCCCCGAGTAGCCGGGTCCATCTCAGTGGGACGGCGGATCGGCCGGGCAAAGATCATGCGCACTTCGCGGAGGAACCGGGGGATTCTCCCCCGTCGACCGGCGTCTCCTTTCACCTTCGCCGGACCTTCGGGCCGCATTGGACTGATCGCGGCGGCTCTTGCACTGGCGCTCGGCGTGGAGCTGATCGGGCTTCACCCGGAAGCCCAGGCCCGCCAGCAGGCGTCGATTCGACGCTTCGACGGCAGTCACTTCTACCTCGGCCCGGGCGTTCCCGATCGATACCAGGCCGTCCGCGACCGGCTCGCCGCGCTCGAGCAGACCGCGACGCCCGGCTACTACGTCGTCGTGCTGAGATCCTCCGGCGCGCGATCGCCAACGGCGACCAGGGATTACGCCAACGTCCTCTTCGACACCTGGCGGACCCAGGCGGAGGCCGATCGCCGTCCGTTCGATGCGGACCACTCGGTGCTCGTCGTGGTCGCGCTCGACAATCACCAGGTCGCCGTCCACACCGGCGAGGCGTTCAAGGCGCTGGGACTGAAGGGCGCGACGATCGATCGCGAGCTGATCGAGGACTCGCATTTCGCCGACCTGGCCCGCGCCGAGAAGTATCCCGAGGCGATCGTCGCCCTGCTCGACGCGGCCGACCGGTGGATCGCCCGTCACGATCCGGCCACGCACCGATCGGTCGCGCGGACGAGCGTCCCCGCGCCGACGCCGACGCCGACAGGCGGAGACTCCGAATCCGCCGCAACGGGGCGGAGCATCGCACTCGGCCTGGGGATCGCGGTCGCGGCCGTGATCGCGGCGGTGATCGGCCTGTTGTGGTTCGTCCATCGCCGCACGCGGGGGCACCTCGATCAGCGGATCAAGGAGGTGCGCTCGAAGGCCACCGACGTCATGGACCGGCTCGACCAGCTCAAGGAGCGGATCAAGCTGCTGCCGGCGTCGAGCGCCGATTTCCAGAAGACGCCGATGGCCGGCGAGACCGCCAGCCTTTACGAGGACGTCCAGGCCCGCGGCGGCCGGCTCTGGGATCGCTGGCTCCAGGTCATGGACGCGGTCGACCGCGCCGAGAAGCTGGCCGCCGGCGTGACGTCGCCTTTCCGGCGGAAGGCGCTGCACGACGCCGAGGCCACGCTCGAGCAAAAAGGCGTGTTCGAGGAGATTCAGGAGGGGACGCAGTCCATCGCGGCCGATCTCGACCGGCTCGACGGCGCGCACGAGGCGGCGCGGGCCGAGGCATCCGCCTGCCGCGCCGCGCTCGACAAGCTGAAGGAACGCATCGACGCGATCGCGAAGCTCGGCCTGCCGGACCGGCCGTTCCAGGCGGAGCTGCACGGGCTGATGGAGGACCGCGACCGGCTGGAGCCGCAGCTCCTCGCCGATCCGCTCGGCGCCCGATCGTCGCTCGAAGCCGATCGCAAGAAGGCCGATGAAGCCGCCGGCCGGCTCGACCGCCTCGCCGGCCTCTACGCCGACGCGCAGAAGCTGGCGATCGCCCTCGACGCCACGCGACGGCAGGCGGCCGAGCACCGCGCGCGGGGCCTGCGGCTGGACGAGGACGGCGGCAACCCCGACCCGCCGCTGGCCCGCGCCGACGAGGCCCGCGCCGCGGTGCTCGCGGCCCTCCAGGCCGGCGACGCCGACGCGGCCGGGCGCGAGCTGGCATCGGCCCAGGCGCTGGCCGACGAGGCGAAGGCCGCGATCGATCGGGTCCGCGAGGCCCGCGACTATGCCCGGCGCGAGGTGCCCGAGCGCGCCCGCGTGACCGAGCGCCTCCGCGCGGCGATGCCGCACGCCGAGGCCGATTATCACCGGCTCGAGGCCGAGTTCGCGCCGTCGACGTGGGCCGAGGTCGCGCGGGGGATGGACCAGGTCCGCACCCTGATCGGCTCGTTCGACCGCCTGACGGCCGAGGCGTCGGACGCCGCCTCCGAATCCTCGCAGCGCTACCTGGCCGCGGCGAACGCCCTGCGCGGCCTGGCTCAGCAGCAGAAGACTGCCTTGCGGCTGATGTCGGCCATCAGCGACCGGCTCAACGCGTTGACCTCGGTGCGCGCCGAGTGCCGCAAGCGCCGCGACGAGCTTGAGGCCGCCTCGCGCCAGGTCGAGGACGTCTTCCGCCGCAATGATCCGCTGGTCGGCTCGATGGCGCTCGACCTGCTGGGCGAGGCGAGGCGCAACCGCGACGCGGTGCTCGCCGCGAGCGAGCGGCCCCGGCCCGACTGGCCCTCGGTGCGCGAGGGGATCGCCCGCGCGATGGAGAGCCTCTCGGTGGCGCAGGACCAGGCGGAGGTCGACGTCCGCGGTCATCAGCAGTTGAGCGACGAATATGGCCGCGCCCGCGGAGAGCTCGAGCGGGTGGCCGACCTGCTGTCGAGCCGTCGTGAGGACCGGCCGGCGGCCAATCGCCGGTTCCGCTCGGCCGCCGAGGTGCTCGACCACGTGGCCCAGGAGCTCGCGGCGCCCCACGGCGAGTGGACGCGCTGGCTCGACCAGGTCCGCGGCGCGCAGACGGATCTCCAGCAGGCCGAGCAGCTCGCCCGCCAGGACATCCTGCTGGCCTCTCAGGCGCAGTCCGAGGTCGAAGCGGCCGCGAATCTGGTCCACCAGGTCCAGTCGTCCGGTTCGATGGGCTTCGCTCCAGATACGTCGGCGGCCGAATCCGCCCTCGACCGCGCGGGCGGATTATTGCGCTCGCAGCAGTACGAGGCCGCCATCGACGCCGCGGGCGAGGCCCAGCAACTGGCGCGTCGGGCCTACGAAGACACGGCCCAGCAGGCCGCCTGGCGGCAAATGCAGGTCGATGCCGAGCGCCGGCGCTGGCAGGGCCCGGCCGAGCCGGACGACGGCGGCTCGACGCTTGGCCATGCCCTCGCGACCGCCGGAGCGGTCGCCGCGGGCGTGATCCTCAACAACGTCCTCAACGCCGCCGCCCACGCCGGCGACGACTCGTCCCCGCCGAGCGAGCCCGCGCCGGCCGAGACCGAAATCGACACCGGAACCGGCGGCGGATCCTGGCAGGACGACGCGGGGCAGGGGTCCTGGTAGCACCCGGAGGGGATCCGGCTCCGGAATTGCACCGTGGAAAGATTCGGCGATCATCGGCTACGATGATTCTTCACTCGTCGCACGGCAACGTCCACAGGACCTCCACTTCGAGGACGCCCATGATCCTGGGGAAGATCTGGCAGGCCATCGCGGCCCAATTCAACAAGCTGGCCAACGCGATCCGCGGTTATGACCCGATCGCCGAGATGCAGTACGAGTACGACCATTCGGTCGAGCAGATCCGCGAGGGGCGCGAGGGCCTGGCGCAGTACCGCGCGATGGTCGAGCGCGTCCAGCGTCAGGTCGACGGCCAGAAGCGCCAGGTCGGCGCGATCGAGGCGCGGATCAAGGCCTATCTCGGCGCGGGCGATCGCGACGGTGCCGGACGGCTGGCGCTGGAGCTCAAGCGCGCCAGGGAGGACCTGGCCGAGAACGAGAAGCAACTGGGCCTGCACGAGCAGGCGTACCAGAACAACCTCCTGAAGATCCAGCACGCCATCAAGAAGCTCGACGAGGTGAGGCACCGGATCAGCAAGTACGACGCCGACCTCAAGATGAGCCGCGCCGAGGCCGAGATCTCGCAGCTTGCCACCCAGTTCAATTTCAACGTCACCACCGACTTCGGCCAGGCCGAGCAGATGATCCAGGACCAGATCGACCGCAACCGCGCGCGGGTCCGCGTTGCGGCCGACCTCTCCGGCGAGGGGGTCGAGCAGATCCGGCAGGACGTCGCCGTCGAGAAGGCGATGGCCGAGGACGCTCTCCGCGATTTCGAGAAGCAGCAGGGGCTCATCACCCCCGAGACCGTCCGGACGCCGCAATCGGCCAAGGAGCTCGGGCCGGCCCAGCGCTCGCTCGAGCCGTTGCCCGAGGTCTGAATTCAAAGCCGAGCCCCCGGAAGGATGCTCGAACGAAATGGGGACTGGCTCCGAGTCTTCGAGGTGCCTGTCCTGTCCCATCTCGTTCGAGCCTCAAGGAGCCGAGCCGATGGCCACCCCGACCGAGGCGACCGAGGCCGGCGCGCCGCCAGCACCGACGCCCCCGAAGCCGGCGGCATTGCCCGGCGAGGCCGCGCGCGCCGTGCCCGACGGTTTCCCCCCCTGGGCGAAGGAATTTGCCGAGCAATACTATGCCGGCACCACGTGTCTGTTCATCCTGCACGGAAACGTCCATGACCTGCTGCCGCTCGGCACGTCCGGGTCCGCCGACTACGGCGGACTCCCCGAGTTCCTCGCGAACCAGCTCTTCGGCGCATGGGACCTGGTCCTTCGCCACGACCTCAGCCAGGGCCTGCGCGTCTACGCTGGCACCGATCTCGCGCGCCTCCGCAAGATGACCGCGCTGGCCATCGACCGGATCGGCGAGCCCAAATCGTGGCCGAGGGATCCCGACGCCGTCCTGGCACTCCTCGACCAGTTCGTCCGCCAGTTGCTCATGGAGGAGAACCCCGACCGGCAGATCCGGTTGGGCGTCATCCTCGACTACGCCCAGTTCCTCGTCCCCGCCGCCGACCTGGCCCAGACCGCCGGCGCCCAGGCCACGCGGCTCGTCCGATTGCTCTCGTGGGCCCAGAATCCTTATATCAAGCGGCACAACATCGCGTTCTGCCTGCTCACCGACCAGCTCGCCGAGATGAACGAGCGCCTGGTGGTCAGCTCGCACGTCGCCGCGCTGCACGTGCCGATGCCCGACCGTGACGCGCGCGAGCGGTTCGCCGCACGGTTCCAATCGGGCGGCGACGCGGCTAAGGCCGTGGCCGGGTTCACCCCGGCCCAACTGGCCGAGCTGACCAGCGGGCTGAACCTCGTGAACCTCGAGCGGTTGCTCTCCGGCGCAGGGCAAACGGGCCAGGCCTTCGACCTCGAGGAGTTGAAGAAGCTCAAGAAGGGGCTGATCGAGCGTCAGGCGCGCGGCCTGGTCGAGTTCGTCGATCCATCTCACACGCTGGGCGATTTCGTCGGCAACGACGCCGTGCGCCGCAGGCTCGAGGAGGATGCGGCGCTCTTGCTCAGGGCCCGGCTCGACGCCGCGCCCATGGGCTATCTGGTCTGCGGCCCGGTCGGCACGGGCAAGACCTATCTGGCCGAATGCTTCGCCGGCTCGGTGGGGATTCCCTGCGTCAAGCTGCGGAACTTCCGCTCCAAGTACGTCGGCGAGACCGAGGCGAACCTCGAGCAGGTCCTCACCGTGCTGCGTGCGATGGGCCCCGTCGTGGTCGTCATCGACGAGGCCGACGCCGCGCTCGGCAACCGCGAGGCCGGCGGCGATTCGGGCACATCCAGCCGCGTGTTCTCGATGATCGCCGCGCAGATGGGCGACACGAAGTATCGCGGGATGCTCGTCTGGATGCTGCTGACCAGCCGGCCCGACCTGCTGCCGATCGATCTGAAGCGCCAGGGCCGTGCCGAGGTCCACCTGCCGCTCTTTGCCCCGCGCACCCAGGACGAGATCGCCTTCATGATCCGCGCGATGGCGAAAAAGAACCGGACCGGCCTGGCCGACGACGCCGTGCCCCCCGGCCTCGCCGGCCGCGGGCTCAGCGGCGCCGACATCGAGAGCATCGTCCTGGCCGCCAAGCGCCGGGCCCTCGGGCGCGACCGCGAGCAAATCGACCGCGAGGACCTCGCGGCGGCGCTCGACGACTTCATCCCGTCCGCCCAGGGACTCGAGAAGGAGAAGCAGGAACTGGCCGCCGTGCTGGAGTGCACCTCGATGTCGTTCCTGCCCCTCGAATGGCAGGAGCGCGTCAGGAAGCCCGACGGCCGGACCCACCTCCAGGAGCGCATGGCCGCGATCCGTCGCCTGCTCGAGGAATGATATCAAGCACTACGAAGCGATCCCCGACGCGGCCCAAATCCGCGCGGCCATCTTCACGAGACGGGAGAACTCCCATGAGCAAGACGAAGACTGAGAGCGCAAGCTCACGCACCGCATGGCTCGACGAATCCACCGACGCCCCGCTGATCGGCCAGTACGCCGAGCGGCTCGGCACCTTCCTCGACGCGATGGCCGATGGCCGCGTCGACGCGAAGGAGCTGGAGGCGCAGGAGGCGCGCGTCGTCGCGCTGTTGAAGTCAGTCGAGCCCAGGCTGGATGGAGCCCTGCACGAGGAAGTCACGCAACTCCTCTGCGAGCTGTCCGCCTACGACATCATGAAGACGCTCCACGAGCTGATGGCCTCGGCGCCGAAGACGAAGTTCCGGGGTTGAGCCAGCCGATTCCGATCAAGCAATTGATGGATCAATAAATCCCGTGCAACGGCCCGCCGGGCGCGGCCAGGCTATCCACGCGCCGCTCGACCTCGGGGTCGTCGACCAGGGGCGGCGCGTGGCGGGGCTTGATCCGCGCGTCGATCACCAGCGGGCCCGTGCAGCCCCAGTGCTTGCGATCGACGAAGCTGCCGATGCCCTCGACGTCGGCCGCGGGATCCGAGCGGGTGAACGTCACCCAAAGGAAGTTTCGCTCGTTCCTCGCGGTGAACTCGCTGTCATCCACGATCACCACGAGCGGAAAGTCGCGGATGCGGTCGTGGTCGCCGAACGACCGGCAGAAGCCCTGGATGTCGCCGTTGTCGTACCGGTACGACGGGCCCTCGACCGCGAGGATTCCCGGCAGCACGACCCTCGGGTTGCGAAATCCGCCCGGCAGCCGCAGGCCCGTCGGGATCTCGGTCGGCAGAGAGCGCCGCACCGGTCCTGCGGCGGCGATCACGACCTTCGATCCCTGGTTGAGCCCGTGCCCCGAGTAATCGAGCGTGTCGATCGTCGTCCGCGTCTGGAAGTGCAGGTCGTTCGACCAGTCCACCCGCGACAGCACGTGCGCGAGGAACGCCGGGATGTCGTGGATATCGAGCGCGGGGTTGTCCTCGTGGGCGACGATCCACAGGTACTTCGCCAGCGAGAGCTGCCCCTGGCCGAGGATCGCGTTGGCGATCGTGAGGATCTCCTGCGGCCTCCGCTCGCGGGCGTCCGGAACATATCGCTCGCTCGCGATCGCCAGGAGCAGCGGATGCACGCCCGCCGCGTCCACGGCGTGCACGGCCTTGACTCCAGCGATCACGCTGGGGATCACCGGCCCGGTCAGGTCGTGGATCAGCTCGCCGAACGAGGTATCTTCCTGCGGCGGCCGGCCGACCGAGGTAAACGGCCAGATCGCCCCTTCGCGGTGATAGACCCGCTCCACCTGGAGCACCGGGAAGTCGTGCGTCAGGCTGTAATACCCCAGGTGGTCGCCGAACGGCCCCTCGGGCTTGCGTCGGGTCGGGTCGATCGTGCCCACGATCGCGAAGTCGGCCTCGGCCGGGATCGGCAGCCTGCCGTTTGGAGGCATTACCATCGCGACCCGGCGACCGCCCAGCGCGCCGGCAAACGCCAGCTCGGGCAGCCCCTCGGGCAGCGGCATCACGGCGGCGACGGTCATCGCGGGTGGGCCGCCGACGAACACGTTGACCCTCAGCGGTTCACCGCGACGGATGGCCGCGGCATGGTGCACGCCGATCCCGCGGTGGATCTGGTAGTGCAGCCCGATCTCGCGCCTCGGCTCGTATTCGTTTCCGCCGAGCTGCACGCGATACATACCCAGATTCGACTTCGCCAACCCGGGTCGGTCGGGGTCCTCGCTATACACCTGCGGCAGCGTGACAAATGGCCCGCCGTCCATCGGCCAGCACTGGATCTGCGGCAGCGCGTCGATTGTTGTCTCGTGCGCCAGGATCGGCCCAGACCGCGCGCGCCGGGGCAGCAACCGCCAGAGGGTTCCCGGCACGCCCCGGTACTTCCACGGGTTGCGCGCCAGCGCGCCCGGGTCGGCCTTGAGCTCGACCAGTCGCCGCACCGATTCCAGCGTGTCGCGAAACAGGAACCGCGAGCGCTCGAGGGTGCCGAACAGGTTGCCCAGCACGGGGAACCTTGTCCCTTTCACCCGCCGAAAGAGCAGGGCCGGTCCCCCGGCCTGGTAGACTCGCCGCTGCACGGCGGCGACCTCCAGGTGCGGGTCGACCTCGCGGTCGACGACGACGAGTTGTCCGGTAGCTTCCAGGTCGCGGACGCAGTCCGCCAGCGATCGATAACCCATCAAGCCCATTCCTCGGCGGCGGCTGCGGCGGCGGGACGATAACCTCGTCGTTACTATAGGCGAGTCGCGGCGGGATTCCAGGGGGCGGCGGGTGACTCGCTGTCAGAGGTACTCGATCCGATTGGCCATCTCGTGTGGGTCGTAGATCTCCCAGATCAAAATCAGCCCGGCGATGACCTCGCCGATGGATCTGGAATCCTTCCGGCAGAACGCAATGCCCGCGTGTGGGACTCCGGCCGCATGAAGCCGTAAGAGGTCGCGATCATGCGTCAGCAGGACTCGACCCTCGCGAAGGGCATGGCTCAACTGATCGGCGTCGATGGCGCCTAGCAATCGGGCTTCCGGCGTCGTCGTGACGTCGATTCCGACTCGCCTCAAACCCTCGGCGATGGCACCTGTCGAATTCTCATCCAGGTGGAAGCGGATCGTTCTCGGCATTCCTAAGTCGCACCTTCTCGAAGATCGACGGTTGCCCCGCCCGTAGCCTCTCGACGAACTCGTCGCCTTCTCGAATATCCGCCTCGATCTCCGCCTGGTGGTCGTAGAAGTACGCCAGGGCAGCGTAGACCTGAGCGAGCGTAATCGTCGGAATGTCCGCGACGATTTCCGCCGCGCTCATGCTCATGTTGACGTGCATCAGGGCGATGTGCTCGACCTTGACCCGATGCCCCAGGATATGCGGCTTGCCGCCGCAATAGCCCGGCCTGATCCCGATGTGCTCGCGGATCACCGGCACGGCGCCCTCGGGCAGGTCGGTCAAGGCCGGCGACTGACTTGGTGCGGATGTCGTTTCCATGACGGTCAGGATAGCAGAAAGCCCCTCGTCGCTTCCAGCGTTCGGACGGCTCGCAAACGACCCGGCGACGTATCGCCGCCCTGATATGCGGACGGGATCTCGCGCACGGTCGCGCGATACGTCAGCCGGAACGTGCGCGACCGGGGGGTTCATCGCCCGCGATCGCCATCGCCGACGCGGCGAGCACCGGCAAGAGCATCAGGCCCGAGGACATCGCTCGCCGCTGACGCATCGTTGTCGGTCCTCCGATTCCTCTGTCATTCTGCCTGCGATTCCCGCTCCGGTCCGCATTCCGGCGGCCTCCCGCTCGCGGGCCCGCCGGGGGACTCGCCTCGATCTCCGACCGTGCCCTCGTAGATGAGGTCCTGGTTGAAGAGGCGATATTCCCACACGAGAGGTCCCTGGTCTCCCCGCCGATAGTCTCCGAGCAGGTAGAACACCTGCTCCGCCCCGCACGAGGCGCAGCGGACGACGACCCTCGGGACGTATCCCCCGGGATTGAAGTGGATGTCGCCCGGAAGGAACTTCTCGTCCCAGTCCGCCCACGTCCCGCCGCAACGCCGGCATCGCTGATTGGCCAGTTTCGGGCGGATGGCGGCGGCCTTCCGACGATGCTCTCGGCGCTCGGACCAGACCTGAAGGACGACCAGGGCGATGATGAAGACCGCCAGCCCAGCGTAATAGGGGAATTTCGACCAGTTGATCGGAGGGAGATGATCCATGGGTTAATCGAGGCCTGGTCGCGAGACGTACCGCTCAGGGAGCCGGCCAGACGCGGTAACCGGCGACGATGACGGTCACATTGTCCCTCCCGCCGCGCTCCAGGGCCAGGTCGACGAGGGCCTGGCAGGCCTCGCCGGAGAATGCTCGGCGGCCGAGCTCGGCCCCGATGGCCGCCTCGTCGACCATGTCGGTCAGGCCGTCGGAGCAGATCAGCAGCCGGTCGCCGTCGGACAGCCGGACGAGCCGGGACTCCGGCTCCGTCCCTGCTCCCCCGACGCCGATGGCCCGGGTCAGCATGTGCCGCAGGCGGCGCGGGAGGGTCTCGCGGTCGGAGATCATCCCCTGGTCGGTCATGGCCTGCGCCACGGTGTGGTCGCGGGTCAATTTGCGCAGCTCGCCTTGCCGGAAGAGGTACACCGGCGAGTCGCCGACGTGGACGATCAGCAGGTCGGTGCCGAGGCTCAGCGCCATGGTCAAGGTGGTTCCCATTCCCCGCAGCTCCGGGTCCTGACGGGCCCGCTCGACGATCGCCTCGTTGATGGCCGAGAATCGCCCGGCGGCCCGGTTGATCAGTTCGTCCACCATGGGCTCGTCGGCCTTCAGGATCCAGTCGGGGGTCTGGATCGCCAGCTCAACAAACAGCGAGATCGCGATCTGGCTGGCGGCCTCACCGGCGGCCCTGCCGCCGATCCCGTCGGCCACGAGCATGCCATACCCTTCCTCCCCGTGGCGGGTCGGTGCCAGGTCGTCCGGCAGGTTCGTCGAGAGCGTCTGGAGAAAGCGGCCGAAGCGGCAGATCAGGTAGTGGTCCTCGTTATTCGGCCGGACCCGGCCGGCATGGGACAGCCCGGCGATATCGGCCTGGACCGAGCCGGAGGAGGGCCGCGCCGCAAGCGTCGGCACGGACGTCGTAGGTGCGTCATGAAGCGCCGTATCCGACGGGTCCTGGGGGCTCATTGTTCGGCTCGCTCGCGGGTGCGGGTGTCTTCGGCGACCGATCGAGCCTGGCTCGAGCGATCCGAGGATCGGCCGAGGGGCCTCGACCTGCATTGGATGGGACAATCCCCCGGAATGCAAGCGAAAACCGGAGCGCTCCGGCGCAGCGGCCCGACAGGCAACCCCATCCGGACAGGAATGATAATGACAGATCGTTGGCATTGAACTTGCGACGAATTGTGACTATCAGCATTCCTCATCGGAACAGGTTCTCCGAGCAAGCCCCGGAGCAGTCAACCGAGGCCCGCGTGCTGGGTCTCCGGGAAATCGATCGGGGCATCCTCCTGCCCCTGGACGGGATGTGTCATGCCAATCAAGAACCCTCGCTCCCGGGGGGCGATCGCGCTACGTCTGCTCGCGGCCGGCGCCCTGATCGTCGGCGCCCTGGCAATCTTGCCGCAACGGAGCCGGTCCTCCAGCCCTCCGTCGGATTCGTATTACATGGTCATCTACTCGGCCGAGGAGGGGCAGATCTCCGAGCGAGCCCACTGCTTCGCCACATTCGCCCGGGTCAGCCGGGCGGACGATGCCCCGTCGCCTTGGATCGAGCTCCACCACATCAACTGGTTCAGCGTCCGCGGCCATCGCTGCGGCTGGACCTACAACCTGGTCGACGCCGACGGTAAGCCCACACGCCCCGAGCCGGGCGCGAACCGGACCACCCGCGAGGCCCTCGAGCTGGTCCTCGGCCATCACCGCCGGGTCACGCGGTGGGGACCTTATGAGATCAAGCGAGAGCTGTACGACAGGGCCCTGCGCCAGATCGACCTCCTGGAAGGGCGCGTCCCCGGCAAGAAGGTCCTCTACAAGTCGCTCGACCTGGGCTATCGCAACCGCCCCGGGTCCCCGGTGCTGAACTGTATCCACGCGGTCAGCGACATCGTCTGCGAGCCGACCCCGCTGCGCACCTGGACGGCCTACGGCGACCCCGCGGCCCTGATGGTCGTCCAGCACCTGCGGCCCTGGATCAAGCGGCCGGCGGTCGAGCCGCCCGGCCTCTGGCCGGCGATCTGGGAGGAGATCTGGCGCGACGCGCCGAAGCGGCTCGCCGACACCATCGCCCGCGCCGAGCTCGGCCCGGAGCCCGTGCTGAAGTCGAATGCGAGTACCCTGGCCTCGGCCGGGGGCGCCGAGTCAACCGGAGGGACACCCTGATGTGCGGCATCGCTGGAGCAATCGACCTGGCCGACCGGCGGACGTTCCCCGCCGCTCGCCTGCGGGCCATGACCGGCGCGATCGCGCACCGGGGGCCGGACGACGAGCAGATCCACATCGAGCCGGGCCTCGCCATGGGCGTCCGCCGGCTGTCGATCGTGGACCTCTCGGGCGGACGTCAGCCGATCGCCAACGAAGATGGCACGGTCTGGGTCGCGTACAACGGCGAGCTTTTCAACTACCACGAGCTGGTGCCCGACCTCCTCGCCCGCGGCCACCGCCTGGCCACGCGCTGCGACACCGAGGCCTGGGTGCACCTCTACGAGGACCACGGCGAGGGGCTGTTCGACCGCGTCAACGGCCAGTTCGCGCTCGCGCTCTGGGACCGCAACCACCGACGGCTCCTCCTGCCCCGCGACCGCATGGGCGTCTGCCCGCTCTACTACGCCGAGGCCGATGGCTGGCTCCTCTGGGCCTCCGAGATCAAGTCGCTGTTCGCCCCGGGGATGATCCGTCCGCAGCCCGATCCGAAGGGGCTCGACTTCTTCTTCCACTTCATGTGCGCCAGCACCAGCCGGACGTTCTTCGACGACATCCGCTCGGTCCCGCCGGGGCATTATCTCCGCGTCTCGGACGGGCGGGTCGAGATGCGGAAATACTGGGACCTCGACTTCCCCGACGCCGGCCAGGAGCGCCGGATGGACGACCCGACGCCGCTGGTCGACGAGCTGAAGGAGCACCTGGTTCGTTCGGTCGACCGCCGGCTGATGGGCGACGTCCCGGTGGTCAGCTACATCAGCGGCGGCCTCGACTCGACCACGGTCCTCGGCCTGACGAAGGCCATCCGCGGCGAGGCCGTCCCCTCGTTCACGATCGGCCTCGACCGCGCCGGCCCCGACGAGCGGTCGCACGCGACCGAGTCGGCCGCTGTCCTCGGATCGCCGTTGACCACGATGACAATGTCCCGCGGCGACATCGCATCGGCCTTCCCCGAGCTGATCGTCGCCGCCGAGGGGCCCGTGCTCGACACGTCGTGCGCCTGCCTGCTTCGCCTGGCCCAGACCGTGCGCGCCGCCGGCTACAAGGTGGCGCTCACCGGCGAGGGCGCCGACGAGGGCTTCGCCGGCTACATCTGGTTCAAGTCGCAGAAGATCCGCAACGCCCTGCTCGGTCGCTCGCCCCGGATCGCCGCGGCGCTCCGCCGGATGATGCAGTCGATCGGCGGCGGCCGGCCCGGCGCCCACTCTGCCGCCAGGGAGATCCCCCTGCGCGCCTTCGCCGGCGTCCGCCCGCCGCAGCAGGACATGGCCGAGCTGACCTCGCAGGCCCGGCCCCTGATCTATTCCGACGCGATGTGGGACCGCCTGGGCGGTCACGACCCGTTCGCCGACCTCGAGATCACCAACGACCGCATCGGCCGCTGGCACCCGCTCAACCAGGCGATCTACGTCGCCTTCCGCACGATGTTCGCCGGGCTGTTGATGATCGCCAAGGGCGACCGCGTCGCGCGGGCCGCCTCGATCGAGACCCGTTATCCGTTCCTCGATCTGGATGTGATCAACTTCTGCGCGGGCATCGCGCCCGAGTACAAGCTGCACGGCTTCACCGACAAGTGGATCCTCCGCCAGGTCGCCGCCAGGACGTTGCCGCCCCGGATCGCCCGCCGGCCCAAGACGATGTTTCGCGCTGATATGTCGGGCGTGTTCCTCGGCCCCGACCGGCCGCCCTGGGTCGACCAGCTCCTCAGCCCCGAGTCGATCCGCGCCGCCGGATACTTCGACGCCGAGTCCATCGCCCGCGAGCTCGCGGCGCTGGAGCACGCGTCCCGCCTCTCGCCCCGCCGATTCATCCTCGACGTCGGGCTGACCAGCGCGATTACCACGCAGCTCTGGCACCACATTTATTGCGGCGGCGGTCTCTGCGAGCTCCCCGCCTGGACACCCCCCGCCATGCCGGAGTTTCGCGAGCCCAGGGCCGTCGAGGCCGTGGCCTGAGGCCGAAAGGATCGAGGTTGAGCCGCATGAGCCGTTTCTCCATCAATACCGAATGTTTTGATATTCCTGTCCCGGGTTCGCCCTTCGACCTGGGCTCGCCGCGGCGCGCGGCCCTCGGCAACGGGGCACCGGCCCATGCGCCCGCACCCGCCCCCGCGCCGCCGCTCGCCATCGTGAGCAAGCTGGCCCACTGGGACGAGAAGGCGTCGGTGCGCGTGAAGCCGCGGCGCATCCTGATGCGGGACGAGGAGGCGCAGGGCAAGACCTTCTTCACGCCCGAGCTCGTTCCGGTGGCGAGCCATCCGCTGGTCGCCCGGCTCGGCCCGGAGGCCGCCCGGCAGCTCGAGGTCAAAACGCTCTATCGCTACCTCGACTTCACCACGCGGCTCGAGCTGGACGCCATCAGCCCGGTCGCCGCTGATATCGCGCTGGGACGGGCCGGCCCGGAGCTGCCCGACGTCATGCGCCAGGACGCGTTCAAGCTTTGCACGGACGAGGCCCACCACGCGTATTTCTCCGACGACATGAAGCGCCAGGTCGCCGAGGCCACCGGCATCGCCGAGGACGGCCCGACGACGCCGCGATTCCTCCGCCGGCTGCGCGCCATCCGCCGCGACCTGCCCCGCGCCGAGCGCCGGCTGGCCCTCGGCCTGTTCTCCGTGGTCTCGGAGACCCTGATCTCGGGCATCCTCTGCCAGGTGCCGAGGGACGAGCGGGTGGTGACATCGGTCCGCGAGATGGTGGCCGATCACGCCGAGGACGAGGGCCGCCACAGCGCGTTCTTCTCGCAGTTCTTCGGCTACCTCTGGCCGCGCCTGGGCAACAGCCTGCGGGCCGAGCTGGGCCCGCTGTTGCCCGAGTTCATCCTGGCCTTCCTCGAGCCCGACACGGCCCCGATCCGCCGCTCCCTCCGCGGTCTGCCGCTGCAACCCGACGAGGTCGAGACGATCCTCGCCGAGTCCCACCCGCCCGCCCAGTTCACCGCGGGCGCTCGCGAGGCCGCCACGGTGACGCTCCACCTCTTCGAGCGCCACGGCGTGATGGACGACCCGCGCCTCGCCGACGCCTTCCGCGAGCACGGGCTCCGCGACTGACGGTTCGCCAGCGCGGGCTCCGGCCTTCGTGCCGCCTGGTCCGGGAATGTGACCGGGCCCCGCAATTCCCCGCGGCGTCCGGTCTCCGCACGGGCTCGAAATCCCGTTTGATCGGTTCCAGGCCCGTCGTCATCCGACGGCATCGACGCCGGACGGTGCGACGTGATTGCGATCGACATGTCTCGTCTTGACTCCTGCTGGTCCATCCGTTACCCTCGAATTCATTGCTCGTGACGGGCAAAACCCGGCCGGAGGGCCCCTGCTGTGCGACCCATCGCAGAGCCGGGGTTTTTTCATGGCCATCGCGTCCGATGACCGGACATCGGGATCGTCCTGGGCGACGGTTCTCTCTCCCGCGGTAACGATTGCCGCCTGCATCAGCTCGACCATCCAGGTCCGGCCCCAGGAGACGGCATTGTGTGTCCATCGGATCATCAGGACTCGGACAGCCAGATCCCGCATCGTCGAGACCACTCTCACCCTCACCCTCGCCATCCCGCGGCCCGGTCGGAGACCCTCGCGGACATCGAGCGCCGCCTGAAGCAGAGCGGCTATCTGGCATTGAGGCGCATCCGCTGCGAGTTCCGCGATGGCGTGCTACGCCTGCGGGGCCAGCTCCCTTCCCATTACCTCAAGCAGGTCGCCGCGGCGCTGGCCGCCGAGGTCAAGGGAGTCCAGGCGGTCGCCAACGAGCTCAAGGTCGTGAGGCCGGCCCGCGGCGAGGCGGCCGGGCCGACGGCATGTTCGGCCTGACGTCTCACGCCATCTCCATCGACCCGCGGCCGGCCCGGCCCTCCGCGGCCGGGACGTATCCCTCCAGGACCCGTCGCGTCGTCGCCACCGATCGCGACTTCTTGAGGCCCCAGACGAACGCCCGTTTTCGAGGAGCCCCCCGATGATCTCGACGCACTCGCCCGTCCGGCACCGTATCCGGGTCAGCGATGCCCACGGAATCCACCTGCGCCCCGCGGCCCGATTCGTCGAGGCGGCCCAGCAGTACGCCGCCGCGATCCGGGTCTGCTGCAACGGGACCGAGGCCAATGGTAAGAGCGTCATCGATCTACTCTGCCTGGCCGCCGGACACGACGCCATCGTCGAGCTCGAAGCTCGCGGCCCCGACGCCGAGGAGGCCGTCATGGCCCTGGCGGAACTGATCTCGGCCGGACCCCACGCCCCTTGCGAAATCCAGGTCACCTCAGGCCCCCGCCGGGGCGAGCCCGTTCTCCCGGTTCGGACGACCGAACGAGGCGAGGGTCAGATGACGTCGGCCTGAAGGTCGGTCAGGCCTTCCAGCCCGATGCTCCGACCGCCGTCGGGCTCGAAAGCCCGACCTGCTCGAGGATCTTTCCTGCCGGGGTGATGATCTGACCTGAGACACGCGGATCGTTTACGAGCCCTCGATGGGCCTCTTCCACGTCTTTCGGGCTCGTGAAGACCGATCCATCGCGGCCCGTATCCGGCCGCCCCTCTTTCCATACTCCCGACGTCACCCTGCGCTCGCACACCCGCTGCGATTCTTCGGATGGGCCCGGGGAGGAAACGGCCGGGCCAGGACAAAGAAAAGGGTTTCATGACGTATACCAGGCTGACTTCCCGAATGGCCGCCGCCGCCGGCGAACCGCTCTCCGTGACTTCCCGGCTCGGCTTTCCGTGGCAATCGGCGACTCACGACGGGCGCGACTCCGGCGACATCCTCGATTGGGCCGTCCTCTGCCCCCACTGCGCCCGGCCGGTTTGTTATCCCGGCCGGTCACGCGACGGTTCGAACCCGATGGCCGAGTGCGAGGACTGCGATGTCTACTTCCATTTCGAGGACGACGACGTCATCTCGGCCGCCGCGCGGCGGGACGGAAAACATGGGCATCGGAGTCCTCCGCCGGTGGCCGCGGAGCACGGCGTTCCCGCCCGCGACGACGGCGAGCGGGCCGAGAGACATCCGATCGGTGGCGGAGCCCCCCACGGCCGCCCCCACCGGGAGCACGCGAGCGCCACACGGCCCACCGGCCCGTCGGCGAGAGATCTCGCGCCGGCACATCAAAGGCTCCGTGATCGGGCCGGACATCACGCTCCCGTCAACGTATCAAGCGGCCATGGAGGCGGCGATCGTTGCTCGACCCCTCGTCCATCGGCATTCCGGCGGGGTCGGCCTCCTCTGACGCGCTCGATGGCACCAGCAGCGCCTCCGATCGCGCCGGGATTCCGGACAGGATCGCTCTCGCCGGGCGCGGGCCGGTTCGCCGCCCGGAGGAGCCGTCGGTGGCATCTTTGACGTCGAAGACAGAAGCGGAGCTCGCCCTGGCGCCGCGTTCGCCACGTCTTTCTCATCGCCGCGCGAACCGCAGCCCAGGCCGAGCATGGGTCGTCACGGCCCGATGACCCAGCCGATCCCGGTCGCGTTCCGCGCCACCCTGGCGGCCAGCCAGACGACGAGCCCCAGGACGATGAGCGTCCCTGCATACCGGCGCCAGTAGTCCTCGGTGGCCGGCTCTCCCGCGGCGGTCAGCGGCCGGCCGTGGCGGTATTCCAGCCGGCGGCCCAGGGGCACGCGCGCTATCGCGATCGGTCGCCGTCCGCATGCGAGGCGCGGTCCAGCAGGCCGATCAGCTCATCAATCTGGATCGGCTTGATGAGGTGATGGTCACACCCCGCCTCGCGCGACATCCGGCGGTCCTCGGCCTGGCCGTAGCCCGAGATTGCGACCAGCAGCGACGAGGCGCAATTCGGCTCGCGGCGGAGTCGTCGCGCGACCTCGAAGCCGTCCATCCCGGGCAGGCCGATGTCGGTGAGGATCGCGTGCGGGCGGAACTCCGGCGCCGTCTCGAGCGCCGCCGTCCCGTCGTGGACGACGCAGACGTCGTGCCCGTGCCGGCGGAGCGCCCGCGCCAGCATGTCGGCGGCGTCATGGTTGTCCTCGACCAGCAGGATGCGCGAGGCCCTCGCCGTCGTCGCGCCTGCCGGCCCGTCCGGGCTCCCGCTTCCGTCCGCCGGCTCGGAGGCGACGGGCAGGCGGACGACCATCGTCGTCCCGCGGCCGGGCCCGTCGCTCCTCGCCTCGACCGTGCCCCCGTGGAGCGCGACCAGGCGGTGGACGATCGTCAGGCCGACGCCGAGCCCCCCCTGGGCACGGTCGAGCGTCCGGTCGGCCTGGGCGAACAGGTCGAAGATCCGCGGCAGGACCTGCGGGTCGATCCCCACGCCGTTGTCCTCGACACGGATCACCGCCGTTTGCGCGGGCGCCGCCTCCTCGACCGTCAAGCGGACCGTCCCGCCGGGCTCGGTGTACTTCGCCGCGTTCGCCAGCACGTTCGCGATCACCTGCTCGATCCGCGTCGGGTCGGCCTCGATGGGCAGCGGACTCGCCGGCAGCGAGCACACGAAATCGTGGCCGCGGCCGTCCATCGCCGGCCCGACCATCCGCGCCGCCTGCCGGGCGACCTCGATCAGGTCGACGCGGGCCTTCCGGAGCTGGATCGTGCCCCGCGTGATCCGCGAGACGTCGAGCAGGTCGTCGATCAGCCGCGACATGTGCCGGACCTGCCGGTCCAGGATCTCGCAGGTCTCGACCAGGTCGGGGTCCCTCAGGTCGAGCATACGCATCAGCCCGACGCCGCTGCGGATCGGGGCCAGGGGATTGCGCAGCTCGTGCGCCAGCATCGCCAGGAACTCATCCTTGCGGCGGTCGGCCTCGGCCCGGTCGCGCAGGACGTCGCGAAGCTGGAACTGGCGGCGGCGCGCCCGAATCCCCGCCCGGACGGCCGTGACCAGCGCGTCGATGCAGACGGGCCGATCGAGCACCGAGACATTCCCCAGGGCGCCGACGGCCCTCATGGCCTGCCCGGCGCGCCCGCCCGGCCGGGTGACCACGATGATCGGCAGGTCCGACCACGGCGGCTGCCCCGACAGCCGGTCGACGATCAGGTCCATGCCCGGCCGCGTGAGCGCCTCCTCGGCGACGATCAGGACCCACGAGTCCTGCGGGTCGCGGCAAAGCTCCTCGACCGTGGCGGCCGTCACGCAGTCGATCTGGGCGGACGAGAGCACCTGGCAGGTCAGCGTACCGTCTCGCCCGGGGGCCAGGACGCGCACCCGCACCGTCGCGACTCCGTCGCGATCACTCATGGCCGCCTCCGCTCGCCTCGGCGACGCTCGGGCCGAGCCGCTTCGAGCTGCCCTCGTACGTCGGCTGGCCGGTCAGGACCCCGTGGAACTCCTCCAGCGGCTCGCCGATTTTGATCCCGGGCGGCGAGATGGTCATCTCTCGGATCAGGATCTCGTGCGGGCCCATCCGCCGCTTCACCGCCGAGATCGCCCGGCGCACGCCCCCGAACGCCTCGAAGTAGCGGAGCATCACCGCGGCGTCGGCCAGGTAGCTGACGTCGATCGCCCCGTGAATCTGCTCGCCGACGATTCCGTGTTCGTTGGCCGTCAGGATCGTCAGCGTGTTGCGGTAGCTCAGGTAGGTCAGCAGCTCGTGCAGATGCATGCTCAGGAACCGTTCGTCGGGCATGCCGTTGAGATACCCGCTGAGGCTGTCGATGACGACCAGGGTCGCGCTCTCATCCTCGACGGTGCTGCGAACGAGGTCGGCGAACTCGCCCGGCGTGAACTCGGCGGGATTGACCTGACGGAGGATCGCCCGGCCTTCCGTGACGAATCGGTGGATATCCATCTTCAGACCGTCACTACGGGCCAGGAACGCGCGGGTGGACTCGTCGAACAGGAAGAACGCGGCGCGCTCGCCCCGGCGGAGCGCCGCCAGGGCAAACTGGCTGGCGAGCGTGCTCTTGCCCACCCCCGCCGGCCCCATGGCCAGCAGGCTCGTCCCGCGATTAAGCCCGCCGCCGAGCAGGGCGTCGAGCTCGGGCACACCGCTGGAGATCACCTCGTTGGTGAACTCGTCGAAATGCTCGGCCGCGACCAGGCGCGGATACACCCGCAGGCCGCCCGTCTCGATCGAGACGTCGTGATACCCGTCGCGGAACCGGACGCCCCGGAGCTTGTGGACGTTGAGCCGCCGCCGCTTCCGCCCGTAGGCCGGGACCGACTGGTGGAGCGAGATCACCCCCTGGACGACCCCCTCCGCCGAGTTGTCGTCGGAATTCAGCGCGCCGCGGGGCAGCTCCTGGACCAGGAGGACCGTGCACCGCCGCCCCGCGAAGAACTCCCGCAACGACAGCACCTGCCGGCGATAGCGGAGCGGATCCTGGGCCAGCAGGCGGATATCCGAGAACGGGTCGAACACGACGCGTGCCGGCCCGATCCGTTCCGCCACCGCCATCACGGCGCGGACCACGTCGTCGAGCTCAACGTCGGCCGGCGAGAAGAACGTGTAACGCTCGTCGGCCCGCAGGCTGGCGTCGGACTTCGCGAGGTTGCAGATCTCGATCCCCGAAAGGTCCCAGCCGTGCGATCGCGCCGTGGTCCGGAGCTGCTCCTCCGTCTCCGAGAGCGTGCACCAGAGAGTCGTCTCACCTCGCCTCTTGCCCTCCAGCAGGAATTGCAGGGCGAGCGTCGTCTTGCCCGCCCCCGAATCCCCCTCGACGATATAGAGCTGGTACGGCAAGAGCCCGCCGCCGAGGATGTCGTCGAGCCCGGGAATGCCGGTTGACACCCGGGCGAGTTCGGGTTCCGGTTCGGCCTCCGCCTGGCCGTCCCGCGGCTCTGACTTCGTCGCGTTCACGATTCCATCTCCGAGAAGTGTCCCTGCCTCGCGGGGCCGCCGATGCCCTGCCGACGCAGCGGCCGGCATCCGGTTTGCTGCTCCTGTGATTCTTCATGGATGGTTCGCGGGCGCGCGGGGCGGCCACCCAGGGGCAGTCGCCCCCGCCGGGCCAAGACGACGCGAGCACCGCGGGGGCGCCGAGGCATTCGGCAACCGGGCCGTCGGTACCCCGCGGGATTGTCTTCTCGGTCTGCGTCGGGTCGTCGCCGGTTCAGGACCGGCCCCGACCTCCACCCTCGCCTCCGCGTTCTGCTCCATCCGTTGCGATGCGGTAACGCTACTAGCAACCCGCGTTCCGTAAAGTGTTACAACTATGGCCAGCGATCGGCGGTTCGTCGCGTATTACCGGGTCGATGGCGTCAAGCTCGCCGAGCAGGTTCGTTGCGTCGAGGAGCACGCCCGCGAGGTCGGCGGCGTGGTGATCGCGAGCCACCGGGATGACGAGTCGGGCGGGAAGGACGACCGGCCCGAGCTGGTTTCGGCCCTGGCGGAGGCCCGGCGGCGCGGGGCCGCGCTGATCGTCGCCAGCCTCTGGGGCCTCTCGCGGGACATCGCCTTCCTGCGGGCGCTGCACGAGTCGGGGGTCGCGTTCTTCGCGTGCGATTTCCCCCAGGCGAACGAGACGACGATCGACGTCCTGGTGGCGCTGGCCGAATACGAGTCGCGGGCGGCGTCGGAGCGGACGCGCGAAGCCCTGGCCAGTTACAGGGCGCGCGGGGGTAAGCTGGGCGCCGCGCGGCCCGGCGGCGCGACGCTCACCGCCGAGGCCCGGGCGCGGGGCGTGGCCCGCGCGAGCGAGGCCCGCCGGGCCCGGGCCGACGCGGCCTATCGCGAGATCGGCGCCGTCGTCCTTGAGCTCCGCCGCGCGGGCTTCACCCTCCGCGAGGTCGCCGACCGGCTGAACGAGGCCGGCCACCGCACCCGCACCGGCCGGCCGTGGAACGCGATGCAGGTCTCCCGGGTGCTGGGGCGCCTCGGCGGCGACACCCCGTGACGCGATGCGCCGGCGGTCCCGGATTCTCGGGGGGCCTGGGATCGTCGCG
Source organism: Planctomycetales bacterium (assembly GCA_027452145.1). Lineage (GTDB taxonomy): Bacteria > Planctomycetota > Planctomycetia > Isosphaerales > Isosphaeraceae > JAKAUH01. The sequence goes on from DAIDHB010000287.1 coordinate 73,971, forward strand.
GACCACGGCCCAGGGCCGGTGGAGTCCCCGCCTCCGTCCTCGTCCCGTCCCGCACGGCCGCGGATCAGGTCAGGCCGGCTGCCGGCCGAAGAACGTCAGCTCGACGGTCTTGCCGGCCACCGACGGGTCCGCCGGCTGACTCAGCTTGAACTGGTTCTGGTCGATGATCGCTGTCGCCGCGAGCCGGGTCCCCTTGGCAATCCCCTGGCCGGAGACGAAGGCGCCGACCACCCCGTTGGCCTTGTCGTCCGGCAGGACCTGGTTGTACACCACCTTGCTCGCGAGCGAGATGATCGACGTGTTGTTCTTGTCGATCGTCGCCAGGCAGTGCACCGTCCCATAGGGCGCGCTCACGGAGAAATGGTCCGTGTTGATAAGACCGCCGAGACCTCCCACGGCGATGGAGAGCGTGGTCGAGTCGTTCGCATTCACATCGGCCGTATCATCGTCGAACGAGAAGCCGTACCCGGTCAGCTTGAGCTCCTTGTGCACCCACCAGACATAAGGATCCAGGTTGAAGACATTGTACGTCTGGTTGCCCGTACCCTCGCTCGGGGGCGGATACCAGTCCTTCTCGGGATAATTGTTGAAATTCGGGACGCCGCGGAGCGCCGACTTGGCCAGGTCCCGCGCGTCGGCGGAAATGTTCACATAATTAATGGGCGTGGCCGTGGGCAGGTAGCCCACGTTGCCCCCGATCGTCTGCGAAACGATCCAGGACGGCATCGGAATCCGGATCGTCCCGTTGTTGAAGGCCGTGCTGTAGACGCTCAGCGACTCGTAGACGGTGGCCGCGAACGCCCTCGCGAACTTCTGCATCTCCTTCGAATCCTTCTCGAAGTTGATGGGAATCGGCTGCGTCTGGGCGACATACGAAATCGGCCGGGGCTTCGAGAACGTCAGGGTCTGTGTCCCCGCCGAGGGCAGGGGCTGGCTCAGGTAGTAGTACGTGACACCCTTGTCCACCACCTTCTTCATGATCGTGATGAGGGGCTGAGGGCTCTTGTTGGCGGTGACGGTGACCTGAGTCCCCAGGGGGAGGTTCGGCGCATTCCCCGGCAGGGTGAGGATTCGCGGGTCGTTGCCGCTATTGTCCGTGTCGTTCGACACCGTGGCCGTCAGGTCCACCTTCTGGAAGTTCTTGATCCGCGGCAGGTTCAGATAGTAGGACGACCACGAGTACCAGAGATTCGTGAGCTTCGTGACGTAGGGGTCGTGGACGGGATAGATGAAATCGGGGGAGTAGTTCCCGTTCAGGCCGCCGGCGCTCAGGGTGACCGTGTACGTCGACGGATCCAGGGCCGTGATCGTGCCCAGCGACTTCAGGCCGTCCATGACGGACATGCCGATCTTCAGCGTCTTGAAGCCCTCCTCGAGACTCATCCCCACGAAGGAGTTGATCTTGAGCGAGTTGGTGCTCGCCGCAGTCGCGTTCGAAGCCAGCTTGACCGGCCCATTGCCGGCGCTCGACAGCATGAATCGGTTGTTGTCATACGCGGACAGGACATTGCCCAGCGGACTGTTGGAGAACAGGTCATAGCCGCTCGGGACCATGGTGCCGACGTTGGGATCGGTGCCGGAGGTCGGGTTGTAATACGTGGGCCAGCCGAGCTTCTTGCCGTCGGTCTGGAAATAGGTCCCCAGGCCGTTGGAGTCACCGTTGCTGGTGAATTTCCTGATCGATTCCTGGACGTTGCCGACCCCCTCGCGGAACCGATTCGGCGCCCCGATCCAGCCGTAGTCCGCGGCAACCCCCGGATTGTTCGGGACGGGAACCTTCGTCGCCGCCATGGCGATCGGGAGCAGGAAGGAGTCGACGTAGGACACGTCGTAATTGACCGACGTGTTGAGGTAGTCCTTCGGGAGCGGATTGCTCGGGACGTAGTACTTGCTCACCGCCGTCAGGAAGGTCTGGTCGCGGTAGGTGAACTCGCCGTACCCGTGCGTGGCGTCATCGGCCGGGCCATTCGCGAGGCCCGTGCGATGATAGTACATGACAATCCCATTGTTCTCACTGCTGCTCAGCGCGGGGACGACGTACCGCGCCGAGGGGTTCATCCCGCCGGGGTTGTAGTAGTAGAACTGGAATGGGTTGATGCCCGAGCCATCCTTGTTGGCCGGCAGGAAGTGATTGCTGGAAGTCGCGAAGGCGATCCGACCCCCGTCCCAGAATACGAGCGGGACGGCGATCGTGATCGACTGGCCCTCCTTCAGTCCCAGGTAGTCCGTGTTGCCCACCTGGTAGCCCAGGTAGGCCCGGTACTCCTCATTGTGCTTGTCGAAGGGATCCAGCCAACTGCCGGTGTTCTTGTGGTTCTCCGACGCCTGCCCGGTGTTGGCATCGTACAGGAACGGATAAATGGTCTGCTTGGTGTTGTTGCGTACCGTCACCTCCTTGGTGGGGATCGGGAACGTCGTATCCACTCCGTTCACCTTCATGACGACGGACCCGTAGGTGAGCACCTCACCAGGAGAGGCGACCGTGTTGTATTTTCCGTACGTGCTCGACGGAGCCTGGGGCATCTCGAGCGGCGCATCGAGGGCGTGGGCGTGCAGCCTCAAACCCCGCGACATCAGGCGGCGCTCTTCCAGCCGCGCGACCTCCGCGCTGAATCGGAACGCCGGCTTGCCCCGACGCCGGGCCCCCCGGCCAAGGCCTGCCCAGAGCGATCGCAGTTTGTGCCGGAGAGACCGGCCGGCCGGGGTCGTGGAGTGCGTCATGGCGTCAAAAGCTCCCCTGTTGATCTCATCGCCCGGCATCGGACGGCCGCCCCGGTCTGAAGTGGCGCACCAACCCATGACCCCAAGCATCCGTGGAGCCTGTCCCTGAGCGATCGGCCTTCGAAATCGCTTCGTCGTCGCCAATTAGCCTATCCTGGCAGCCGCGTCTTCGTCCGGCTTCCTATTATAAATCTACGCACGAGGCAGGCCCCGGACAACCGCCTGACTTCTGGTGGCGTTTTTTTTCATCAAGGCGCTCGACACAGGCTCGTTCGACCGCCCCGCCCGGGCCGGGGATCGCCCGCCCTGTCCACGGCGGTCGAATCACCCGGCGGATCCGGCCGGGCCACTCCCCGACCTTTTCGGGTGGGATGTATTCCCGGGGCGTAGGATCTGGGCGACGCGATCGCGCAGGCTCCTGGCGTCGGCCCGGCGCACGCTCGCGACGGGCCGCTGGCTGGCCGGCCCCGCCAGGTTGTTCTGCGAGACCGTGGTGACGTAGTCGCTCCCCGGGCGACCGGTGCCGGCCCCGTCGAGGAGCAGGCCGTCCAGGTTTTTGACGCCGGAAGGGGTCGTCCCGTTGATCCTCAGCAAGAAGACCTGGCGCAAGGGCAGCCGGCGGGAGAACGCCAGGGTCACCGCGTGGTTCGCTCGGTTGTAACTGGCCGACCTGACCCGAACGGTCTTGCCGGTCACCCCGACGATCCCCGACTGGATGACCGAGTAGTTCGACACGAGCCCCGCCGAGGTCGGGTCGAGCGGCGTGTCGAACCTGATCACGAAGTAGGTCGGTTGCCTGTGGTAGCCGTATCGGACGACGTTGACGACCCGCGGGCCGTCGGGTGTCGCGTACGTGAACACGTCCGCGGGGCTGGCCACTGAACCGATACCGTTGATGAAGACCAGCACGTCGACCGAGCCGGTCCCCGGTGGGCTGACGGCGGTGATCGTGGTGGCGCTGACCACCGTGACGTTCGTGGCCTGGCCCGGCCCGAAGAACACGGTGGCCGTCCCGGTCGGGCTCAGGAAGCCGGTCCCCGTGATCGTGACGAGCGTGCCGCCGCCGGGCGGGCCGGTCTGCGGGCTGATCCCCGTCACCGTGGGCCGAGACACGAAATAGGTGAAGACGTCGGCCGGCGAGACGGCGGAGGTGCCCTGCGGCGCGGTCACCGTCACATCGACGGCGCCGGTGCCCGGCGGGCTGACGGCGACGATCGTCGTGCTGCTGGTCACCACGAAACTCGCGGCCGGCATCGTGCCGAAGCTGACCGCGGTGGCCCCGGAGAACCCGCTCCCGGTGATGGTGACCGAGGTCCCGCCGGTCGTCGGCCCCTGGTTGGGGTTGATGCCCGTGACGCTCGGCGCCGCGGCGATGTAGGTGAACACATCGCTGGGCGTGACGGGCGACGTACCGCGGGGCGTGGTGACGGTCACATCCACCGGCCCCGGCCCCGCCGCCGCCGGGCTGGTGGTGGTGATCTGCGTGCTGCTGACGACCGTGAAGCTCGCGACGGCCGTCGTCCCGAAGTCGACCGCAGTGGCGCCAGTGAAATTGGTCCCGGTGATGGTCACCGAGGTGCCCCCGGCCACCGGCCCGCTGTTCGGGTTGATGCCGGTCACCGTCGGCGAGGACGCAGTCGTATAGGTGAAGACGTCGGCCGGCCGGTTGATGGGCGAGGTGCCGCTCGGGGTGGTGACGGTCACGTCCACGGGGCCCGGGCCCCCAGCCGCGGGGCTCGTCGCGGTGATCGTCGTGCCGCTGACGACCGTGACGTTCGTCGCGGCCGTGGTCCCGAAGTTGACCGCGGTGGCACCGGTGAAATTGGTCCCGGTGATGGTCACCGAGGTGCCCCCGGCCACCGGCCCGTTGTCCGGATTGATGCCCGTCACCGTCGGCTGGGTCGAGGTCTGGTAGGTGAACTGATCGGCCGGAGTGATCGGGGACGTGCCCGCGGACGTCTGCACCGTGACGTCGACGACACCCGTCCCCGCCGGGCTCGTCGCCTCGATCGTGATGGGGCTAATGATCGAGACGTTCGTCGCCTGATTCGTGCCGAAAAAAACGGCCTGGACGTTCGTGAAGTTCGTCCCGCCGATGGTCACGTCGGTCCCGCCGGCCGGCGGCCCGGTGTTCGGGCTGACCGAACTGACCGTCGGGCCGCTCAGCTCCAGTCGAGCTTCCAGCCGCTCGAATTCCAGCCGCACGCGACGTCGCATCGGCGAGCGGACCGCCAGCCGTCGCTGATTCCCTCTCGACAGCGGAAACCGAAGCACCGGCAACATGAAGAGGCTCCAGCACGGTAGTATCAGCCTGCCCGACGCAGCGCCTCGAGCCACTCGGCATGATAAAACATCGCCTCCAGTGGTGTCAACATGAGGCGGGTGGGAGAAATGCGTAAGATGTGCGGGCGATGTGTGAGCGACCCAGGAATAGCTCCCAGCCCGGCAACCTGGGCAGCAGGCGACGAGAGCGGAACGGAGATGGGAAAGAGGTCCAGGTCTTCAGCGAGTGCGACTCTCACACGGCAACGGGATCACTCCGGGCGGTAGCGGTCGGGCGGCGGCAGCCGTCATCACGTCGGAGCCATCGACGTAACGGATCGCCCGGCAATCCCACGAGCAGGCAGGCCGTAACGCAGGCGGGCTCCCGTCGAGGCCCGAAACGTCCTGTCGTGGACGCCGATCCGACCGCGTGTGGGAAAGACCGCCGTCACCGGTCCTTCCGGTTCACATGAGCCTTCCTCGCCCCCGGCCCTTGCTGAACGCGGCCCGCCAGCGGCCCCGAGCGCGGGCCGGCGTGGCCGCGGCGATGGTTCTGGTCTGGAAGTTGGCCGGGCTTTCCAGCTCGACGGGCCCGGGGATCGTGTGAGCCGGGAATTTCCCAGGGCCCTCGGGCGACAGGCTTCGATCGTCGAAATGGCTCGCCCACGACCTCGTCCGGATCGCCCCCTCCGCTTTGATGGCTTGCGGCCCGGCCGCGCTTGGTTTAAATGATTAATCGTATCTGGTCTTGTTTCAGCCCAGCTATGCCTGGACCCGTCTGCATTCCCGTCGGTCCATCTCGACTCCTCGCCGGTCGACGGGATCGGGGGCCCCATCAGGACACGATCCGTCGCAGCCGAGGCTCGCGACTCGGGAATGCTCGAAATCCGACCCAGTCGTAAAAGGAGGCAGATCGGCCCCGTGTCACCGAGGCGAACCGAGCGAGGATCCCCTCGGGGCTGGCCTGGGCTTTTCCGACTCGAGGGCGTTCGGCTTTTCCTGCCGTGGGCTGGCTTGCTGAGGGCGTGCATGGGGAGCTTCAGGACGCCTCGGTGCCGCCTCGGGGCTCCGGGCTTCGACCTTCCTGGCCGGTTGCGGCGTGTGATTCCCCGCGGCCGGCCGCCGGGTTCTCTTCCGCTGGTGCGATCGGAACTGCCGCGCCGGCGGCACGCGGCCGTTCGCCGCGTTGTCGAATGCGTCCTCGGATGGCGCCGCACCTGGGAGCTGCCCGACGTTCGCTCCGGCCTGACCCGGCCCAGGCGGATTCCCGGCCCCCAGACCAATGCCGACGTACGGATCCGGGAGCTGATTGCCGGCGCGCAAGGTCCCGCCGCCGATTTCCGGCGTGGGCGGCAGCGACATACCGAGGCCATAGTTCATCCCGCCGGGGTATCCATACATGCCCGGCGCACCCGTCATGCCAGCGGCGAGGACCGGATCCACGAATCCGCCGTACCCGAATCCGCCGTACCCGATGCCGCCGTACCCGTAACTGCCGTAGCCGCCATACGCGGTGCTGTCGGCGGCCATTGCGGCGCCGGCTTGCATGGAGTTATTCGAGTTGGGGAGAAAGTTGGCGTTGCCGGGGAGGACCGGACTGATTCCGAATCCCGAAAAGACCGGCGCCTGGGGAATCCCATTTCCAGGCCCCGGGAATCCTCGGGCGGGGCCAGACAGAACCGGGCCCCTCGCTGGGGCCGTCTGCGCCACGGCGATCCGTTCACCCATGCCCAGATGGAGGTAGACCCCCGCCGCAATGACGAGCCCCATCGCCGCAAGTTTCCGGAGCCGATCGATCGTGGTCATCTGTCGCCTCTGCTTTCGGACGAGACCATTCGGCGGGATCGGGGTGCGCGTCACCGAGTTCGAAGAGTTCCCCTCAAGAGAGTAGGCGTCGTCCTCGGTGGAATCACACACAGATTTTAACCGGCGGCCGGTGGACGATCGATAAATTCCCGTCACTCATGCCTTTTTTCTGGCCGCCGGCGGGTTGCGACCACGTCGCCGGCCCGATCCCGGGTCCGGCCGGCCCTGTCAGGTCCGATGGAGCACGCGGCTTCCTCCGCGTACCCGTCCGATCCGTCCCGCTCCCGGCGGCCCCGGCCTCGGCTCGCGGCCCGCCCCGACCGCCCGGCTGCCGTCGGTCCGAACCGCGAGATCCGTCGTGCCCCGGCCGGCGGTCGATGACGCGGATCGGCGCGTGAGCCGCACCTCGGTTCTCGGCTCACCCGTAGAGCTGGTTGACCTTGCCAAACGTGATCTTCGGCGCCTTGATCAGCCCGCCCGCGAGCTTCTCGCCCATCGGGTCCACGTAAACGCGACCGGGACGCCTGGGGTTCTCGGGGTTCGTCTCGACGACGTGGATGTTGAACAGAAACCCGGCGTCCCCCTCGGCCGTGAACCAGTGGATATTGTCCTTGTGGTCGGAGATCGTCGAGAACTCGCCGGGCTCGAACTTGCGATCGATGGTCGGCCGGATCAGGTAATGGTGCGGGTGGTCCTCGACGCGGTCGTAGTGCCGGCCGCGGAAGTTCCCCTTGAGCACGATGAACCCGGTGGCCATGTTGTCGTGCCCATGGGGGACGACCGAGCGCCCCTTGCCCATGGCGAAGACCTGCCGGCCGAACGCCGCCTGGACCGGCAGCCCCTTCACGTGCGAGAAGTCGACCGGCAGGCTCCGCGCGCCCTTCGCGGGGAAGTTGGCCCCGGCGGCGAGCCTGTCGAAGTCGATGGTCTTCAGCAGGCTGGCCAGGTCGCCCCGTCGGTAGAGCTGTTCCAGCGATTTCTGGAACTCGACGTCCTTGACCCGGTGCTCGTGGACGTCCCGGCTGATCGCGTTCAGCTCGCGGAACCAGTCATCCACGATCGGCCGGACGTCGTCTCCCAGCAGCCGGCGCGACCAGAGCCCCTCGATCAGCACGACCGCGGTCAGCGATTTCAGCGCCTCGCGGGCGAATTCACGGCGTGTCGACGATCCCGAATCCTGCGGCATGACCGACCTCCGGAGTGGCTCGGGACCGGGCGGCGCGGCACAAACCGGCCGGCCGGCACGAGACAGGCGACGTCCGCCAGTCTACCATGGATCCCGGACAGGACAGCGATCGACCGCAACGTCGAGGCGACCCGACGTCAGTCCCGGCCGATTCACCCGGAAAGCGAACCCGCAGGAGAACCGCACGATGGCAGGCATCGGACGATACAAGTTGACGGACGCCATCCCGCCGGAGCAGCGGATCACGCCCGACCCGGCGCAGCCCGGCAGCGGCTGGTCGGGCAGGGGGAAGGGGAACCGTAAGAAGCGGGCCGGCAAGGGCGGTGCGCCCGGTTCGGGGGCCCAGAGCGCCGAGCAGGTCCGCGAGGCCGGCGAGAGCGCCCAGGCGAAGAACGCCGAGGCCTCCGTGCGCGACCGGATGGTCGACATCGGCCGCGGCACGCAGCAAGCCGGCCGCCAGCGGGCCAAGTGAGCCGTTCACCGGAATCGAAAGACGCTCAGGCCCGCGAGGCGGGGCAAACGCGAGGGCCACAGCTCGCCGAGACTCAGCGAGCGGGCAAGTTCCTGGAAGGTCAACCTGGCGGCGTCGTAGAACCTGAGGGCCGTCTCCAGGCTGGCCTCCGCTGCCAGAGACTCGGCCTGTTCGTCGAGATCCCGACCGGCGGCGGGACGGACGGACACGATGAGAAGCCCTGACGAAATGGGGACTGGCTCCGAGTCTTCGAGGTGCCTGTCCCCATTTCGTCAGGGCCCTTGCCTACGGAAGTCATCGCGGACGGGTCGCCTTGCCACGCCGCTCGGTGAGCTTCCGCTTTTTCTCGTCCCAGTACTCCGGCGTGACGGGAACGGCCGCCCCGGAATCGAGCCCCTCGAGCAACAGCGCATCGATCCGTTCCTCGGCCTTTCGCCTCTGATCGGCCCGGATCAGTTCGCGGATGTACTCGCTGACGCTGCTATACCCGCCCTCGCTGACGCGATCCTGGACGAACTGCTTCATGGCTTCAGGCAGGGCGATATTCATGGTGTCCATGGCCGACCCTCCTCCAGCGCCATCGTGCCGCTATTGGCAGGGATTGTCAATCCGTTGCCAACACCAAACAACCGGACATCGCGACGACCGACCGTTCGACAGCCGACGACAATAGACCGCCGCCCCCGCTCGCGACGCCCGGCCCGCGTCGGCCCGCCCCGACCGTCCGGGCTGGAGAGTCGACTCGGGCCGGTTTTCCGAGTTTCGTGTTCTGCTATCCGATCCGCCCGAAGTCGGTCGGGCAGTCTTGCCCGACACGGTTCCGAATCCGCCCGATCTGCCCGGCACGGACTCGGGCAAGACGGCCCGACCGACATCAAGACGCCGCCCGAAGTCGGTTGGACGTTCCAGCCCGACGCGGCCCGGCCCGGCCCGTCCGGCCGCTCGCTGCCCGACCCGACTGGCGGAGCCGGGCCCGCATCGGCCGGATCATGGCCCGGGCGGAAGGCGGTTCCGAGAGCTTCCTCGCTTCGGCCCGGGCCCGGGACGGGGCCGGGACCGCGGCACCCAGCCATCTCGGGCCCGGTTCCGGCCCTCATCGGCGGCCGCCGTGGCCGGACGACCTTGCCCCGTTGCGAGCCGGGAATCCGGGAACCGATCGGGGGCGAGGCGAGACAACGGACGCTCCGCCGGTTGCTGGCGAACCGTAGAATGACGATGCGTCCTCGGCGTGATGGGATCCGCGCCCCCGGGGAGCAACCCCATGCCTTCCGTAACCGATCATCCAAAGTCGAGTCGTCATCCTGGGCAGTCGTATGGTCTTCGCTCCCTCCCGCAGCCATCAGTAGGGCTGGATCGTTTTCAGCCCCGGGATGACCCCGTAATGCTTGACGTTGAAGGTTGCCAGCGGCTCGTTGAGGCCGACGGCCGTCTCGCCGATGAGGACGTCGAGCAACCCGACTCCGTGGCTGAGGTGAAAGGCGACGTAGTCCGCAAGCCCGCGCTGGCAATCGGCATGGTCGGGCCAGATGAGAGAATATCGCGAACAAAATCGCTCGACCCGAGACTGCTCCTGTCGGTTCTGACACCCCTGAAGGAGCTCCATGACCACCAGTCCCGGCAGGCCGAGTGGTGTGGTGCCAAGTCGCTGGAGCCAGACGATGGCTGGTGGATAATTGCGGAGGGTGTCGATGGCGACGTCCGTGTCCAGCAGGATCATTGGCGGCTCCGAGTCTGGGCCTGCTCTCGCAGCCGACGGGCGAAGTCGCGACTGTCGCCGATGTCCGACCGCTCTGCCCACATCCCGACCAGGCCGGACTCCAGGATGTCCGCGGCCGTTGGGTGTCGGAGACTTGCGTCGGGTTCGTGCCGCTCGGGCTCGACCGGCTGGAGCGACTCGATGAACGTCAGCACGGAGTCCCAGCGCTCGCGGGGAAGCTGGTGGAGCGCAGTGAGGATCGTCTGCTCGCTGACTGGTCCGTTCATGGCAGGGCCTCCCGGGTCGGCGCGGCGTTCGAGCCGCATGACGTCAGCCCTGATCCGCACCGATCTCCATTGTATCGGGTACACGCGACTCGACCGAGAGGTCTCCCGCTCCTACCCGAGCCCCCGAGACCCGGAACGTGGGACGCAGCCAGGCTCTGTCTGGTATTTCGATGGCCGTACATCAGCTTACCAGTTGGAGGCGGGAGTCGGCGGACGGGAAGATCCCAAAAAGGATCCCAAAACAGGGATCCCAAAAAGGACAGGCACTTTTCCGTTACTTTGAGGCCCCCAAAGTAGCCAGGGCCCGAATCGGCAGTTGTCCGACGGCCAGGCCGGCCGGGCCGTCCCGCCCCCCCGTCCGAGCCCTCGCCGCCGCCGGCCGGGACCTGACGGACATCACCCTCCCGACCGCCGGCAGCCAGGCCGGCGGGTCGGGATCA
>DAIDHB010000288.1 GCA_027452145.1 Planctomycetales bacterium
AGATCGCGTGGCCGCCGGAGTGGCCGGCGGCTGCCTGGGCGTGCTGGTCGCGGCGATCCTGCACGCCCTGGTCCGCACGGTGGAGAGTCCGCTGGGCGCGTGGTCCGACTCGGCGTGGATCGTCGCCCTGGTCTGGGCCGCGCTGGGAGCGTCCGCCGCGGGTGTCACCGTCGTGTTGCTGCCCGTTCCCGGCGGGTCCCGGGAGGTGTCGCCATGAAAGCCCGACGGCTTGCCCCTCTTTTTGTGCTGGCCCTGCTCGGCATCGAGCGGACGACTCACGCCCAGGACCCCTCGCTTTCGGTGCCACCCGCCGGCCCGTCGGTCGCGGTGACGGGGGTCAGTGACAGAGACTTCCCGCGGATCACCGTGCAGTTCGAGGTCAAGCGGCCCGATGGGACGTACCTCCGCGACGCGAGGCGCGACGAGTTCCGGGTCACCGAGGAAGGGCGAGAGGTGCCGATCGTCGAGTTCCTGGCCCCGGTGACTTCCGAGCGAATCCCGACGACCATCGTGCTGGTGGTCGACCGCAGCGGGAGCATGCGGAACGAGGACCGGATCGGCGGCCTCAAGCGAGCGGTCGGCTCGTTCCTGGAGAAGCTGCCGCCCGGCTCGCGCGTGGCGCTGGTCTCGTTTGCCTCCGAGGTGGACCGGCTCTCAGGGTTCACCACCGACCTTGCGACCGTGCGGGCGCAGGTCGACGAGCTCGAGGCTGAGGGCTCCACACGGTTCTATGACGCCGTGCAGCAGGCGCTTTCGCTCCTCCAGAACGAGACTGGCCGCCGCGCGGTGCTGGCGCTCACCGACGGCGAGGACACCGCAAGCCAGGAGGCGAACCTCGACTCTGTGGTCGCCGCGGCCCGGAAGATGAACCTGCCGGTCTACACCCTCGGCCTGGGCAGCGAGCGCGAGATCAAGGCGCGCGACCTGCGCCAGCTCGCCGACGAGACCCGGGGCCAGTACTACCCGGCGCGCCGGGCCGATCAACTCCGGGCGATCTACGAGCAAATCGCCGAGCGCATCGGATCGTCGTACGTCCTGACCTACCGGAGCGATCGTCCGCTCCCTGACGGCACGCTCCGGCCGATCCGCGTGAGTTATGCCGGCGGCCGCGCGAGCGGCGAGGCCGCGGTGTTCATCCCGGGGATGGTGGCGCCGGCCGGCGGCTGGTCGCCGCTGTTCCTCGGCCTGTGCCTGGTCCTGGGGGCGCTACTCGGCGTCCCGCCGTTACTCGCGCGGCGAACGGCCCAGTCGCCCCACAATCGGGTGTCCGGGACGGCACAATCCTGAGATTCCGAGACGGCGGTCCAGATTCAGGTGAAGCGTGCCGCGATCGGCGGACCCCACCAAAGAGACTCCTTTGAACCGTCGTTCGCCGATCTCGGACAGCTTTGCCGCCGGCACGCGGTTTGCTGGGGGATGGCACGCCATGGTGCCGGTCGCTTATCGGTGACGGGTCCACCTCGTGGCCGACTTTGTGGTAGGGTAGGAGCGACGAACGCGACGGCAAGTCCCGTGACGCGGGGAGCCGATCCGTCGAGCGCAGGGGCCGACCACAATGAAGTACACGATCAAGCTTTACATCACAGGGCAGACGGCCCGTTCGCTCCGCGCGATCGACAACCTGAAGCGCATCTGCGATGGCGAGCTGCTTGGGCAATACGAGCTGGTGGTCATCGATGTTCTCGAGCGGCCGCAGCTTGCGGAGGACGAGAAGATTCTGGCGACGCCGATGGTGGTCAAGGAGCTTCCTCCGCCGATCCGGCGGATCATCGGCGACCTGTCAGATACCGAGCGAGTGCTCCTCGGCCTGGATCTCCGCCCCCTGCCGTCCTGAGTCACGTCCCGGCCGCCCGACCACGAAATTGTCGAGGGGCCGCGGTAGTCGACCAGTATCGCGGCAAGGAAGGTGTCCCAGCCCGCGAATCCTGTTCCACCGGGTCGCCCGGCGGGCGATGCCCCGACCGCCGGCCCGGCAGTCCGGTATGAGCCAGGGAAGACGATGGAAAACCCCTCGGATCGGCACGGCATACAGCCGGCGGCGGATCCCGCGTTGGAAGCGAGTGAGGCGCGGTTCCGCAACATCATCGAGAAGAACGCCGACGGCATCCTCGTCGTTCGGCCCGACGGCACGATCCGCTACGTCAACCCGGCGGCCACGCGGCTCCTCAATCGACCGGCCGCCGACCTGATCGGCGAGTACTTCGGCATCCCGATCATCGCCGGGAACACGACCGAGGTCGACCTCCCGCTCTCGGAGTCGGAGGTCCGCGTCGCCGAGATGCGCGTCGTCGAGACGGAGTGGGAGGGAGAGCCCGCGCTGCTGGCCTCGCTACGGGACATCAGCGACCGCAAGCGGCTGGAGGACGAGCTCCGCCAGAAGATCGACGAGCTCGCCGTGGCCGACCAGCGGAAGGACGAGTTTCTCGCCATGCTGGCGCACGAGCTGCGCAACCCCCTGGCCCCGATCCTGAATGCCGTGCACATCATGCGGCTGCGCGGCGACGACCAGGAGCTTCGCGAGAAGATGCGCGACGTGGTCGAGCAGCAGGTCCGCTGCATGGCCCGCCTGGTCGACGACCTGCTCGACGTGTCCCGGATCACCAGCGGGAAGATCCAGCTCCGCAAGGAGCCCGTGACCCTCTCGACGATCGTCAATCGCTCGATCGAGACGGTGCGCCCCCTGCTCCTGGCCAAGGGGCACGAGCTCCGCGTTGCACTGCCGGAGGAGAAGGTCGTCATCTGGGCGGATCCGCTTCGGCTCGAGCAGGTGCTGAACAACCTCCTGTCCAACGCCATCAAGTACACAGATAAGGGAGGGCTCATCCAGCTCGAGGCGACGGCCGATCCCGCTGAGATCGTCCTTCGCGTCCGGGATAACGGCATCGGGATCGCCCGCGAAATGGTCGACGACATCTTCGGGCTGTTCACCCAGGTCGACCACTCGCTCGCCCGATCGCAGGGGGGGCTGGGGATCGGTCTGACCCTCGCGCGGAACCTGGTCCGAATCCACGACGGAACGCTGACCGCCCACAGCGACGGCCTGGGCAAGGGGAGCGAGTTCGTCATGACCCTGCCCCGACCGGCCGAGGGTGTGATCGAGGGGGCGCCGCCGCCCCCGCCGACATTCGAGCCGGCCGGCCAGCCGCGTCGGATCCTCGTGGTCGACGACAACGTCTCCTCCGCCGACAGCCTCGGCCTGATCATCAGGCTCTGGGGCCACGAGTGCCGCGTGACGCATTCCGGTCCCGAGGCGATCGAGGAGTTCGACGTCTTCCACCCCGACGTGGTGCTGCTGGATATCGGCCTTCCCGGGATGGACGGATATCAGGTCGCCAGGACGCTCCGCAGCCGGACCGACTGGCCAGGACTCATCCTCGTCGCCATGACCGGGTACGGTCGCGACGAGGACCGCCGCAGGTCGCGGGAGGCCGGCTTCGACGAGCATCTCGTCAAGCCGCTGGACCTCGACGGGCTCGAGCACCTGCTGGCCCGGCTCGGCGAGCCCCGGGGCTCCGCTCCCTCGGCCCCGCCGGGATCCCGTTGACGCATACTCGTCTTGCTGCGCGCCCTGGCGGCTTCCGAGTCCGTTCGAAGGGGCGGTCGGATCACGCCGGGAATGGCGCGCCGGCGATCGCCCCGACCGGTGGGCAACGCCCTCTCGACGATTCTCGTCCCGGGGACCGATCTGCGGTCCTGTTCAACGGGCGTGTTCGAGCTGCACGATGGTCATCGTTTCCGGCAGGGTCGCCCGCGAGACCTCGATCGCGCTTTTGCCCGGCCGCTCGACGGGCACGGCCGCGAAGGTCTCGAGGAACCGCTCGACCGGTTGGATCTTCAGGTCGATTTTCGGCGTCTTGTAATGCATCGGGATCACGAGCCGGGGGGCGATGGCCCGGAGCAGCGGCGGGATGTCGGGGAAGTCGATCGTCGGCGGTCCGCCCGCCGCGGCGAGGACGATCTCCGCGCCGCGCAGCGGCTCGATCTCGTCGTCGCGCAACGGATGGCCCAGGTCGCCGAGGAAGACGACGCGGAGATCCTCGCTCCGGATCTGCACGATCGCGACCTCGTCCTCGGGCAGCCGCTCCGGCGTCTCGAAGACGTGCAGGGCCTCGATCACGATCCCGCGAAAGGCCCGTCCGCCGGGCGGAAGCTCGAGCGCGCGGATCGTCTCGAACGGCGGGACGATCTGTCCCAGATGGCTGTGATACCGGTCATTCTCGTGGCTGACGATCACGAGGTCCGCGCGGTCGTTCACCGGCTCGTAACCGCCGCAATCCGGCGACCGATAGGGGTCCAGGATGATCCGCACGCCGCCGGTCTCGATCAGGAAGGCCGCATGCCCGTACCAGGTGATGCGCATCGTGGACCTCGCCTCGCTCGCTGGACGCGCCGGCGGGACAGGCTCCGGCCCGACCGCGTCCCTCGGGATGGATCATAACGGCTCGGGGCCGGATCTGTTAGCATGTGCTGCGTTCGAGCGGCGCCGAGGAGGTGCCGCCATCAACCGGCCCGGCCCGACGCGAGGGGGCCGTCGCCACGATTCACCCGGGAGGATGGTCCGATGGATCGCCGTCATTTCCTCTACGCCGCCGGACTGGGGACCGCCGCCGCGTCGGCCCATGCCGCCGCCAGCTTGAGTCCCGCCGGCGAGGCCGGTGCCCGTGCCGGGGACGACCGGACCTGGCTCACCTACGCGGTCAACATCGAGATGACCTGGACCGACCTGCCTTACGTCGACCGGATTCGCAAGGTGAAGGAGGCGGGCTTCTCGCACTACGAGTTCTGGCCCTGGCGGGGCAAGGACATCAACGCGTTCCTCAAGCTCAACCAGGAGCTGGGGCTGACGGTGGCACAGTTCTCGGCCTCGCCGGTCAAGGGGTTCGGCCACGGCATCACCAACCCCGACCCGGCGCGGCTCGCCGAGTTCGAGGAGGAGATCCGTTCGGCCGTGCCGGTGGCGAAGAAGCTGGGAGTGAAGAAGATCTGCGTCGTCGCCGGCGAAGAGACCAGCGGCTACTCGCGCGAGGACCAGACCAGGGCGGTGATCGCCGCGCTCAAGGCCGGTGCGCGGATCGTCGAGCCCGAGGGGATCACCATCATCCTCGAGCCGCTCAATGTCCTGGTTGACCATCCTCGGCAGCTCGTCGTGCACTCGTCCGACGCCGCGGCCATCCTCCGGGCCGTGGGCTCGCCCAATGTGAAGATGCTGTTCGACATCTACCACCAGCAGATCAGCGAGGGGAACCTGTCGGGCAACATCCGCAAGTACCGCGAGCTGATCGGCTACTTCCAGCTCGCCGACCACCCGGGCCGGCACGAGCCCACCACCGGCGAGATCGCGTATCCGTTCGTCCTCAAGACGATCCACGACCTCGGCTACCGCGACCCGATCGGCATGGAGATGAGCCCCCGCACCGACCCGAATTCCGCCTTCGCCGCCATCCGTCGCGTCGACGCCGAGGCGCGGGCCCTCGGCAACTCCGCCTGAGCCGTGGCGAGGGAGCACGCCCGATGATCAGGTCGGCGATACCGGCGTTCCTCGGCTTCCTGTCCAGCGAGATCCGGCTCGATCTCGGACCGCTCTTGCGTCGGCTGCGGACCCACCCCGAGCTCGTCCTCGCGGCGATCGGGATTGCGATCCGGGTCTACACCTACGCCGGGAACCGCGCGATGTGGCTCGACGAGATGATGCTCAGGGGCAACATCGTCGACACCGCGGTCTTCGACTTCTCGGCCGGCCTGCGCAACGACCAGCTCGCCCCCCTTGGCTTCCTGGTGGTCGAGCGCGGGCTGGCCGCCCTGATCAGCGGTCGAAACCACGTCCTGCGATTCCTGCCGATGATCGCCGGGGTCGGATCCGTGGTGCTTTTCCTGCGGCTCGCGCCGATGATCCTCTCGAGGCGGGCTGCGCTTGTCGCTCTGGCCCTTTTCGCGTTCTCCGACGATCTGAATTACTATTCCAGCGAGTTCAAGCCGTACTCGCTCGATGTCTTCTTCGGCGTCGCCGCGACCCTGCTGGCGGCCCAGTCGCTCGGCCGATCCCCGTCGCGCCGGACGGTGCTCTGGCTCCTGGCGGTCGCCGCCTGTGCCCCGTGGTTCTCGTTCGCCTCGGCGTTCGTCCTCGCGGGATGTGGAGCCGTGCTCCTGTTCGATGCGCTCCTGGCCGCCCGATTCCGCGACGCGGCGATCTACGGGCTCATCGGCGCCGCCTGGCTCGCCAACTTCGTTGTCTCGTACTTCGCCTCTCGCGCGCTGCTGAGCCTGGCCACGACCATGTTCCGATTCTGGGATTTCGCGTTCCTCCGCCTCGGGCTTCCCCCCACCAGGGACGACCTCGCACGCGACGTGGGCCTCCTTCTCGAGGTCTTCGTCAACCCGCTCAACCTCGTCGTACCGGCCCGCGTGCAGGCGGGGGTGATTCTTCCGCTGGTGCTGCTCGTCGCCGGCGCGGTGGCGCTGGGCCGCCGATCACCGCGGGCCTTCCTCCTCCACGTCGGCCCGATCGGCCTGGCGCTGATCGCCGCCGTGCGGCGGGATTATCCGTTCCACGGCCGGCTTATCCTCCTCTTCGTGCCGGCCCTGTTCGTGCTGATCGCCGAGGGGACCGATGTGCTCGTCCGGCGGCTGCCGTCGCCGTCGAACATTCTCTATAAAACAGTCCTCGTCGCGCTGCTGGCGCTTCCGAGCTGGGAGGCCGTGCAAAACACGATATCGGGCCATATCCGCGACTTCAACGCGCACGGCGACCTGCACCCGAACGTCTTCATCGACCTCCCGGAGAAGCAGCCGGGGCCTCGTCGTCATTCCGAGAGCCGGCCCGATTCCGGCAGCGGCACGCCGGCAGATGGCGTGAGGTAGGCGTCGCCCACCGGTCGAGCCCTCGAACCGGTGAGCGTTGCCCACGATGAAAACTCACCTCGGAGCCTTCCGCGTTTGACCTTTAGAACGTCGGGATCGGCACGCGCTTGCCGCCGTTCATCGCCGACTCGTGGGCGCAGAGGCCGACCATGGTCCAGTTGGCCGAGGTCTCGGCGTCGGGCAAGGCGGGGCGCTCGCCGCGGACGGCGCTCAGGAACGCGTGGACCAGGTGCGGGTGCGATCCGCCGTGCCCGCCTCCCTGGGTGAACGACAGGTGCTGCTCGCCCTCGTCCTCGCTGTAGACGCCCTTCGTCGTGAACCGCTGGATCGGGCCGGGCAGCAGGCGGCCGTAGTCGGGCACGGCGGTTCGGCGCGGGATTTCGGGCTCGGCGACAGGGTGCTCGGGCGTGCTCTTGACGTGGATGACCGGCTCCTCGCCCTCGACCTGCTGCCACTCGAAGCTCTTCTTGCTGCCGTAAGCGTCGAAGCTCTCGCGATACTGCCGCGCCGTGTCGAACAGGCTGCGCGTGACCTCGGCGACGACGTCCGAGTCCTTGATGGTGAACGTCGCCGTCTCGATGGCGAACGGACTGCCGTAGCGGCCGATCAGCTCCTCGCGGATCCGGCCCGAGCCGTGGCAGACGACGCTCTCGGCATGCTTGCCCAGGATCGCCAGGCACGGGCTGACGCAGTGCGTGGCGTACCACATCGGCGGCAGGCCCGGCCAGTAGTCGGGCCACCCGTCCATGTCCTGCTGGTGGCTGCCGCGCAGGAACTGGAGCCGGCCGAGCTCGCCCTTTTCGTACAGTTCCTTCACGAAGAGGTACTCGCGGCTATACACCACGGTCTCCATCATCATGTAGACCTTGCCGCTCTTGCGCTGGGCCTCGACGATCTGCCGGCACTCGTCGACGCTCGTCCCCATCGGGACCGTGCAAGCGACGTGCTTGCCGGCCTGGAGGGCCTCGATCGACATCCAGGCATGGTCCGGGATCGGCGAGTTGATGTGCACGGCGTCGATCGCCGGGTCCTTGAGCATCTCGCGATAGTCGGTGTACCTCGCCTTGATCTTGTAGCGATCACCGCATTCGTCGAGCCCCTTCTGGTCGCGGCGGCAGATCGCGTACATCTCGGCGCCGGGGTAATTCTGGTAGATCGGGATAAACTCGGCCCCGAAACCTAGCCCGATGATCGCCACACGGATCGGCTGATCGCTTGCCATCGACGGCTCTCCCTGGACAGCGGACGCAACACGAAGGGTCTTGCGGAGTCCCGTGCAAGATAGTAGGACGGGTTCGTCAAGGCAAGCACCTTCACTGAGGAGTTGACGATGGCGGAACGTCGGATCGGGGTGGCATTCATCGGAACGGGCGCCGTGACGGCCTATCACCACCTGCCGGGCCTGCGGCTGGACCCCCGCGCCGAGCTGGTGGCGATCTGCGACGCCGACCCGGACCTCGTGGCGAAGCGGAAGGAGGAATGGGGCGTGCCGATCGCGTCGACCGACGCCGAGGCGATCTGCCGGCGCGACGAGGTGGACGCGGTCATCATCGCCACGCCGAACGACACGCACCGGCCGATCGCCCTGGCCGCGGCCCGCGCCGGCAAGCACGTCATGTGCGAGAAACCCCTCGGCCTGTCGGCGGGCGAGGTCCGCGAGATGTACGAGGCCGCCCGCGACGCCGGGGTGGTCCACATGACCGCCTTCACGTATCGTTTCGCGCCCTCGATGCGTTATCTCCGGCATTTGCTCAAATCCGGGGCGCTCGGCACGCCGAGGCATTTCCGGTCGCAGCGGTTCCTCGACTGGCCCGAGACGAGCTGGGGCTGGCGGCAATACAAATCCCGAGCCGGCGCGGGCGACCTGTTCGACATGACGATCCATCGCATCGACTTCGCGATCGACCTGTTCGGGCCGATCGCGAGCGTCTGCGGCGCCGTGGCGCGGTTTGCCGCTCGGGACCGTACGGTCGACGGGCGTCCGTGCCCGCCGTCGGAGGTCGATGACTGGTCGTCGCTGATCGGCGAGTTCCAGAGCGGGGCCACCGGCGTCTGGGAGGGCACAACCCTGGCGAAGGGCTACCACCGCGACGGCTTCGGCCACGAGTGGGCCGAGGTCAACGGCTCGGAGGGCTCGGCCGTGTACCGGCTGCACGAGCCGAACGTGATCCTGCTGGGCAAGACCGGCCAGGACCTGGCGCCGGTGACTGTCCCGGACGAGTACCTGAAACCGGCCGGCAGCCCGCGCAACCCGGCCGAAGGGGCGCCGGCGACGGTGTTCCGCTACGACCTCATGTGGGAGTTCCTCTCGGCGATTGCCGAGAAGCGCCCGGCGGTGCCCAGCTTCCTCGACGGCTACAACGCCCAGGTCGTCGCCGACGCCGTGCTCGAGTCGCACGCGAAGCGGACGTGGATCGACATTCCCGAACCGCGGCCGTGATCGACCGGGAGATAAGGTTGCCTCCTTCTGAGGACCCGGGCCGGCTCCGACCGACCTCTCGCGGGAAACCGGCCCGGGATGGTATCGCACGCGCACCAACGCATTCGCCACCATCCCGGGCCCGATCACGCGGCCCGCGCGGTATCGACTCTTCAATCAATCCGACCGAATTGGGAAAGAGCAGGTCTCGCGAGCGATGGCCGGGACCACGTTAGAAGTCCGGCCGGGCTCAGCGATGATGTCGCGGTCGAGGCCGACCGCACGGCGATCCTCCCGGCGCGCACCGGGTCAGCACGGCACCGTGAAGGACGCCCTCGGAGGCGGTCGAGCGGCGGAGATCGCGGCGTTTTGACGCCTCGGCGGGCCTCGCGAGCGGTCGCGCGGATGCGTCGAGGCGGGCCT
>DAIDHB010000289.1 GCA_027452145.1 Planctomycetales bacterium
TGTGGCGCGGCGGTCCGACCCGGGGGGCTCACGCCCCCCGGCTACGTCCGATCGCCCCCTGTCGGGGGCTCGGAGCCCCGCCGGTACAGGCCCTTAGCCGGCCCGGCCCCTCCGTGTGCCACCCATCTGCAATGCGCTCTAACCGAACCAACAAGAGAATAACCTTGATTCTCGCCACACTCCATGCACCCTGTCCCTGATTGCCTCGATTCTCTCAAAATCTCATCCCCAGAATCCCCAGCGACCCCAACGATTTGATGCCCGTCGATGCCCTCAACGACACCCTGGCTCAGCTCGACCCCGCCGGGGGGCGGTATGCGACCGACGCCGTCGACTGCGTGCTGGCCGCCGCGAAGGAGATCGGCGCCAGCGACGTGCACTGGCAGCCGATTGCCGACGGCCTGGAAGTCCGCTGGCGCGTCGATGGCGTGCTCCAGCCGGTCGCCACGATTCCCGCGCGGCCCGGGCCCAACGTGATCGCCCGGCTCAAGGTGATGGCCGAGCTGCTCACCTATCGCACCGATATCCCCCAGGAGGGCCGGATCCGCGGCGCACCGGGCGAGGTCGAGATGCGCCTCTCGACGTTTCCCACCGTGCTTGGCGAGAAGGCCGTCGTCCGGCTCTTCATGGCCCCCGGAAGGTTCCTCCGCCTGGCCGACCTGGGCCTGCCGCTCGACGTCGCCGACGGCCTCTCCGCGGCGCTCGAGGAGACCTCGGGCGCGATCGTCGTCGCCGGCCCGGCGGGCAGCGGCAAGACCACGACGCTGTATGCCTGCCTCCGCGAGCTGGCCGCGCGCCGGCCGGGCGAGCGCAGCCTCGCCACTCTGGAAGACCCCGTCGAGGCGATCGTCCCGGGCGTCGCCCAGTCGCAGGTCAACCCGGCCGCCGGTCTCACCCTCGAAATCGGCCTGAAATCGCTGCTCCGCCAGGACCCCGAGGTCCTCGCGATTGGCGAGGTGCGCGACCGCTCGACCGCTGAGATCGCGCTCCAGGCCGCGCTGACGGGGCACCTCACGCTCACCACTTTTCACGCCGGCGGCGCCTGCGAGGTGATCGGCCGCCTGCTGGATATGGGGATCGAGCCCTATGCCGTCCGCAGCGGCCTGCGCGCCGTGATCGCCCTCCGATTGGTCCGGCGGCTCTGCCCCGCGTGCGCCGAGCCATCCGCGCGCGCCGAGGACCTGCTGGGCCTGCCCCTCTCCCATGCGAAGATTCCCCGCGGCTGCGATCAGTGCCGCCACACCGGCTACTCGGGCCGCATCCCGCTGGCCGAGAGGCTTCCCGCGGATTCGGAACAGATCGGCCGCGCCATCCTCGACCGGGCCGACGTCCGCCGGCTCGAGTCGATCGCGATGGATTCGGGCATGATCCACCGATGGCGCCGCGCGCTCCTCGCGGTCGAGGCGGGCGTTACCTCGCCGGCCGAGGTCCGCCGCTCGCTCGGCCTCGGCACGCCGCCGGCACCCGCCGACTAACCCACGCCCGAACTCCCTTGACAGCCCCAACCGGCTGTGCTGTTATGTAGCCTGTCACAAGTGTCAGAGATAGGCGGGGGGCGGTCACACCATGGCGGACGGGGAGCGGGACGCGAGGCCGACGGGGCCGATCACGCTCGACCAGTTGCTGGCGCTCAACGAGGAGATCGCCGCCCTGGTGAGGGCCGGTGTGCCGCTCGATCGCGGGTTGCTGGAGGCGGGCCGCGACGTGCGCGGCCGGCTGGGCCGGATCGCGGGAATCCTCGGGCGTCGGCTGAGCCGGGGCGAGAGCCTGGAGCAGGCGCTCGAAGCGGAATCGCGGGCGATCCCGCCGCTGTACCGGGCGGTCGTCGAGGCGGGGGCGCGGGCCGGGCAGCTCCCGGCGGCGCTGGAGGGAATGGCTCGGTACGTCCGCGGTCTGTCCGACACGCGGTCCTCGATCGGTCTGGCGCTGTGGTATCCGGGCCTGGTCGCCGCGATGGCGTACTTCCTGTTCGTCGGGTTGATCTGGCTGGTGGTGCCGCGGTTCGTGGCGACCTTCGAGACCCTCGGTCTGGCGACGAGCTGGCCCTTGCGGTGGCTGGAGCGACTCGGCGCGACCGTGCCGTTCTGGTGGCCGATCGGCCCGATTCTGATCGTCACTCTCGGAGTTTTCTGGATCCGGTCGGGCACGGCGCTGGGGGTGCGTGGCGGTATCTGGGGCGGATTGCGGCTTTTTCCCTGGCTGGGCTCGCTGCTGGCCGATTACGAGGCCGCGAGCTTCGCCGAATTGCTCGCCCTGTTGCTCGAGCACCAGGTGCCGTATCCGTCGGCGATCGTGCTGGCGGCCGATGCGGCCGGAGGCACCCGGCTTGCCGACGGCGCGCACCGGGCGGCCGAGGCCGTGTCGCGGGGCGAGCCTGCGACGGCTGCGGTGAACGCCGCCGGTCCCCGCGCGTTCCCGCCGATGCTCCGCTGGACTCTCGCGAGCGGCCCCGCGCGAGGCTCGCTGGCGGATTCGCTGCGGCACATCGCCGGGCTCTATCGCAGGCGGGCGCGCTACCGCGCCGACCAGATCGCGCTGTTCCTGCCGATGGTTCTGACCCTGGT
Organism: Planctomycetales bacterium; assembly: GCA_027452145.1. Classification (GTDB taxonomy): domain Bacteria; phylum Planctomycetota; class Planctomycetia; order Isosphaerales; family Isosphaeraceae; genus JAKAUH01. The sequence goes on from DAIDHB010000289.1 coordinate 2,565, forward strand.
CGTCGGCGCCGGCGCCGCGGCGTTCTACGGCCTCTCGCTGTTCGTGCCCTTGCTCGAGATCATGGGCGGCCTGGCCGCCGGTTGACCGGCCTGGACAGACCGGACCTTCCCGAACCGCAGGATCCTGGATATGAACGAGTGGCGACCCGACGATGAGCGGCCCGGCGGCGGCCTGAGCGGCCCCGAGGCACTTGAGCTCTCGGCGCAGATCGCCGGACTGGCCCGCGCCGGCTTGCCGATGGCGCCCAGCCTGTCGGCGCTGGCCGAGGAGCTGCCGCGCGGCCGGCTCCGGCGCTCGCTGCGTGAGCTGGCTCGCGATCTCGAGGCGGGCCGGGCGCTGCCGGAGGCCGTCGAGGGCCAGGAGGGACGGATCCCGCCGCACCTCCGCGGCCTGATGCTCGCCGGGATTCGCAGCGGACGGCTGGGTGAGGTCCTGGGCGAGTTCGCCGGATTCGCCGCGGTCGGCGTCGAGCTGAGGCGCCGGCTCTGGCTCAAGCTGGCTTATCCGGTCGTCACGCTGATCCTCACCCTGGCCGTGTTCGCGTTCGCCGGGGTGTTCGTACTGCCGCAGCTCCAGTCGCTCATCTCCGACTTCCATGTCCCGTTGCCGCAGATCAGCCCGGCGATCATGCGGTTCCTCGCCGGGACGGCACCGCTCTGGCCGGGCCTGGCGGCCCTCGCCCTGGCCTTCACAGCCGCCGGGCTGGCCGCACGCTGGCTGCTGCCGCCGGCCACGTCGCGCGCCATCGCCAGCGGCATCCCGCTGGTCGGCGGCGTCTGGCGATGGACCGCGCTGGCCGAATTCTGCCATCTGCTGGCGATCCTGATCGACCACCACCTGCCGATGCCCGAGGCCCTGCGCCTGGCCGGCGCGGGGGTGCAGCACGACCGCCTGGCGAGCGTCGCGCGAGGCATGGCCGAGGATGTCGAGAGCGGCCAGGACCTCGGCGCCGCCGCCGCCCGCCGCCGCGAGCTGCCCCGCGGGCTCGGCCGATTGCTCCGCTGGGGTGAGGACCGCGGCGCGTTGCCCCAGGTGCTCCACATGGCCGGCGAGCTGTTCGCGGCCCAGGCCTCGACCCGGGCCTCGCTGGTCGCAACGGTGGTGACCATCGCGTGCTTCTTCATGATCTTCATCGGCGCCGTCCTGATCGTACTTGGGCTGGCCTATCCGATCTTCGAGGTCCTCCAGTCCCCCCTTTTTTGGTAAACGTCCCGGCCAGGCCCGCATGGACACCCGATCTGCCGACCCAACCCAGCCCAGCCCGGAGAGCCGCGTGAACCGAGAATCGGACCCCGAAACCTTCTGGAACGGCGACGATTCCTCTGTCGCGGGAGCCGGGGGCGAGGACCAACCGACCGCCGCATCGGCCGCCGCCCGTCCGTCCAATCCGCCATCGCCCGGCCCGTCGGCCCGGAAGAGCGGCCGCGACCTGCCCGCCGCGGGCCACGGGGCGCCGTGGCGGCTCAGCCACATGATGCTGCTGATCGTGGCCGTGGCGATCGCCTGCTGGATGGGGGTCACACTGGGCCCCTTGCTGATCGTCATTGCGGTTGTCGCGGCATTCGGGGCGCTCGTCACGGCAGGATTTGTCGCGGCACGGTTACGCGTCACGCGCCAGGACGCGTTGCTCGCGATCCTCGGCATCGCCGCCGAGCACGGCATGCCGCTGGGTCCGGCCGTCTCGGCGTTCGCCGACCAGTTCGGCGGCCTGTCGCGCCGTCGCGTGGCGAACCTCGCCACCCAGCTCGAGCTCGGCGCACCGCTGCCCGACGCCCTCGAGCGGCCCAGGCGCGTCGTCTCGCGCGACGCGCTTTTGCTCGTCCGCGTCGGCCACGACGCCGGCCTGCTCTCCCGGGCGCTCCGCCTGACCGGCGTCGCGCGCGCCACCCAGCTCGCCTCGTGGTCGGCGATCGCCACCCGCGCCGCTTATCTCCTCGCCGTGCTTCTGGCCGCCGAGTTCGTCCTGACCTTCCTGATCCTCCCGGGGCGGCCGATTCCCGATCGGATTGAGGCCATCTGCGCGGATTTCCGGGTGCGGCTGCCGTTGATCTCGGTCGAGACCCTTCGGCTGCTGAAGATGATCGGGGAGAATGCGCCGATCGTCGCCCTGATCATGCTGACCGAGTTCGCCGCGTTGATCTACGTGCCGCTGTCGTTCGGCGGCTGGATGAACTACCGGGTGCCGATCTTCGACCGGTTATTGCCGCGCCGGCATGCGGCGTTGGTGCTCCGGGCGCTGTCGCTGCCGATCGAGGCCGGGCAGCCGATCGCCTCGGCGCTCGGCGTGATGGCCGAGCGCTACCCGGCAAGATGGATTCGCCGACGGCTGGCGAAGGCCGCGCTGGCCGTGCTCCGGGGTGCCGACTGGATCGATTCCCTGTGGAAAACAGGCGTGATCGGCAAGGCCGAGGCCGAGGTGCTCGCCTCGGCCGCGTCAGTCGGCAACCTCGCCTGGGCCTGCCGCGAGCTGGCCGACACCGCCGAGCGCCGGCAGCAACTCCGCATCCAGGTGCTTACCCAGGGGCTTTTTCCCTTCGTCGTGATCGCAGTCGGCCTGGTCGTGGCGTTTCTTTGCCTCGGATTGTTCCTCCCGCTGGTGACGATGCTTCAGGCCCTGATGGAGTCGTGACCCGGATGACGATTCACGCGAACCACGACGTCCGATCGCCGCATCGCGGCTCGCTCCTGGTCGAGCTGGTCATCGCGGCCGGCCTGCTGGCGGTCATCCTGTCGCTGACCGTCAAGGTGCTGGGCCAGGTCGGACAGCAGCGCCGGGCCGCCGAGCGCCGCCAGCGTGCGCTCGTCGAGGCGTCCAACGCCATGGAACGGATCACCGCACGGCCGTACGACGAGATCACCTCGCAAAATGCCGGTGCCGTGAAGCTCTCTCCGGACGCAACAGCCACACTCCCCGGCGCCGAGCTGAACGTGGACGTCCGCGACGAGTCCGTCTCCGGCGTGTCGTCGCGGCGAGTCGCCGTCCGCCTGCGCTGGAGGGGTTCCGCCGGCGAGTGGGAGGCGCCCGTGCGCCTCGTCACCTGGATCGAGCCATCGCCATCGCCCGGAAGGAGGTCGCCATGATCCGCCGCGCGAGAGGCGGTCCAGCCGTCCCGTCGTATCGCCGCGGGATCTCGCTGATCGAGATGATGGTGGCGATCACCTGCGTGTCGATCCTGCTAGGGCTTTGTGCCGTCTCGATCCAGACCCTCTGGCGCGCCGCGGGCGACGGCCAGGCTCGTCGCACCGCCGCGGCGGGCCTGAACCGCCTGGCCGAGCAGTTCCGCGAGGACGTCCATGCCGCGTCCCCACCGGGTGACGGCGATCCGAGCGAGTCGAAACTCCACCTGTCGCTGGAAAACGGAATCACCGTCGCCTATGAGACCAGAGCCGGCCGGGTCGAACGGGTCGAGTCGGCCGCCGGCAAGGTCACGCGCCGCGAGTCGTACGTCATCGGCCGCGACCGCTCGGCCCGGTTCGAGCATCGCGACGACGGGCCGCGGCGGTTCCTCGCCCTGGTCGTCCGCCACGAGTCGCGAAAAGGCCGGACCGAGCCGCCCCGGCCGATCGAGATCCTCGCCCTGCCCGGCAAGGACCGCATCGAGGAATTCGCCAGGCCGAAAGGAGGGCCGACGCGATGATTCGCCCAACGCCAACGAGCCCTCGATCGCGACCGGGCGTCGTTGCGGTTGCTCTGCTGGTCGTGCTGTTGGGGCTGGTGATGATCGCCATGTCGCTACTCCGCGCCGGGCTGGCCCAGCGCGGCGAGACCCGGGCCGCGGAGCGTCGCGTGCAGGCCGGACTGCTGGCCGACGCGGCCATCCGCCGCGCGGTCCATCGCCTCAAATCGGATCCCGGCTACACCGGCGAGACCTGGGCGATCGACGCCCGCGCCCTCGATTCGGCCGATGCCGCATCCGTGCGGATCGACGTCGAGCGCGGCCGCGCCGACCCGTCCGAGCGGACGATCCGCGTCCGGGCCGACTACCCGCTCGACGAGCCTCGCCGAATCCGTTGCACGCGGCGATCCACGGTCCGGCTGCCCGGCGCGAAGACGGCCCGACCGGGCTGATCCGACATCCGACGATCAACACGATTGCGAGCCATGCGAGCCTCAGAATACTTGACCGATCCAGATAGGAAGGGGCAGTTCCCCATGATCCGTGTTTCTCGTCCAGCCCAACCTCCGCGACGGCGCGTCGGCTTCACGCTGATCGAGCTGCTCGTGGTCATGGCCATCATCGCCGTGCTGATCGCGCTGTTGCTTCCGGCCGTCCAGTCGTGCCGCGAGGCCGCGCGGCGGATCACGTGCACCAACAACCTGATGCAACTGGCCCTGGCGCTCCAGAACTACGAGTCGTCGCACGAGATGTTCCCGCCCGGCGTGGTCGACGCCACGGGCCCGGTGCTCGACCAGCCGAAGGGGTATCAGTTCGGCTGGCTGGTGCGAATCCTGCCGTATGTCGAGATGCGGAACGCCTACAACCACTTCAACCTCTCGGTGGGCCTGCACGACGCGCGCAACATGACGACCCGCCAGACCGTGGTCCGGACCTTCCTCTGCCCGTCCGACAACGGCCCGACACGGACGACCGGCAACATCGTGCTGACGAACTATGCCGCCTGCCACAACAGCCTCGAGACGCCCATCGACGTGAACAATAACGGCAGCTTCATCCTGAACCGCGCGATCCGCTACGAGGACATCCCCGACGGGATGTCGAGCACCATCTTCCTGAGCGAGAAGCTCAACGACGGGCTCGGCCAGGGGTGGGCCTCGGGCTCGCGGGCGACGCTGCGGAACATGGGGACGCTGATCAACGGCAGCCCGATGACGGGACTCCGGCCGCCATCGCTCCCGCCCGGACCCGGCCCTGCGCCGACCGCCAAGGCCGTGGTCTCGAAGGCGGTCGTCGCCCCGCCGGCCCAGGTCGGTCAGCCCTCGGATGACGCCCCGACCGCCATGCCGGGCTCGCCGGCGTACGTCGGCGGCTTCGCCAGCAAGCACCCCGGCGGCGCCAATTGCGCCTTCGGCGACGGCTCGATCCGGTTCATGAAGTCGTCGATCCAGCCCAACGTGCTCGAGTGGCTGGGCGCCCGGGCGGACGGCGTGATTATCGACTCCTCGAGCTATTGAACCGAACGCCGGGAGATCTCCCATGAACGACCGCCGCCCTCACCGCCGCGGATTCACCCTGGTCGAGCTGGTCACGGTCCTCGGGATCATCGGCATCCTGATCACGCTGCTCCTGCCGGCCGTCCAGTCGTCGCGCGAGAACGCGCGGCGGCTCCAGTGCGAGAAGAACCTGATGCAGCTCGGCATCGCGCTGGCGAACTACGCCAGCACCCACGAGGTCCTGCCGCCCGGCGTGGTCAACGCTATGGGGCCGATCTCCAACCTGCCGGTCGGCTACCACATGAGCTGGGTCGTGCAGATCCTGCCGTTCCTCGAGGAACGGAATATCTACAATCATATTGACTTCGCCCAGAATGCCTACTCCGGCGCCAACATGACGGCGTTCTTTCCTCGCATCGACATCTTCATGTGCCCGTCCGACCCCCGGATGGCCTCGATGAGCTACATGGGTTGCCATCACGATGCGGAGGCGCCGATCGACGCCGACAATCACGGCGTCCTGTTCCTGAATAGCCACATCGCCTACGATGACGTCGGCGACGGGCTGGCGTACACGATCCTGCTCGGCGAGGCCCGGGAGTCGACGACGCTCGGCTGGGCCTCCGGCACCCGCGCCACGCTCCGCAACGCCGGCCACGCGCTCAGCGAGCCCGAACTGACCCTGCCGCCCTGGTCCGGCCGGGCCGCCAACGCAGTGCCCATCCCCCCCGACATGGACGACGAGTCCCAGGAAGACGAGGGCAACCCCCTGGCGGAGTTCGTCACGGGCCTGGTCCAGAGCGGCACCCTGCCGATGTACCACGTCGGCGGCTTCTCCAGCAACCATTCCCAGGGCGTGAACTTCCTCCTCTGCGACGGCTCGACACGGTTCGTCAAGCGGACGACCAACCCGGACATCCTCCGCCGCCTGGCCAACCGCGACGACGGATTCGTCATCAGCGATAACGACTTCTGAAGCTCGATCGACGCGTAACCGCCCCCGAATTGATCTCGCGATCGCGAACGCGCTCGATTAAGCTTTTCCTCGAGGCGGTGTCGACGAGCGACCCGCGACGAGAGACTCCAGCCCTGATCGGCCGAGGACGCTCATGACGACCACCAGGCGAGTCCACCTGACCGGATACCTGACGATCCTCCTGGCGATGACCGCCGGCCCGGCCCTGGCGGGAGGGCCGCCGGCGTCCGGAGAGGCCGTCCGCTACCGGCCGGATCCGGCGTCGGTCGAGCGCCATCGCGCGGGCTACCGCTACCCGCAGGCCGGCTGGATCGTGCTGCACATCGAGGGCGAGCCCTACGAGCGCGGGTACCAGCACGGCCGGCTGATGGCCCCCGAGATCGTTCGCTTTATTCCGGAGCTGGCCCGATACCGCAGCACCCGCGCCCCGACCGACGCCTGGCGTGACCTCCGCCTGCTGGCCGACGCACTGTTCCTCCGTCGCTTCGATCCCGAGTACATCGAGGAGATGAAGGGCATCGCGGATGGGGCCGCCGCGGCCGGCGCCCGGTTCGACGGGCGGCCGGTCGACCTGCTCGACATCGTCACCATCAACGCCGACATCGAGACGAACTTCCTCGAAGACGCGCTCGAGGCCACGCCGACCGGCCTCGAAGGCCGCCACTTCCACGAGCCCGCCGCGCGGGGCGTGATCCGCCCGCAGGAGGGGCATTGCAGCGCGTTCGCGGCGATCGGGCCGGCCACCGCCGACGGCCAGGTCGTCATCGGCCACATCACCATGTGGAATTTGTTCCACGCGTACCATTATAACGTCTGGCTCGACGTCAAGCCGGCCCGCGGCCAACGGGTGCTGATGCAGACCTACCCCGGCGGCATCATGAGCGGGCTCGACTACTACATGAACGACGCCGGCCTGGTCGTCTGCGAGACCACGATCAAGCAGACCCGCTTCGATCCGGGCGTCCCGCTGGCCGATCGAATCCGCCGCGCCCTCCAGTACGGCGCCTCGGTCGACGATGCCGTCCGGATCCTCGGCAAGGACAACAACGGCCTCTATACCAATGAGTGGCTCCTGGCCGACCCCCGCGCGGGCGAGATCGCGATGTTCGAGCTGGGGACGCGCCGCAGCCGACTGTGGCGCAGCAGCCGGAACGAGTGGTTCGGCGGCACCACGGGCTTTTACTGGGGCTGCAACAACCCCAAGGACGTCGCCGTCCGTCTCGAGACGATCCCCTCGACCTCTGGCCGCCCGGCGAACGTGGTGTTCCACCCCTCCGACCGCGACCGCACCTGGCTCGGGCTGTTCGACCAGAGGGGCCGGGGGATCGACGTTGAGTTCGGCTTCAAGGCGTTCAGCACGCCGCCTCTCGCGGCCTCGCACTCGCTCGACGCCAAGTTCACCACGACGAGCATGGTCAAGGAGCTCGCCACCTGGGCGCGGTTCGGCCCCCCGATGGGCGCGACCTGGGAGCCGACCGATTCCGAGCGATCGCGGTTTCCCGGCATCCACCCGCTCGTCGCGAATGACTGGACAGTCCTCCGCGCCGAGAGGCCGTGGGAGACCAGTCCCGATGCCTCGAAAAAGCCCGTCGACCTGGCGAAGGTGACCCCGGGCCGCGAGAGCGACGGCGAGATCTCGGAGCATCGCGAGCGCACGCCGGCCTGGGTCGGGACGATCCTGCCCGCCTCCGACGCCGACACCTGGCTGGCCGCCGCGTTCGCCGAGTACGAGCCGATCGTCGCCCACGAGTCGGCCGTCGCCGCGCGGTCGCGCGGCGGGCGAATCGCCGCCCCAGACGCCGAGCAGCTCGCTCTCGGGCGGTTCCGGTCCATCTCTCGCTACCTGACCGCCGTCGCCCGGCGCGGCGGGAAGGATATCGCCCTCCGCGAGACCCGCTCCGACCTCCGCACCGACGAGTGGTACGACATCGCTTCGGGCAAGGGCGTCCTCGTCCTGGCCGAGCTGCGGTCGGTGATGGGCCCCGGCGCCTTCGCCCGGTTCATGGATGAATTCGGGCGGACTCACGCCGGCCGCCCGGTCGACTCGGCCGCGTTCTTCAAGGCCGCCTCGCAGGCCCTGGGCAAGCCGCTGGACGAGCTGGCCGAGGTCTGGCTCGGCCCGGAGCCCCTGCCCCGCCTGGGATCGGACGCCCAGCTCCGGCAGACGTCCGGGCGGTTCTGGTCCATCGACTCATTCGAGCGCCAGCTCGAGAATTGCGTGATCGTCCATGGCACGCTCGCCGAGGCCGATGTCCAGCGCGAGGCCGCCGCGTGCCTCCAGCACAAGCTGGCCGCCCGCTGGGCGAATCGCCCGATCCCGGTGAAGTCCGACACCGAGGTCAGCGAGAGTACGCTCCGGACCACCCACGTCCTTCTCGTCGGCCGGCCGGCGACGAACCGTTGGACCGCCCGGCTCGCCGCGGCCTTGCCGGTCCAGTTCGGGCCGGTCTCGGTGCGAGTCGGCGACGAGACCTACGCCAACCCCCGCACGGCGATCGTCGCCGCCGGCCCGAGTCCACTCGCCGCCGATCGATCCGTCGTCGTCTTCGCCGGCCTGGGTTCCGAGGGGACCTGGGACGTGGTCCGCCGCTTCCCCGACCGCGGCGGAGCGACCGCCGAGGTCATCGTCTTCCCGCCCGACGCCCCGCTCCGGCGACTTGCCCTTCCCGGAGGTAAGGACCGCCCCGGCCTCGTCACCGCCGACCAGCCGGCCTCGGCCAGATAGGCGCAGGAAAGGCCGCTCCAGTTCCCGGAAAGGCACAACGACCCTCTCCTGACGGGCGGTGTGAGGGCCGGATGCAAAGCTGGCGGAGTCGCCCTCCGACCAGCCAAACCACAACCGCCATTCGTGGATCAGGACGCTGCAGGCGGATCGTCGTCGGTCGCGAGCGAGCCGCCCGCGAGCTTGGCCTCCATCAGGTCGAGCAGATCGCCGACTCGCTGGATTCCGGCAAGTTCCTCGGTCGCCAGGCGGACCCGGTATTCTCGCTCGATCCGCATCACCAGCCCGACGACGTCGACCGAGTCGAGGTTCAGGGATTCCCGTAGATTTTGCTCGTCCGTCAACATCGGGCACGGCTCGCCCATCTCCTGCTCCAGCAGGTCCATGAGCGTCGTCCGCATCTTCTCCCTGGTCGACATGCGCGGCGGTTCCTGGTGGCTAGCAACCTGACCGGGATCGGGACCGCGTCCGAATGGGAATTCCCCGGCCGGTCCCTGGTCGAATCTCCTCATCTGCGAGCAGGATACCAGGATCGTCCGTATTTCAGCCAGGCAGGCCCTCCGGATCTCGCCCCACGTCGTTCCCGCAGGCGACGCGGATCGACGAGCCTTCGACCGATTGACTCCGCCCGATCCCGCCGGAACCGCCTCGAGCCGGAGAACCCGGCCGACTCTCGGCGGCTTGCTCGAGGACGGGCTGGACTGGGCCAGGCCGGGCGGGCCTCATCCGCCGGCCGGCCCGGCTCCTGCCGTCACATCATTTCACTTCTTCGGCACCTCGGGATTGCGGAGCGTCTCGAGGTACGCCACCACGTCGGCGAAGTCCTTCGTCGTGATCCCCTTGGCCAGACCGGTCGGCATGATCGAGACATCGCTGCGCTTGCGGGCGTCGATGTCGTCCTTCGCGACCTTGATGACCTTCGCCTCGGCGTCCTGGATCTCGACGGAGTCGGCCGTCTCGCGGCGGATGATGCCGGTGATGACGCGGCCGTCGGCCAGCGCGAAGACCTCGGACTCATAGCCGGACGAGATCCTCGCCGACGGGAAGAGCACCGACGCGACCAGCTCGTCGCGCGGGTACTTGGCCCCGACACTGCCCAGCTCGGGCCCGACGTTCCCGCCCTCCTTGCCGACGGCGTGGCAGCGGATGCACGCCAGGCCCTTCAGGTCGTTGAAGAGCTGCCGGCCATGGGCCGGGTCGCCTCCCTTGAGCGCCGCGGCGCGATAGGTCTCGGGGTCGAACCCCGGACCGGCGTTCCCCTTGAGGAACGCGTAATCGGCCGGCTGGGCGACCGCCACGGAGAACTGCCACGGGCCGCCCCTGTTGCCGCACTGGATCACCAGCCGGTTGACGCCCTTGTGCAGCGGGACGTCGAACTTCGCCTGCTCGTGCTCGAACCCGCGGCGATCGGCAAAGCGATACACTTCCTTGCCGTTGACCCAGACCGTCAGGGTGTCGTCCGAGCCAACAGCCAGCTTCGCCGTGCGATCGTCGGGGCTCGTGATCTCGGCGTAGCCGTAGGCGGCGCGATCATCATCGTGGCCGTACGCTCGGCCCAGATCAATCTGGCCGCGCGAATCCACTGGCTGGACCTTGCGCCACCTGACGCGACGCCCACCGGCTCCCTTGAAGCTGGCCGACGCGTCGATCGGCTTCTCCGGCGCGATCGGCGGTTTTTCGGCGATCGGGAACGGACCAATCGTCCGCCAGGCCATAACCGGGGCGAGCCCGCCGAAGATGGACCGCAATTCGGGGACCACCGAGGGCGGCAGCTCGCCCCGCGTGGCGAGCTGGTCGAGGACCGGCACCGCCCGGTCGCGGATCCGGCCGATCGCGGCGGCCGACGCCTCCCGCAGGCTGGTGCTTCGGCTATCGAGGTTGCGCAGATACACCTGCAAGCCGCGGACATCGGGCAAGGCGGCGAGCGCCGCGGCGGCCTCGAACCGCGAGTCGGGCGTATCGGCCAGCGTGAGCAGGACCGGGATCGCCTCGCGGTCGGCGAGCGTGGCGGCCGCATTCATGGCACGCCGGCGGACGGAGCCATCCGGGTCCTTCAACAGAGGGCGAACGACGCGGGCGATATTCTGCCGCCGCTTGTCGCGCTCGGCGTCGTTGGACCGGGTGGCCCGGCGCCGACGGCCGCCGCTCGACGGGGGCGCCGCGCCCTCGGCGATCACGACGAGCGCGTCCACGGCCGCCGACCGCACGGCCGGCTGCGGGGCCTTGAGGGCTCCCTCGAGCGCGGGGATCGCGGCGGGATCCGCGAACCGCCCGAGGGCGGCGATCGCCCGGACCAATCGGTCGGGCGGGAACGACCGGTTCGCCAGCAGGCCGCCGAGCGCCTCGACGGCCCGGGCCGTCCCGATCTCCTCGACCGCGCCGAGCGCCGCGTCGCGCACCGGCTCGGGCGTCGCGGCGTCGCGGAACGCGGCGATCAGCATGTCCAGCGAGTCGCGATCCTCCAGCTTGCCCAGCGCCGAGGCGACCGCGGTCCGCACCTTGACGTCCTTCTCGCCGGTGAACTGGGCGCGGATCACGGCCCGCGAGTCATTGTCCTTTGCCTCGGCCAGCGCGTCGATCGCGGCGATCCGGATCGGCGCGGCCGGGTCGTGCAACAGCCGTCGGGCCGCCGCCAGCACGCGCGGGGTGCCGTCCCAGGCGATCGTCTTCGCCGGCGGCGCATTCCTGGCCGGCTGCGTGCCCCACCACTTGCCGTCCCACGGTGGTGCCTTGTGATGCACCTCGCCCAGGAACTTCACCGCCTTGATCCGCTCGTCCACCGGGCGACCCGTCGTCTCGGCGAACTGCATGAGCTGCCGGAGTGCATCGGAGTCATACTGCTCCTCCATCGCCAGCAACACGCCGGCGCGGACCTTCGCATCGGGCGAGTCGAGGCCCTTCGCCGTCGCTCGCCAATCATTGATCCGACGCAGCGCCTTCCGCGCCGAGAAGGCGACGAACCCATCGGTATCGGCGAGTTCCGGCAGGATCGCCGGCACGGCGGCGGCGTCGCCGAGGCGTCCCAGGGCGATTACGGCCTGGAGCCGCACGGTCGGCTCGGGGTCCTTGAGCAGGGCGACCAGGGCGTCCACGGCGATCGCGGCGCCGCGCTCGCCCAGTGCTCGGGCCGCCTGGGCGCGGACGTCGGCCGCCGGGAACTTCAGCGCATCCATCAGCGGCATGGTCGCCTCGGGCGTGCCGCCGGCGATCGCGTCGATGACCCAGACCAGATGCCGCTTCGCAACTACGTCGGTCTCGGGATCGGCCAGCGCGGCGATTGCCGGACCGAGCGCGGCCGTGCCCTGGCGAACCAGGGCGGCCTGGCCCCGGCGCCGTTCGTGATACGACGGGTGGTCGAGCTGCCGGATCTGCGCCGCGATCGGGTCCGAGTCCTTGCCCCGCGTCCGGGTCCTCGGCGCCGGGCCGTCGTAGGTCACCGCATAGACCCGGCCGAGCTTCTCGTTCTTGTTGCCCCAGCCGCCCATCGACCAGTCGGCGACGTACATCGTCTTCCCATCGGGCGAAAGCGCCAGGTCGAGCGGGCGGACCGATTCCACATCGCCGGGGGTCACAAAGTCGATCTTATCGGCAACCTTGAATGTTGCCCCGTCGGGCACCATCCGAAAAGCCTGCACCGAGCGCTTGCCCCACTCGGCCCAGAAGACACATCCGCGGTATTTCTCGGGCCAGGCGTCCTCGCCGTAGAAGACCCCGCCGCACGGCGAGCCGCCGCCGTACTCGGCCATCCGGGGCAGCATGCGATCGGTGCGCTTGTGGTAGTCGTACGGATACCCGTAATAGCCCCCATCGACGTGGTGCGTCACCCGCGTCCACCAGCCCAGGCCGTCGTCCGTGTTATCATAGGTAAACAGGTTGTCGCGATCATCCAGATTGGGCTCGAGGTGGTTGCGCGTGCCGTTCGAGAATACCTCCAGCCCGGTGCCATCCAGCCGGCAGCGCAAAGTACCGCCGCCGCGGACCTGCGCGGTGCGGCCATCGGGGCCCGTGGCCTTCGGCACCCCCTTGTCGCCGACGGAAATATAGAGGAATCCATCCATGCCGATCTTGAGGCCCGACACGATATGGTCGTTGAAATCATTCGGGAACCCGGCCGGGACGCCGAGATTGGTGAAGAGCTCCTTGCGCTCATCGGCCTTGCCGTCGCCGTCGCGGTCGCGGAGCACCGTGAGATTCGGCATGTTCATCACGTAGAGTGCGCCTTCGTGCCAGGCCATGCCGAAGATCGCGTTGAGCTTCTCGGCGAACACGACGGGTTCCTTGCCCTCGCGAAACAGAAGAATCCGGTCGATCGGCTTGCTGGCCGGCCCGACCTGGTCCATCGGGTCCTCGCCGACGAACAGCGAACCATCGGGCGCCACGGCCACCTGGCTGGGGAATTGCACCGCCGGCACCGCGGCCACCAGCCGGATCCTGAACCCGTCGGGAACCTTCGGCATCGCGGCCTGGGCGGCGGCTGCGACCGCCAGAAGGGCTGCGACGGTCAACGCTCGACGAACCACGAAGAATACAGATCTCGGCATGGGGCAGGGTCCTTTGCGGGCGGGATCAGGCCTGGTTCCGGTGCGGAGGAAGACATTCACCGCGAAAACCGAGAAACCGGAAGAAACGGCAAGAGGAAGACATTAACCGCGAAAAACGCGAAAAGGAACGTGTCGATGCGGTGCGCTCGCCCTCGGGCTGGCCGCGGGGGCTGAGGGCAATGAGACTCTCGGCATCGGGTAGGGTCCTTCGCGGGGTAGGCCACGCACGATTCGGTCGAATCATCAAGCCTGGGATACGCGAGAATTACGAGAAAGCTCGTGTCAGCGCGATGCGTTCGTACTCGAGTTCGCGGCGGGAGCAGAAGTTCAAAAGGATGCCCAGAGCCAGCCCGGTTGACCGGACGTAGTTGAGCATCTGGGCGCGGTGCTCGTCGACCAGTTGGCTCACCGCCTTGACCTCGAGCACGATCTTATCGTAGCAGACCAGGTCCGCCTTGTAGAACTGCTTCAGGGTGCGTCCTTTGTACATGACGGGGAGTTGTGCCTGAGAAGTGAACGTAACCCCCCGCTCGGCAAGCTCGATTTCCAGGCACTCCTGGTAAACCGCCTCGAGGAACCCGCAGCCCATGGTCCTGTAGACCTCGAAGCAGGCCCCCATGATCCTGTACGATTCCTCCCGATAGATGAGTTCCACGATTCCTCCCAGACAAATGATTTGAGGCAATCTAACTAATGATCATGCTATCAAATCACTTAGAGCCTCCGCTCCCAGCTCCTTTTTCGCGTCTTTCGCGTTCTTCGCGGTTAATGTCTTCCTCTTCTATCTTCTTCCGGTTCCCCGCGAATGTTCGACGTGAATGTCTGACTCTTCTGTCTTCTTCCGAATTCCCGCGCTTTCGCGGTTACACTCTCCTCATACCGGTCCTCCGCAGCCCGAGCACAGCGACCGCGTAGGCCAGCGCCAGCGCCGCGAATGCTGGGTGCACGGTCGCCCCGAGCACCGTGAGCGGTAGCGCCCCGATCAGGATCAACCTAATCGGTCGCAATCGAATCCCCAGCAGGACGATCGTGGTGAGGATGCGGCGGCCGTCGCGGAAGGCGCGGAGCTTGCTCGTGGTGCCGGCGATGCGCGGGTGGTACGGGACCGGGATCTCGACCACGCGCAGGCCGCGGGCGGCGGCCTCGCCGGCCAGCTCGGTCTCGATCTCGAACCCCGATGAGCGTAGAGCGACCTCGGTTCGAAAGCGGCGGCCGAAGGCGCGGTAGCCTGAAAGCAGGTCGGTGTTCCCGGGCCCGATCAGGATTCGGAATGCCGAGCGGATCAAAAGATTGCCGATGCCCCGGGTCATCGTCATGGCTCCGGCGCCGGGCGCCGGCTGCCGGGCCCCGACGGTCATATCGGCAGTGCCCTCCAGCACGGGCGAGAGTAGCAGCGGCGCGCATTCGGCCGGATACGTGCCGTCGCCGTCGGTCAGCAGCACGACATCCTGGTTCGCCAGCGATGCGAATGCCGCGCGCACGGCATGGCCCTTCCCCTGCTCGGCCACGTCGATGACCCGGACGCCCAGGCCCCGGGCGATCGCGCCGGTGCCGTCGGTCGAGTTGTTATCCACGACGAGAATCTCGGCCGACGGCAACACCGAGCGGAAGGATTCGACGACCGTCGCGATGGCCGCCGCCTCGTTGTAACACGGGATGGCGACGGCGATGCGGACGGAGTCGGTCGTCGGCTCGGGATCGGGTGGCGTCACGGCGGGTCATCTCGGTGGTGGGCTGGGCTTTCGGTGCCGGCGCGCGTCGTCCGTTCGGATCGCGCCTCACGTCACCTGGTCGCGAACCCGACCGGCTGGTCGGCGACGATCGTGGTGACGACGGTCGCCGGGCTCCCCGAGGATCGGTCGAGCGGCAGGCGAATGAGAAGCGATTCCGGGCCCGGGTGGAGGTCGAGCGCGACCTCGCGAGTGCCACCCTTGCCGCCCTCGACAGGGGCCAGCGACAGCGGCTTGCCATTCAGCCAGGCCGACGCGCCGGCCGGGGCCTCGATGACCAGCCGGGCACGCTGCTCGACCGGCGAGACGAGCGGAGCATACAGATAAACCTGCCCGGTCCCCGCGCCATCGCCCTCGCCGCCGGCCAGGGCCGAGACATCCACCAGGCCCTCGGCATTGGCGCTCACTCGCCGCCAGTTGAGACGGCGGCCGTGGCCGTCGTCGATGGCGTTATCGATGTCGACGGAGCCCGCGGACTCCAGCCGGGCGGTGCTGGTCGACTTCTCGACCGGGCCGAGGACGTGATACTGGCCGACGATCGCGACCGGCTGCCGCAACGTCGCCAGATAAGCAATCAGGTCCACCAGCTCACCGTCGGTCAGGGTCTGCGCCAGGCCATCCGGCATGAGCGAGACGTCACTCGTGCGGCGATCCTCGATCGACCCCGTGGGGACCACCACGCGCTCGCCCGTCGCCGTCTTGAGCACGAGTTTTCCGGAGGTCTCCTCGATCGGCAAACCCGTGATGACCCGGCCGTCGTTCAGCGCAACCACGACGGAGCGGAAGTTGTACCCGATCGCCGCGCTCGGGCTGAGGATCGAACGGACCAGTTCATCCCGCCCGTACTTGACGCCGATCGTCGAAAGGTCCGGCCCGACCCAGTGCCCGCGCCCCTGGACGCGGTGGCAGCTCGAGCAGGCATTGGCCCCCTCGCGGAAAAACACCTGCCGGCCGCGGTCGGAGTTCCCCTCGCGGCGCAAAAGCTCGCCGATCGGCGGCAGGCTGCGGCCCCCGGCCATCTTCGGCAGCGGCAACACCTTCGCGGCCGCCTCGCGGACCCCGCGCACCGGCGAGGCATACAGGAGTGCCGTCGCGTCGTTCTTGAGATCCGGCGGCAGCTTGCCGGCCCTGGCGAGCTCGACCACGCGATGGCCGCCGTCCTGAAGGCTGGCCATCCCCCGCAGCGCCTCGCGTCGCAGGCCGAGCGGGTAGTCGCGTGCCGTGACGATGGACGTCAGCCGGCTCGGGGCACCCGAGTGCCTCGCCATGACGCGCACCGCGGCCTCGGCCACCGGATCCGAGCTGGACTTACCCCTCGCCGCCGCCACGAGCTGCTCGGGCACGCGGTTGGGCGTGATACTGAGCGAGCCGAGCCCCTCCACCGCCGCGACGCGCGCCTCGATCGGGAGTTTGGCGTCGAGGGCGTATCCCTCCAGCGAACCCCGATAGCGGGCGTCCTTCGTCGCGGCAGCCATCGCGATCCCCTGCACCCGCGAGTCCGGGCGATTTAGCGCATCGCCGATCAGCCGGATCATCCACGGACGGTTCCGCGCCTCGCCCCATTCGCCCGAGAGCCGCTCGGCCAGCATCGCATAAAGATTGTTGCGCCGAAGCGGATCGTCCACGCGGCCGACCAGGTTGGCGACCACCTCGGCCACGGCCGGGTCGTGCATCCCTTCGAGGATGTCGTCCGCGGCCTGCTGGAGCTCGGCCGTGCGGAGGGACGGAAACACCCGTTCGAGCAGCGCCAGCGATTCCCGGCGGTGTAGCCGCCAGGCCAGGCCCAGCGACTTGCTCAGGGCCGATGCGGGCTCATCCGGCGTTCCCTCGGCGATGTACGCCTCATTGCGATCGACCGGGAAATACGGCGGCAGCGCCAGATCAACCTGCCGGCCCGAGCGATCGAGGTCCAGGTTCCCATAGAGCGAGCCGTCAAAGAGCCTGGCGATGAAGGCCGGCTCGCGCTTATCGAGCGCCAGGCCGAGGGCCTCGAGGTACCAGCGGTCCTGGCCGTCCCACGACGCCGCGAGCTTGCGCAGGGCATCGCCAACCTGGTCGGTCGGCAGGTTGCGAAACGCCAGGATCAGCTCGCGGCGCACGCCTGCATCAGGGTCGTCGGCCAGGGGCAGCAGCTCCTTCAGGTGCTGCTCGGCCGGTCGCGGCGGCAGCTTGGAGGCGCCCTGCGCGAGCTGGACGTGGCCGTTATCGCGGCAATCGCGGCCCAGGATGCGCACGGCCATCTCGCGGATGCGCGGGTCGGCATCCTTGAGGACCTCGGCCGCAATCGGTGGGCGGTCTCCTCGTTCGGGGAAAGCCGCCGCCAGCAACCAGAGCTGGCGGGCCTTCGCGATATCCGACAGGTTCTTGTACGACTGAGCGAGAGCGATGGTCGTCTCCCGGGCGCGTCGCAGCCCGGCGAACCCCGCATCCTCTCCCGGCGCCAACATGGCGATCAGCGACCGCCGCGCGGCGTCGACCGTGGCGATGTTCGGCGAGTTGTAGGCGGCGATCAGCCCCTCGGTCGTGGCGAAATCGGCCTTCGGATTCGAGGCCTTGTGCCCCTTCGGCGCCACGCGATAGATCCGCCCCGTGGTCTGGTCGCGGAAGGCATGCCCGCCGACGCCCGCGTCATACCAGTCGGCGACGAAGATCGAGCCGTCAGGCGCCGCGCACGCATCCACCGGCCGGAACCACGGGTCGTCGCTGCCGAGGAACACCTTGTAAACCGTGCGGAACGAGGCCCCGTGGCGCGTGATCGGGAAGAAGTTCACCTGCCGCGTGCCCGCGTCGACCTCGAGCACGCCGCCGCGGTATTCGGGCGGCAGCAGATTCCCCTCATACACCATGATCCCGCACGGGCTGCCATTGCCGGTGCCGACGAGCTTCGGCACATTGCCCGGCACCTCCTCGCCCCAGTGGCGCGGCGAGCCCGGCGTGCGGTAGCCATAATGTCCGCCGTCCATCGTCCAGATCACGCGGCAGCCGCGGTTGCCGTCGTCGTCGTTGTCGCTGGTGAAGCCGATGCCGAACGAGTTCTGGCAGGTCTCATAGTTATTCCGCTGGCGGTCGCAGATGATCTCGAACTGGGTGCCGTCGCGATTCACCCGTAGCGTGTTGGCGAGCTGGTCGGTCCAGACGTGCCGGCCGCTCTTGTCGGTAACATCGAAGTTCTGCTGCCGCTCGGAGTGATCGTGCTGCACCGAGCAGCATCCGTCGCCGTGGCTGAAATACAGCTTGCCGTCGAAGCCCAGGAACATCCCGTGCACGCCGTGGTCCGAGTCCACCCCACCGAACCCGGTGAGCAGCGGGTAACGCTTATCCGCCCTGTCGTCGCCATCGGTGTCTTCGAGGACCAGCAGGTCGGGGCTATTGCCCACGAAGACCTTGCATCCGGTGTATTTGCCCGTTTTGTCGTAGTGCTCCTCGACGGCGATCCCCATCGGCACGGGGAAGATCCGATCGGCGAACACGGTGACCTTGTCGGCCTTGCCGTCGTGGTCGGTATCTTCGAGGATCTTGATCCGGTCAGCCTCCTCGACGCGGTGGAACCGGCGGTTGCCGCCGCGGGTCAGGCGGTAGTTCAACCCCTCGGTGACCCAGACCCGGCCGCGGGAGTCGACGTCGATGTTCGTGGGGTTGCTGAGCATCGGCTCGGACGCCCAGAGCGTGGCCTCCAGCCCCTCGGCCGGCTTGAGCTTCCGGGCGGACTCCTCGGCGCTGCTTTGCGCCGACGCGCCGGCCGGCCCGAGCAAGAGCGTGGCCAGCCCCAGTCCCAGGATCACGCCGAGCCGGGCGGCGATCGACCGGTCGGATGCAACGCGATGCCACATCGTCGGAAGCTCCTGCATATTGCTCGCGGCGGGCCCGGCCATCTGGCGGGCGCGGGGACGGATGGACGGACGGACCAGCGGGCGGAACGGGCGGGCCCGAACCACGCGACGACGACCCAACGTGGCTGGCCCCAACGGGATTGGCCGGCCGTGGAGCGTCCATTGTGGCCGGGCGGGTCGCGAGCGTCCAGAGTGGAGAACCTGGCTGGCGGGAAACCGCGTGGCACACAACCCGGCGGTTTGGCCATCTGCCCGGCAGGCCGTCGACTCGGGACTCGTCCTCGCCGTAGGATGAACCCCGATCGCGGTGATTTCCAGATGTCCCGATGTGTGAACGCCGGCACGACGACGATCGTGCCGCTTCGGCCTGTCCCACGTCCCGTCGCCGCCCCGTCGAGGGTTACGTCCCATGCGTGAGTCATCGCATGACGAGTTTGACGGCCTGGATGTCGACCAGGCGCGCCGGATCGACGAGGTCTGCCGGCGGTTCGAGGCCGAGTGGCGGTCCGGCCGGCAGCCGTCCGTGAGCGAGTACCTCGCCGAGGTCTGTGTGGCGGCTGGACCGGCCCTGAAGGCCGAGCTCGAGGCGCTGATCGGCGAGCTGGGCGGATCGGACGCCACCGTCGACCAGCCCGGCGGCGAACGGGATGGCGGTGGCGCGGACGGCTCTCCAGCCACGGTCGCCGAGGCGCCGACGATCCCGCCGGGAAGTGTGGGCACCTTGCCGATTCCCGGCCTCGCCTCCGCCCCACCTTCCGAGGCGGCCACGATCCCGCCGCGATCCGACGTCACGACCGACCTCGCGGCGCCCGTGCTGTCGCCGACCGAGATGGCCACGATCCCGCCGCGGTCGGACGCGACGACGGAGCTCCACGCGAATGGTTCATCCCGGGGCGAGACGGCGCCTAGCGGGCAGGTCCGCTACTTCGGCGACTACGAGATCGTGCGCGAGCTGGCCCGCGGTGGGATGGGCGTCGTGTTCCTCGCCCGGCAGGTGACGCTCAATCGCCCGGTCGCGCTCAAGATGATCCTGGCCGGCCAGCTCGCCGACAGCGTCGAGGTCAAGCGGTTCTACACCGAGGCCGAGGCCGCCGCGAACCTTAACCATCCCGGGATCGTGCCGATCTACGAGGTGGGCGAGCACGACGGGCAGCACTATTTCTCGATGGGCTTCGTCGAGGGCCGCAGCCTCTCGCAGATGATCGCCGACGGCCCCCTGCCCCCAACTCGCGCCGCCGAGCTGATGGTCAAGGTGGCCGAGGCCGTCCAGTATGCCCACGAGCAGGACGTCATCCACCGCGACCTCAAGCCGGCGAACGTGCTGGTCGACGGCCGCGGGCAGCCCAAGGTGACGGATTTCGGCCTGGCCAAGAAGCTCAAGGG
>DAIDHB010000290.1 GCA_027452145.1 Planctomycetales bacterium
GGAGGAGCTTTCCCGCGGCGTCGACCAGCCGCTCGCCCGACCCCTCGCCGCAACGGGCGCTGACCACCTCGTAATTCCCCTGCGCGTAGGCCCGCCGCGACGGGATGTAGCCAATCGCGCCGTCGGCCAGCTCGGCAACGATCGTGCGGCCGAACGGCGAGTCCTGCTTGATCGCCAGTCCCAGCTCGACGAAGATCTCGCCGGGCAGCGATACCCAGGCCAGCTCGTCCCCCAGCGCGACGACCTGCACCTCGACCTCCAGCGGCCGGCCCTGCCTGGCGGCCACGTCGCGGATCTTCAGCGCGTCGACCATCTCGAGGAACGTCGGACGGCGGCCTTTGGGATCCTGCATCCGCTCGATGACGGAACGCGACCGGGCCACGTCGGCCTCGCCGACGGGCGGGAGCGGCAAGGAGACCGTCGCGCTGCGGACGCGCACCGCGCCGGCCGCGACGGGCCTGAGCCGTGGCCAGGTCCGCAGCACCTCGCCGGCCAGGATCGTGCCCATCCGCGCCGCGTTGGCGAATCCGCCCTGGGGCTCGCGCCAGGAGACGTCGATGTGGTTGACGTCGCCGCAGCAGCCGGCCGTGAACGCGGTGACCATCTCCGGCCCCCTGAAGTCGGCCAGGGCGCGCGAAAGCGGATACACCAGGTCGGCGGAAAGACTCGGCTGACCGACGTTGTCGAGGTGGACGGCGTAATTGACATACGTCGCGATCGGCCGGCCGGCGGTCGACTCGAAGTAGACCACCGGCACCTCGGGGTCGACCGTCCCGGCGGGTTTGATGATCGCCGGGTTGAGCTTGCCCGGGTTCCAGCCGACGGTCCCATCCTTCATGTGATAGCGGCGGTTGAACGCGATCGAGGTCTCTCGCCCGGCGGCGGCCAGCGCCCTCGCCGGGGCGAGGCGGGCCTCCGCCTGGCGCACCGACTCGGCGATCCGCGCCGGCAGGCCGGCGAGGTAGTCGCGCACCAGGTCCGACCGCCCGCCGAACGGGTTGTTGCGATCGATCATGGGCCCGGTGTGACTGTGCGTGGCGCTGATCATCACGTCGGGGCCGCGGACGTGCGTCGTCCGCTCGATCTCGCGGCGGGTCTGCTCGACGAGCTCGCGCGGGGTCGTGATCAGGTCGAGCGCGACGAGCGCCGCGGCGCGGCCGCCGGACTCGACGACGATCGCCCTGGCGTACAGGTCGTCGTGCACGTCCCGGGCGCCGCGCTCGGCATAATACCCGGCCATCGGGATGCCCGCTGGCGGCGTGATCACCACCGCCGCGGCGCCGACCTTCAGTTCCTCCGATCGCGCCGGCACCAGCGGGGCCAGCGCGATCACGACCATCAGGGCTGTCAGTTGTCGCATCGCGGATTCCTCATCGAGCGACCGCGTGCCGGGCGAACCGGACGACCCGGGTCGGGCCGCTCACGGTCCCATGATACCAGGTCCGGCCGGTGCGGCCTCCGATCGGAATCACGGCCGGGCGTCCGTCGTCCGTCGAGGCGGGCGCCGGATTTGCACCGCACCTCTTCGGACAGTCGCCCGCGTCCGTCGCGACGTCTCGACGTGGCCGTCATCCCCGACGGACGCTCGAACCGAGGAGGAGACCATGGACAATCAAGATCGAGGCCAGGCCCCGAAGCCCTCGCAGCCGGCCGCCGAACCGCGGCCGACGGCCAGCGACGAACAGGTACCGCAGCAGGCGGAGTACGACTCCGTCGACGAGGCCGTGGAAGAAACGATGATCGCCAGCGATTCTCCCGCATTCACGCCGCACACGACGCTCGGACCTCCCGGACACGCCCGCACGGACCGGGGCAAGCGCGACTGAGACCGGACGCGTTTCACGCGGTGTGCAGCGGCCCGCCCCGGAACGTTATGCCGGAGCGGGCGCTTTGCGGCCGCTTATGGGTCGGCCGTCGGGGCGAAGCTCATTCCGCCTCAGCGGACGGAGTGTTCGCCGCCCGGCGCGCCGATCCGGCTGTTGTTGCTCGGGTGCTCGCCTTCCTCCTTCTGCATGAACCTCCTGGCGATCGGCTTGATCTGCTCGAGGTGTCCCTTGATCTTCGGCACCATCCTGGCGGCCAGGGCCTTCATGTCGGGGTCCATGCCCCGCTGGGCCTCGGCCTCGAATGCGGCGAGCGAGTCCATGTGCAGGACGAGCTGGGCCTTGGCGTAGCAGCAGTCGAACTTCTCGCCGGAGAGGCCGGCGAGGCTCTGCGCGCAGAACTGCGAGCGGACGTCCAGCGCCGCGGGCACGCGCATGCCCTTCTGGGCCGCCAGCGTGCTCATCTCCTGGCCCAGGCGGTTGTGCTCATCGATCATATGCTGGCTGAACTGCCTGAGCTCGGGATCGGTGGCCTTCTGCATGCCGAGCTGGCTGAGGGACAGCTCGGTCAGGTTGCCGTCGGTCGCCGCTGCGGCGAAGAGGGCGTCGTTGACCGCGGTGCGAGTCGCGCCGGCCGGCGCTCCGACCCCGGCCGTGCCGACCCGGCCGGTGCCGATCGTGCCGGTATTCACCCGGCCGCCGACCTGCCCGGCCTGCTGGGTGCCCGGAGCAATCACACGCTCGCCGGCCTGCTGGGTGCCCGGGACGATCTGGGTGCCCGCGGGGGTTTGCGTCCGGACGCGGGTCGTGCCGGCGTTCTGGGCCAGGGCCGGCGCACCGGCGAACGCGACCGCCGCGGCGGCTGTCAGGATAGACCTCATCGGGTGTCTTCTCCTCTGGGAAATGCGGGACTTCTCTCTTCGTGCAACCGGCGCGGTCCGTTGGCCGGTCGCGCGGACCAGCCGGGCCTTGCCGGGTGGATCAATCCTGCAAACCACGCGCCCCCGCCTCCCCCGGCGGCGGCCCCGCGGGAACCACGGATCCCGCCGGACCCGCCGCCGCCTTCCCGCCGGGTCCGACATCTGACAGAATGGGCCCGCGATCCGCGACCGGGCCCGCGATGCGGCCGGCCGGGTCGACGGTCGTTTCAAAGGTCGTGCATCCGTCGCGCCGCCACAACTCCGGGAGCTTCCTCATGAATCGTCGCACGTTCCTCCAGGCCGGCGCGGCCACCGCCGGGCTGGCGCTGGCCCCTTCCGGCTACCACGTCGCCGCCTCGACCGCGGCCGAGACCCGCCGCGTCGGGCTGATCGGCACCGGGTGGTACGGCAAGGCCGATCTGCTCCGGCTGATCCAGGTCGCGCCCGTCGAGGTCGTCTCGCTCTGCGACGTCGATAAGAAGATGCTCGCCGAGGCCGCCGAGATCGTCTCCACCCGCCAGAAGTCGAAGAAGGCCCCGCGCACCTTCGCCGACTACCGCCAGATGCTCGGGCAGAAGGACCTGGACATCGTCCTGATCGCCACGCCCGACCACTGGCACGCCTTGCCGATGATCGCCGCCTGCGAGGCCGGGCTGGACATCTACGTGCAGAAGCCCATCAGCGTCGACATCGCCGAGGGCAAGGCCATGCTCGACGCGGCGCGCAAGCACAACCGCGTCGTCCAGGTCGGCACCCAGCGCCGCAGCACGCCGCACCTCATCGAGGCCCGCGACCGGATCATCCGCGAGGGGAAGCTCGGCAAGATCGGCCTGGTCGAGGTCTACTGCTACTACCACATGCGGAACAACTCCAACCCGCCCGATACCTCGCCCCCCGACTACCTCGACTGGGAGATGTGGACCGGGCCAGCGCCCATGCGGCCGTACAACCCGATCGCCCACCCGCGCGGCTGGCGGGCCTTCATGGAGTACGGCAACGGCATCATGGGAGATATGTGCATCCACATGCTCGACATGGTCCGCTGGATGCTGGGCCTGGGCTGGCCGAAGCGGGTCGGCTCGACCGGGGGCATCCTGGTCGCCCGCGGGTCCAAGTCGAACATCCCCGACACCCAGACGGCGACGTTCGACTTCGGCGACCTCGATGTCGTCTGGCAGCACAGGACCTGGGGCTCCTCGCCGGATCCGCAGTATCCCTGGGGCGCGACCTTCTACGGCGACAAGGGGACGCTCAAGGCCAGCGTGAACGGCTACGACTTCATCCCGCTGCGCGGCGGCAAGCCGGTGCACGTCGACGTCCAGTACAAGAACGAGTGGGCGCAGTACCCCGAGGACGAGCACGAGAAGGACCTCGAGCGCCACGTCGCCCCGGCGATCCGCGGCCACATGAAGGACCTGCTGGCGGCGATCGATTCGCGCGGCAAGCCGGTGGCCGACATCGAGGAAGGGTACATCTCGACGGCGAGCTGCATCCTGGCCAACATGGCGCTCAACCTGGGCCGCACCCTGGCCTGGGACCCGCAGGCGAATAAAGTCGTCGGCGACGACGAGGCGAATCGGCTGCTCGCGCGGCCGTACCGCGCGCCCTGGGTCCATCCAGGCCAGACGGCATAGGTCGAGGTGGAATGGATCGGACGTGACTCTCGGTCGAGCGACGCGGCGATTCCTCTCCCCGGACTTTTTACCGGAGGTGGCTCATGGCGTACGGAACGTCCCGGCGTCTGTTCCCGGCCGTCGCGGTCCTCTCGGCGATCCTCCTGGGCGCCGACGAGCCCCAGAAAGGCCAGGGATCCGATGCCGCGCCGGGTCCGGGGCGCCACGCCGGCGCGGCCCAGGCGAAGAAGGCCGGCGAGAAGAAGAAGGTCGAGGTCGCGATCGTCTTCCTCACCGAGATGAACATCGTTCAGCTCACCGTCGACGTGAACCCGTTGGTGAACTGGGTGAGGCCGGCGATCGCGGCGGTCGAGAAGCGGTTCGAGGGCGACACGGCGCGGCGGATCGTCGTCATCCAGGCGACCCTGCACAGGGATCGCCCGGCCGAGGTGGGGATCTCCGGGCAGCCCGCCCTCTCCGACGCCGAGGCGAAGGATCTGCGGCGGATGCTTGACCCCGCGAAGGCCCCGCGAACCAAGGTCGTCGACTGCACGTTCCGGGTCGTCGCCCAGATCAACGGCGGGCCTGCCGGCATCGCCGGGCCCACCGACCCCAAAATCCGCCTGGTGCCGCCGCTCGAGACCCCCGACGAGCGCCGGCTCGCCGCGTTTCGCGCGGCGAAGACCGCCGAGAAGCTCGCGATGATCCGACGATGGGCGCGCAACGAGGCCCTGCCGATCCTGGGCGCAGCGGCCACGGGCGCCGACGCCAAATTCGAGGGAGTGCGCGCGCTCGGCAAGACCATCCAGGAGTTCAGCCCCCCCGAGGTGACGCCCAGGTTCGACGTCCCCTCGCTGACGGACCACAACCCCGCCTACTGGCGGGCGATGGTCGAGATGGCGCCCGGCGAGCCGCTGGTCCCGGTGGTCCGCATCGCGCTGCATGCGGCCAACGGCGAGATCGACAGGGCCAGGCGGTACGTCAGCGTCGCGTCGTTCTTCGACGCCAACAAGTCGGCGCCCAGCCGACTCCTCGGCGAGTTCCGAGAGATGATACGGCTGTTCTACAAGGACGTCGAGTCCCGGATCTCCGAGGGCATCGCCCTCAACGACAAGGGGAAGCTCGACGAGGCCATGGCCGTCTACGAGGGCGTGCTCAGCGACTACCCCGGCTCGGCCTGGGCCCGGTACGAGCAGGTCCAGACGCGGATGGCAATGGCCCGGAAGCAAGGGAAACCAATCGAGGACGCTCTGGTTCACTGGCCTGCCGCGCGCGACGCCATCCTCGGCGCCGACCCGCTCTACGAGATGCTCGCCCAGGCCCAGGGGCCGGAGGAGACCCATCGCCTGGTGCTGCGAATCGAGATCCGCACCCTGTTCAAGGACCGCAAGAAGACGGTGCAGGACGTGATCCGGTACGCCGACATCGCGCAGGACCTCGGGGACTTCGGATTCGCGGCTTTCATCTACTGGAACATGGTCGGCCGGGTGAAGGAGGAGCAGTTCAACCCCCGCGAGCTGATCGAGCGGTTCCTCTTCTGCCTGGATGAGCTCGGCGTGCGGACGATCCAGGAGAACTTCAAGGGAGACCACGCGGCCACCTTCGCGCGGATGCGGGAAGAGCGTCGCAAGCGGATCGAGACCGGCCCGGGGAAGGCCGCGAAGGACAGGCCCGCAGGCGACAGGCCGCCGAAGCCCGCGAACGACAGGCCGGTGAAGAAGCCGTCGTGACGCTTCGGGGCGACCGCGAGCGCCCGAGGAAGCGCCCGGCGCGGGGAATCAGTGTCGCTCGACGGCGATGTAGTACAGGTCGGTCGCGACCCCGAACTTCTCCTTGCCGAGCGGGTCCTTCATCGTCGCCCATTCGGTGGTCGGTCGGATCAGCTCCCACTTATTGGGGGCGCCAACCTTCACGGGCATCGCGAAGCCCTTCTCCTGGGCACGCCACCGATACGACACGGTCCCCTTCGCCTGGTCGAACTTCAGCTCCAGCACGGGGAGCTCGGCGTGACGCAGGTACTCGTCGAAGATTGCCGTCAACTCCTTCCCCGTCTGCTCGTTGAAGAACCTCACGACGTCCTCGGTCATGATGTTCCTGTACTTGAAGGTGTCGTGCATGGCGCGCAGGATCTGCCACCACCGCCGGTCGTCGTCGACGATGCTGCGCAACGTGTTCAGGAACAACGCACCCTTGAAATACTGGTCGTTGTCGTGGAAGGCGACGGTGCCGCGCTCGCCGACGATCGGCTGGCGGTTCCGGACCTTCTTCTTGTAGGCATTCGTGTACTTCAGTCCGTCGGCCTTGCCGTGGTGGTACTCGACGTAGAGGCACTCGAGATAAGTCGTCCAGCCCTCGTGGATCCACATGTCCGACCGATCGGCGGCGCTGACGCTGTTGCCGAACCACTCGTGGCCGCTCTCGTGGATGATGATGAAATCAAATAGCAGGCTGATCCCGACCCCCGTCCAGTCGCGCTCGAGATAGCCGTTCTTGTAGTGGTTGCCGTAGGTGACCGCGCTCTGGTGCTCCATGCCGGCGTAGGGCACCTCGATCAGCTTGTAGCCGTCCCGCACGAAGGGGTACTCGCCGAAATAATGCTGGAAGGCCTCGAGCATTCCCTTCGCCTGGGCGAACTGCTTTTTCGCCTTCTCGATGTTCTCGGGCAGGCAATAGAAGTCGAGCGTCAGGTCGCCGAGTTTGTCCTCGAAGTGGACGTACTTTCCGATATTGACCGAGACGCAGTAATTGTTGATCGGGTAGCTGATGTGCCAGTCGTAGCGCGTCCAGCCGTCGCCCAGGTTCTTCTTCGCGACGAGTCGGCCGTTGGAGGCATCCACGAGGTCGCCGGGGATCGTCACCGAGAGGTCCATCGATTCGACCTCGTCGCGCCACTGGTCCTTGTTCGGCCACCACACGCTGGCCCCCGGTCCCTCGCACGAGGTCGTGATCCAGGGCCGGCCCTTCGGGTCCTTGCCGAAGGAGATGCCGCCGAATCGGCCGCCGGCCGACGCCTGGCCGGAATAGTAGAAGTCGATGGAATAGACCTCGCCCTGCTTGAGGATCTCGGGGAACTCGACGAAGACAGCTCGGGCGTCTCGCTCGTACCTGAGTGGCGTCTCGCCGAGGAGGATCCTGTCGATCGAGAGGCGGCGGTCGAGGTCGAGATGAATCCGGCAGTCGTTCCTGAGCATGCGGAACCTGATCGTGTTCTTGCCGCCGAAGGACTGCTTCTCGGGGTCGACGCGGATGTCGAGGTGATAGTAGAGCAGGTCATTGTTCGCGCGGTGCCAGTCGTAGTCGCCGCGAAGGTCGGTGAACCGTGCCCTTCTGGTCGCGTTGGTGTTGGCCTTGCCCTGCTCTTCGGTGCCCGCCCTGGCCAGGGGCTGACCTTGCCGTCCGGCGGCCTCCGTACTCCGCGCGGCTTGTTGCGCGGTCGCCAGATTCGCCGCGACGACGAATGCCATGCAGGACAGCGCGGTCGCGCCCCGGGATCCGGCGAATGCGACGCTCCTGGCCCACGTCGAACGCATCATCGACTCCCCCCGATCACCTTTCCAATCCGAGGACGCGCGAAGCGTGCTCTCGATCATCGGCCACACCCCAATCGGGTACGCAACCTTTATAGCGTGTCATGAACTCGACCGGAAGTAGGACACCGCGTCTCGCGGCCTCCCCGGAGTCGTCCCGCTCGGCCATCCCGGAGGACCTGGCGGTCGGGCACCCAACGCACCAACTTGACTGCGGGCCGACGTCGAGGGTATATTTGCCTAAGCGTATGAAAAAGACCATCGCCGACCCCCTGGCCGAATCGACCCGCCTCCTGAAGGCGTTCGGAGACCCGGTGCGCCTGCGGCTGCTGAACCTGCTCTCGGGCGAACGGGAGGAGGTCTGCGTCTGCCACCTGCACGGGGCGCTGGAGCTGTCGCAGCCGACCGTGTCCCGTCACCTCGCCTACCTGCGCAAGCACGGTCTTGTCGCCGGTCGCAAGGAGGGACTTTGGGTCTACTACCGCCTGGCGAGACCCACGACCGGCCTGCACCGCATCCTGCTGGGCTGCCTCGATAGTTGCCTGGGCGATCCGGAAGTGTTCGCCCGGGATCGCGAACGGCTCGAACGGGTCGTCTCGTGCTGTGGGGGTTAGCGTTGACGCGTTTTTGTGTTGAATTACATTCGGCCAGGCTCATATAGTCGAAGGACTTCTCGTCATGCCGATGCCCCGGCTGATCCCAGGCCTGATCGCTCCGGTGCTCCTCGTCGCCTGCGCCGGCCGCTGCCAGGCCGGGGAGGACGTCGGCCCGCTGGTGCGCTCGCTCTGGCTGGTCCAAAGGTTCGGGACGCCCGAGGCAATCGCGCCCGAGAATGACCAGAAGGTGAAGGGCCAGCTCTCAAAGACACCGGGCAAACAGGGTGTTCTCACCATGGCGGGAGTACGGGGGCTCATGGATGCCTCGGCATTCGAGAGACTGGCCGGGGCCGACGGCGAGCTCGGACCCGACGAGGTCCGGAAGATCCTGGACGGCGAGGTCCCCGAGTCTCGCAGGCGGCTGAACCCGCGGGTCGCCGCCCACGCGGATCTCCTGACCACGTCGTTCGACCTGATCGACGAGCGTCATCGCGCGGCCGGGCAGAAGCTGGCGGACTGGATTGCCGCGAACTACCGGCCCGGCCGACCGCTCCACATCACGGTAATCTGCACCGGCAACAGCCGGCGGAGCATCCTGGGGGCGACGATGGGCAACGTGGCGGCCGCCTACTACGGCCTGCTCGACGTGCACTTCCATAGCGGGGGCACGGCCCCCT
This sequence comes from Planctomycetales bacterium, assembly GCA_027452145.1. Classification (GTDB taxonomy): domain Bacteria; phylum Planctomycetota; class Planctomycetia; order Isosphaerales; family Isosphaeraceae; genus JAKAUH01. The sequence continues at coordinate 9,157 of DAIDHB010000290.1, forward strand.
CGGCGTTCAACCGCCGGACCGTCGCCTGCCTGAAGGAGATCGGCGTGGAGGTCGAGCCGACGGGCAAGGAGGCACCCCGGGGCGAGCCGAAGACGGCCAATCCGATCTACACGGTCCGCTGGGGCAGTTCGGGCCTGGAGACGACCGAGTTCTCCAAGACCTACCACGACGCCGGCAATCCCCGGGAGGGCTTCGCCGCGCTGATGGTCTGCGGCGAGGCCGATTCCGCCTGCCCGTTCGTGAAGGGAGCGGCCCTGCGGGTCTCGATGCCGTATCTGGACCCGAAGATCTACGACGACGGCGCCTACGAGGCGATCAAGTACGCCGAACGTCGCGACGACATCGGCCGGCTGATGCTCTGCGTGATGATGCAGGTTCGGAATCGACTTGGCTCACATTGAGCCAGGGCCGGGGCCGGCGCCCCCAACGAAGGGAGATCACCATGTCTGAAACGATCACCGAGGCCGTGAAATCGAAATATGGCTCGGTCGCCACCAGCGGGCTGTCGACCGAGCATCAGGGCGTGAAGGCGGTCGCCGAGGCGTTCGGCTACACGCCCGAGGAGCTGGCCTCGATCCCCGCCGAGGCCAACATGGGGCTGTCCTGCGGGAATCCCATCGCCACGGCGAACCTGCGGCCGGGCGAGACGGTCGTGGACCTGGGCAGCGGCGGCGGGCTTGACGTGTTTCTGGCGGCGCGGAAGGTCGGTCCGACCGGCCGGGCGATCGGCATCGACATGACGCCCGAGATGCTCGACCTGGCGCGCCGGAACGCCGAGAAGTCCGGGCTGACGAACGTCGAGTTCCACAAGGCGACGATCGACAGCCTGCCGCTGCCCGATTCGTCGGTGGACTGCGTGATCTCGAACTGCGTGATCAACCTCGCCCCGGACAAGCCCGCCGTGTTTCGCGAGATCGCCAGGGTGCTCAAACCGGGCGGCCGGCTCGCGGTCAGCGACATCGCCCTCAAGCGCGACCTGCCGCCCGAGCTGGGCAACGACCTGATGGCGTACGTCGGCTGCATCGCCGGGGCGATCCCGATTGAGGACTACCGCCGCGGCCTGATCGAGGCGGGGTTTGCCCACGTCGAGGTGATCGACAGCGGGGCCGACCTGAATGCGTATGCCAAGGTCGAGAACCAGGCGGCATGCTGCCCGCCGCCGGCCTCGGCGCCGTCGTCCTCGTCGTCGCTGGCCGTGATCGACGCGGGATGCTGCTCGGTCGGTCCCGCGGCCGTCGTGGACGAGGCGCTCCACTCGCGGCTGGCCGACCTGCTGAGGCGCTACGACGTGAACGATTACGCCGCCAGCGTGAAGGTCTTCGCGGTCAAGCCGCGCTGACGCCCGGCACCGGACAGGGCGGTCACCGCGCGACGCCGGCGCCGGCCGCATCCCCCAGGCTCGCCGCGATCGACTCGGCGGCGGGGGGATGCTCCAGGCCGAAGGCGACATCGGCACGGCGGCCGTCGACGTAAAGCCGGAGGAAACCTCCCGCGACGAGCTGGCGCGACAGGTCGGGTATCCATCGCCGGACGAGCGGCGCGGCGCATTGGGCTGCGAGCCCTAGCGTCGCCTGCCACCGGTCGGAGAGCGTCACGATCAGGCGGGGACGGCCGGCGATCGAACGGACGACGTCGGCCAGCCCGGGATAGCTGAGGTACGGGCCGACCACGGCGTAGCGCGTGCCGGAGCCCCCGGCGACCAAAGCACGAACATGCGCCGAGGCCAGGACTCCAGCGTCGACGATCGGGATGCCGCCGGGTGGCAGGATCGCCAGGCGGTGCCTCGCCAGGGTGCGGACGATCATGGTGGACGTCGGCTTACCGTCGCGCGGGCCCATCACCATGCCGGGGCAGATCACCAGCGGCGACAGCCCCGCGGCATTGGCCTCCAGGACCCGTCGCTCGGCCAGGCGCTTGGTCCGGGTGTAGGGGGACTCGACGCGCTCGAGGTTCCACGCGGTGAACTCGTCGGCGGGCCGATCGGGCGTGCCGGCGGCCAGGGTGTACAGGGTGGACGTGTAGACGAACCGCTCGACGCCAGCCTCAATGGCGGCGTCCAGCAGCCGGGCGGTGGCGTCGACGTTGATGGTCTGGCTCAGATTCCGGGGGTCCAGGCCGAGGCAGACCCAGCTCGCTGCGTGGATCACGCCGCGGCAGCCGACCGGGGCGCGGCGGAGCAACGCCGCGTCGCGCAGGTCGCCGACCAGCCACTCGATCGTCGGGTCGCCGGGTCGGGTCGCGGGCGGTCGGCGCGAGAGCCCGCGGACCCGGTGTCCGGCGGCCGCCAGCATCCGCGCGACGTGGCCGCCGACGAAGCCGCCGGCGCCGGTGACCAGCACGGGCCAGTCGGCCGGCTCGGGCTCGCGACGGTCCCACGGCGTCACGGCCGGCGAGGCCGTTGACAGGGACTGGCCGGTGGTCGCCGGCGCGACGCCGCTCATCGCGCACCCGGGCGCGGGAGGGTCGGATCCGACTGCCACAGGTACAGGAAGGTCGGCAGCCGCGAGCGGTCGAGGCCCGGGTAGCTCATCGGGATCGCCTCGCTCAGCGGGGCCGGGCTGGGGGAGATGGCGTAGAGGGAGTGCGCCGGATAGCCGGCGCGATGATACAGCAGCACCTCGGCCCCCGGGCAACCGGCCTGGCGCTCGGCCTCGGCGATGGCGTCGTGCAGGTAGCCCAGCCGGTCGACCAGGTGCAGGGCCACGGCCTGCGAGGCGAGCACGACCCGGCCGTCGGCCACGGCCTGGAAGTCGCGATCGGTCATGCCCGGCCGGCGCTGGCGGACCCGCCGGTGCAGGTGCTCGCGGTAGGCGTCGGCCATGGCCTGGAGCATCTTCCGCGTGTCGTCGTCGAGCGGCGCGATCACCGTGCCCATGTCGATCCGCTCGCCGGCCTTCACCGGGTCGGCGACCAGGTTGAGCTGGGCCATCGCATCCTGGAGATTGTAGTGGTTGAACACCGCGCCCAGGCCGCCGGTCAGCCCGGTGGGATGGGCGACGATCCGGTCGGACTCCGCGGCGAGCAGGTACGCGCCCGAGGCGGCAACGTCCATCAGGCAGGCGACGACCGGCTTCTTGGCCTCGGCGCGGAACCGCCGCAGCTCCTCGGCCATCACGTCGCACGCCGTCACGCTGCCACCCGGGCTGTTGATCCGCAGCACGACCGCCCCGACCGACGGATCCCGCGCAGCGGCCTCGAGCTTGTCGCGCAACGAGGCCAGGGGATTGTCGCCGACGGCATACAAGCTGCCCTGGTTCTGGTTCAGCAGCACGCCGTCGACGTCGACCAGCGCGATCCGGCGGCCGGATCCGGGCGACGGGCCGGCGCGGACCACCGTGGCGATCATCTCGCCCGGATCGGCCGCGACGGGGAGCTTGACCTCCACCGGCGGCAGGCGGATGTCGACGCCGCCCCGGAGATTCGCGTCCGCCGTGACCCCCGTATGGCCCCGGAAGGTCGCGGCGATCGGCAGGGCATGGCCGCAGCCCGCCGCTGTGAGGCCCAGCAGGCTGGCGAGCATCCAGGCCAGGGAACCCGGGCGAGGGCGGGCATGTCTCGTGCTACCATGCCGCATCGCCGCACCTCTCCTAACGTTCCCCTTTTGCCCAGGCGGCGCGGGATGGAGCCTCGGTCCGCCGCTGGCCATCACAGGTTTACTATCGGTCGTGGAACCGGCAAACTTGGTCCCAGAATCGTCAGGACCGGCACAGGCGGAAAGGAGCGACTCCGAATCATGAGGATTCCGATTCTCGCAATCTGGCTGGGGATGATCGGCGTCTCCGGAGTGGACGTCGTCGCGTGCAAGGGCGACGGGGTCGAGGCGGCCCACGCGAAGAATGCGGTCTTCACGGGCGTCGTGGGCGAGGGGTTCACGGCCGACGGTGCGACGGTCAAGCTTCCAGAACCCCGGCTGCGCGAAGGCCAGCCGGCGGAGGCCCAGCGCGCGGCCCTGCGCGAGGTCGCCGGGTCGGACCGGAAGCTCGACGAGATGCTCCGCGACTCGGTGACGGCGCCCTACATCATCAAGGTGAGCGACGTGAAGGCCCGGGGCGCCACGATCCGGGTGGTCAGCCTGTGGTTCGTCGTACATGCCGACCTGGCCGGGATCGACCCGGCCCGCGAGGCGGCGAGGACCAGCGGCCAGTCGGCGGAGGCCGGCAACATGGCCTTCCGCACCCGCATCCTCGGGCCCGACGACCTGCGCAAGGCGCGGGTCGCGCCGACACCCGAGAAGGAAGGAAGAGGCGGTCCCGAGACCTGGTACGCGCACGTGCACGGCCGGCTGCTGGATCGGATCGCGTTCGACGCGACCAGCCGGGCCCAGGCGACCCGGACGGACGACTCGATCGTGGTCGCCGCGCGGACGGATCCGGCCTTCGACCGGACCGAGGCGGGCGACGCGGCCAACGGCTGGAGGCCCGTCGCCGGCAAGGACGATGAGGCCGGGGGCGAGGGGAAGCCGTACGCGGGCGGGGTCAGCTACACCCGGATCAGCCGGCTGGCGTTCCAGCCGGGTGCACTGCTGGTCGAGATGCACGCGGCCTTCGTCGAGCCGCACGAATGGTTCCAGGGCGCGCCGATCCTGCGGTCGAAGTTCAGCATCATCGCCCAGGACCAGATCCGCCGCCTGCGCCGCGAGCTGGCACGACGGCGGAAGTGAAGGAATTCGAATCGAATTGAAGTGAAGCGGGCGACGCCCCCTCGATCGTCCGGCGGTTTCCGGGCATGATGAACCCGGCGTGCGGGCGAGTTCGGGGGACGGGGAGCCAGCCATGTGGATCGACCGGGCCGTGAAGTGGCTCTTGCCGCGGGAAGAGCATTTCTTCGACCTGCTGGAGCGTGCCGCCGCGCTGGCGCGGGAGGTCGGCGTCTTGCTGGCGGAATGCTGCGCCAGCCCGCCCGATCGCCGCGAGGCCCTGATCGGGCGGATGCATCAGATCGAGCACGAGACCGACGACGTGATCGCCGGGGTCTACGAGGCCCTCAACCGGACGTTCGTCACGCCGCTGGACCGGTCGGACATCTACCAGCTCGCGTCGTCGCTGGAGGGGATCGTCGACGACGTGTTCGCCACGGCGCTCCAGTTCGTGGTACACGCCATGGAGGACCTGCCGCCGGGGAGCTGCGAGCTCGCCGGCCTGATCGGTCGGTCGTGCGAGGCGGTCGAGGCCGCCGTGCGCGACCTCCGCGGGATGAAGCAGCCCGACCGGATTCGCGAGCAGTGCGACCTGCTCGACCGGATGGAGAGCGAGGGGGATCGGATCTTCCGGATGCAGCTCGCGTCAATGTTCCGCTCGGAGACCGACGCGATCCGGCTGATCAAGCACAAGGAGTTTCTGGAGGGGCTGGAGAATACCCTCGACGCGTGCAACGACGTGGGCGATGCGCTCCTGAATGTCGTGATCAAGAACGCGTGAGGGAGGATCACCCGCATGTCGCTAAGCATCACGCTGGTGATCCTGATCCTCGTTGTCACCGCTGCCCTGGTATTCGACTACATCAACGGGATGCACGACGCGGCCAACGCCGTGGCGACGGTGGTGAGCACGGGGGTGCTGCCGATCCGGACGGCCGTGCTGATGGCGGCGTCGCTCAACTTCCTGGGTGCGTGGACCGGCACGGCGGTGGCCGAGACGATCGGCCGGGACCTCGTGCACCCGTCGGCGATGACGCAGGTCGTGGTCCTGGCGGCCCTGATCGGCGCCATCGTGTGGAACCTGACCACGTGGTACTTCGGCATCCCGTCGTCGTCGTCGCACGCGCTGGTGGGCGGGCTGATCGGCTCGGCGGTGGCGCACGCGGGGCGCCAGTCGGTGCACGTCAAGGGAGTGGTCAAGGTGGTGGAGAGCCTGGTGATCAGCCCGGTGGTGGGTCTGCTGCTGGGCTTCGTGGTGATGATCGCGATCTTCTGGATCTGCCGGCGCCGCAACCCCGAGCGGCTCAACCGCGAGTTCCGCCGGCTCCAGGTGCTATCGGCGGGCTTCATGGCGCTGTCGCACGGGAGCAACGACGCGCAGAAGACGATGGGGATCATCGCGATGAGCCTGGCGGTCTACCGCGGCGGCTCGCAGGGCTCAGGCGCGGAGCATTTCCAGGTGCCGGCGTGGGTGATCGCCGTGTGTGCGATCGCGATGGGCCTGGGGACGATGTCGGGAGGCCTGCGGATCATCAAGACGATGGGGACGAAGATCATCGACCTGAAGCCGATGCACGGCTTCGCCGCGGAGACCTCGGCGGCGGCGACGATCCTGGCGGCGTCGCACCTGGGGCTGCCGGTGTCGACCACGCACGTGATCAGCGGGGCGATCATGGGCGTGGGGTCGAGCCAGCGGGTCTCGGCCGTGCGCTGGGGCGTGACGGCGCGGATCGCCTGGGCCTGGGTCCTGACGATCCCCATCAGCGCGGCGGTCGCGTGGCTCTGCTACCATCCGATCCAACTGGCCATCGGCGCGGTGCGTTAGGCAGGGCGAACCGAACCCGCGCCGGCCGCCGGCCGCCTACCTGGCCGGCGCTCGGCGGGCCGGGGCGGCCCTGGCGGTGTGGCGCGGCTGGTTGGCCCTGTCGACATTCTTGGGATCGAAGAGGATGCTGCGGAGCATCTTCTCGAACTCGTCGGTGTCGACGTCGGTGGGGTGCTTGGCCATCGCCACGATCTTGTCGTTCAGCGGCTTGCGGCCCTTCATGGCGATCGGGTGGCCCGGCGGGAGCTTGCAGATCGCGAACGACCACGAGTACGCCACGGTCCCCAGCACGCGATTCGCGTGGACGTCGAGCTCGCAGTCGAAGACGG
>DAIDHB010000291.1 GCA_027452145.1 Planctomycetales bacterium
TCTCGCTCGACCCCACCGTCCGGCCGTCTCCCCGAGTGGTCGAGGCCGACCGCAAACTCCTCGAGTTTTCCGCCCGATCGATGTCCGTCTCGTGCGGCGGACGGCGATTCCCCGACTGAGAGTCTGTCCCGAAAATGGCCCATTTGCTGACACTGTAGCAAGGAAACCGGGTGATGGGATCATGCCGCTCTCGCCCTGTGCAGGGCCTTGGTCGTGCTGGCCCGACCCTGGGCCTGGCTCTCTCGCAGCAGGTCCAGCGCCAGCCGGCCCTCGATCGATCGCTTGGTCCGCACCCGGTACACCGTCTTCTGCATCTTCCGATACCGCCGGTTCCCCCGCTCCACCGCATTGGACGTCGCGCCCAGGAGCCGCTCGTCCAGGAACACCAACGCCTTCTCCAGCCCCGGCGACATCAGTTTCTTCAGCACCACCAGCAGCTCGCCCGACTGCCTCAGCTCGGCACGCAACGCCGTCAGCCGGGCCAGCGCCGCGGCCGTCCCGCTCCGCCGGTCGAACAGCCGGTACACCTCCTCCATCGTCTCGCGCAACCGGCGGAGTTGCGGCGACCCCCGGGTGATCCGCCGCAACGTCGCGCGCTCGGAGGCGTCGAGTTCCTTCTGCACGAACAGGTAGCGATGCTCGAACAGCTCGTTGACCTCGTGCATGACCCGCTTCTTGCGCCGGGCTGCGAGCTGTGCGGCCCTCGTGGCACGCGGCCGGCCCCGCGGCAGCTTCGGCGCCGTGGCGGCCAGCCGCTTGCGCTCCTGGGCCACGGCCGAGAGGACCGCCTTGGTCACCTCGCGGATGATGTGGAAGGTGCAGAGTTGGTGCGGGACCTTGCCGAAGACCTCGGCGATCGGCTCGGGATACAGCATCGAGCCGTCGGTCGTGATCCCGTTGAGGGTCAACCCACGGGCCTCGAGAGCGCCACGGAACCGACGGAAGAACGACACGATGTCGCGGTGGGTCGGCGAGTGGTCGAAGACCTGGTGAATCAACCGCTTGAAAGTGCGGTTGTCGACGATCGAGAGGATGCAGAAGGGTCCGTCATACAACTCGTCGGCGGTGATGTAGCCCGAGAAATCGGACAGCGCCCAGTCAAGATGCTCGCCGTCGACACGTCGCGCCGCCTTTTTCCCCCCCGGCCTCGACCCAGTTCTGGATCGTTGCGAAGGGGACGAACACGCGATGGTCGCGCCACAGGGCCCAGGAGGCCGGGCGATAGGGCAGGCCGTCCTCGACGACCAGCCGGACGGCCAGGTCGACGACGCGGCGGGTGTAATGGCTGCCGGGGTCGGCCAGGTCGGAGGCATCGGCGAGGAAGTACTTGCGGCAGGGGCGGCAATAATGCTGCGAGCGGAGCAGGACGATGTCGCGGGGTCGGCCGGTGAGCGGGTTGCCGAGGTCGTGGAGAGTGCGACGCACGACGCGGTCGCGATAGGCCCTACGGCCGCAGTGCGGGCAAGTCCGGCGACGATAGTTGCGGTTGCGGATGCTGACCTTGGTCTTGGGCAAATCCTCGGGTCGATCGATGCCGAGGGTCGGGTCGGGGCGGTATTCGCCGGGTCCTGGCATGGTGCTACTCCTGAAAGAAGGGGTCCATCAGGAGATACGCTCGGAAGTGGCGAAATGTTCAGAGCCACCGGCCCGGTTTCCTTGCTATAGACTCCA
>DAIDHB010000292.1 GCA_027452145.1 Planctomycetales bacterium
CAGGACCAAGTCCCAACGGCCCGGCGCCGCCGGTGCCGCCGGCTGTGACCGCGGAAGCGTCCCGGGCCGGCTGCCCGGGTTTCCCCCACACCCACCTCGGCGGAGGCCGACCCGATGCAACGGCGACCATTCGGCAGGACCGATATGCAGGTGTCCGTGCTCGGCTTTGGGGGCGCCGAGATCGGCTTCGAGAAGGCCACGCCCGACGCCGTCGCCGCGCTCCTCGGCGATGCCCTCGACGCCGGGCTCAACGTCATCGATACCGCCGAGTGCTACCTCCAGAGCGAGGAACTGATCGGCGAGGCCGTCTCGTCGCGGCGCGACGACTATTATCTCTTCACCAAGTGCGGCCATCCCGAGAAGCCCGGCGAGGGCGACTGGCGGCCCGAGTCGCTGCTGAAGAGCGTCGAGCGCAGCCTCAAGCGGCTCCGCACCGACCGCATCGACCTGGTCCAGCTCCACAGTTGCTCCGAGGACGAGTTGCGCAAGGGCGACGTCATCGACGCCATGCTCCGCGCCCGGGACAAGGGGCATACCCGCTACATCGGCTACAGCGGCGACGGGACCGCCGCGCGGTTCGCCATCGAGACGGGTGCATTCGACACGCTTCAAACCTCGGTGAGCATCGCCGACCAGGAGGCCATCGAGCTGACCCTGCCCATGGCCCGCCAGCGGCACATGGGCGTGATCGCCAAGCGGCCGCTGGCCAACGCGGTCTGGCGATTCGCGCAGAAGCCCGAGAACGCGTACGTCGTCCCGTACTGGGAGCGTGTCCAGAAGCTGGCCTACGAGTTCCTGGATAGCGACCCGGCCGAGGCCGCCGCGACCGCCCTGCGCTTCACCCTGGCCGTCCCGGGCGTACATACCGCCATCGTCGGCACCTCCCGCCCCGGCCGCTGGCGAGAGAATGCCGCGGCCCTCGAGGGCGGCCCTCTGCCCCAGGCGCAGTACGACGCCATCCGCGCGCGGTGGCGTCAGGCCGCCGAGCCGGGCTGGATCGGACAGGTCTGACGCCGCGATAACTCCGTCAGGCCGTGGGCGAGGTTCGAGCTCGGCTCAAAGCGGGAGGGCCCGCGGAGTGAGGGTCAGGCTGAACTGGCCGTGCGTTGGAGACATGCCGCCCTGGGCTGGCAGGATCGTGAGCGCGGCCGTGCCATTCTCGTGGACGTTGCGATACTTGCCCGTTCCCCCCGTGATCGAGAAGGCGAAGGTCGCCGGCAGCCCCTGGAACCCGGCCTGGAACGGCACGCCCGTCAGGTGGATCGTCACCTTCCCGTGCGGGCCCTTCAGCGTCGCGTCGCCCTGCGCGTGGCCGGACAGGATGAAGCCGGTTCCGTGCACGACGGCCGTGGCATGGGTGCGGCCGATGCCCTGGATGTGGCCGTTGCCGTTCGCGGCGAAGGTCGGCCCCACGTCGGGCGGCGCGGCCAGCGCGTGATAGCGCCCGCGGATCGTCCCCTCGAGCTGGATCGTGGTCAGTCCGGCCGCCGAGGGATGCGGATGGTGCATTCCGCCGGAAAGCAACGACCGCCGTTCGACTTCCTCGACCGCCGGCCGTACCGCGTGGATGTCTTTTCTCATGTCGCCTTCCTCTGTTCAGCCTGATGGGTCACGGCCGCGCCGGGACGATCCGCGGATCCCGGACCGATGGTCCAACATTCTGCCGGCGGTCAACCGTCGACGGGACCGGTCGATCTGTCACTCGATGAACTGCCCCCTGGAGGAGCGAATACCGAGCCAACAAGCCGTCAGGTCTACCCATTTTCCCGAGATCCCCCGCTGGACGCCACCCCGAATTGCCCCGAAGGGTCTGGGCAAGTCTTGCCCCGGACCGATTGCCACCGGTCGGGTTGGTGGTCTCCCGCCCGTCCGTCCGGTCCGTTGGCGGACGATGGGGCCAGGCGGCCAAGGTACCGCCCGCGACAAGCTCACGCGGCGGAAACCCGCTCCGCGTCGCCACCGAATAGGCGTCGCCGAGTGGCAGTTTTGGGGTCCGGAATGGCAGTGATCGGGCCCGGAGCGGCAGTCATCGGGCCCGGAGTGGCAGTGAATCGTCTCCAATTTGGCCGCTGGAGACCGATTTTCAGGGGCTTTTGGCAGTAGGTGGCACCTGGTGGCAGGTTTTCGGGGCCTGGTGGCAGCAGGCAGCAGATTTTGCGAGCCCAGGCCTCCGGTCCCACGGGTTTCACATTCTATCAGGCTGACTCCCTGACCAGCGGCGAGTTCGGCCCTATCTCAGAGCGAGAGGAGACGCCATGAACGGGTGAAACCGCGCGGGTCAGCCGGGCCGAGCGAGCCTCCTCCCTATAGAGGATGTATCAACTCTGCAAATCCTGTACAGCGTCCTCTCGGAATCGGTCCGGAGAATCGGCGTAAGTTCTTTCCGCAAAAAGAGAAAAAACTCGAAAAGAATTCAGGATTTCCTGTCGCTGATACAAATTACCCAATCAGCACAGACATCGCAATTGCCACAATCGGAAGGCCGGTTCGCACGGTCCGATCGGACGCGGCCGGGATCGGCCGGATCATCCCACCCTCGGGGACCGGGCCGGCTCCGGGAACGAACCCGGTGTGGACCGAATCGAATTGGTCCGGTTCTGTCTGGGCTGATCTCCCGGTCGATCGGCGTTCGTCTGACGCCGTCCGATCCGGACGGGACCGACCCAGGCCGGTCCACGTCGGCCGAGAGGCTGATCTACTTCGGATGGGCGGATCGGGCTGGGTCGGGTCGGGCTGGAAAGCCCAACGGACTTCGGGCGGATCGGTCGGGCCCGCGTCGGGCTGAGAGGCGGGCGGACCTCGGACAGGCACGCGGAGAGACTCGCGCTGCACCAGGCTGGAATTCCTCCGAGATTCGAGGGCCACCGAGCGGGCACCGATCGCTGGACGCCGTACAACGGCGCGGTTTCCTGGCCTCGCAATGGTGGCCGGTGCCCACTCAACGGCGCGGTTTCCGACGTCTCTTGCGGGGCGACGCGGTATTTCAGGCGTGACCCCGGCCGCAGCACATCTTGAACTTCTTGCCGCTCCCGCAGGGGCACGGCTCATTGCGGCCGACACGGCGGCGTCGGGTGACGCGGGAACCGACCCCGGCCGGGCCGCCGGGTTCGGCATAGGCGATGTGGGACGTCATCCCGGTCGACCGGCATTCCCGGATGATGAGGGCGGCGAGCTTCGCCTCCTGCTGGGGCGTGATCCGCTTGAAGTCGAATGCCCCGGGATTGAAGATCGTCTGACCCAGCGCCTTGATGATCCGGCTCGCCGCCGAGGCATCGACCGGCAACGCCGCTCCCCCGGTCGTGAGGAAGTCGTCGGTCGGGATGACGCGGGTCGCCATCATCATGTTCGGCCGGGCCGAACTGCCTAACCCGATGTCGGCGATGAAGCCGGTCTCGTCCCTGAGGACGTCCCGCACTTCGACACCGACCCCTCGCACCAGGTCCTTGATCTGGAAGAGCGAGTAATAGGCGTGGGTCATCGCCTGAAGGGTCCTCATCTCGTCCGAATCCGCGGGCGGCGGCGACGTCTCGAGGAACCTCGTGACCTGGTTGCTCCCGTCGGGTTGGGGGTAGTAGATGCAGTAATCCATCAACAGCGCCACTTCGTCCTCGGTCTCGAAGACCAGCGTCCCCTTGTGGACGAAGCCCAGGATGCGCCCGCACTCGTCCAGGGTCTGCTTCGGGACGGAATTCGCGAGGCGGTCGTTCACGCGGTGTCGGACCTCCCGCTGACCTCGATAACGCGCGAGTACCCTGGCGTGGTCGATCATTCTGAGTTCCCCTTTTCCCGAGACTTCTCGCTCAACACCACCGCGGTCTCTCCACAAGACCATGGTTGACAGGGACCTGAAGGCGGTTTTCGGACACTCCTCGACGAAGGGCACCTGGCCGCTCCCGGGCGAACCGACGACGTGAGTCGCCGGGTGGACTCGCGAGCTCGGGCGACACCCCTCGCCAGTTCGGGCGATCGGGGAGTTGCCGGGTCAACAGTTTGAGAGCAAGAACCCGGCGACTCAGGTCGCCAGTTCGCCCAGTCCGAGCGATCCGCCCATGGCGGCCCCGAATAGCGGGAGCGCCAGGGAGCGGAAACCGTGGTCCTGGGCCCGTCGGACCGCGTTCCGCACCGAGTCCCGGATCGATCGCTCGGAGGCCCTCCAGAGGAGGTTGATCCCGGCGACGTGGATGATCGCCCGGCACGGCAACCGACCCGCCGAGGTCAGGACGGCCGAGCCCGGCGGGATCGGCCCATGCCGGCGGAGTTCCCGGAACGGTGCTGTCCCACCCCGCCGCTTGATCACCCCCGAGACGCCCTGGGGCAGCAGGAGCCACCACGGGATGACATTGCGGTTCCACGCGTTGACGATCACGTCCACAGGCTGGTCGAGCACGTCGCCCTCGACGAGGGTGATTTCCACGTGAAAGCTTCCCCGGGGCGTTCATCCGGGCCGGTTTCGCTTGACGAACCGCGGGACCAGGCGCGATGCGGCCTGCGAGACGCAGTAGAGCAGGGGGGCCGTGACCCACGTCGGCTGGATCTCGGCCGGGCGGACCGTGGGCAAGCCCGTCGCCGGGTCATACCGGATGTTGGGTCCTAGCGAGCTGATGGCGATGTACGTCACTTCGCGGGCAAACGCCTCGGCCGCTGCGACGGTCTCGGGGCAGTAGTGGATCAGGATCCGGCGCAACAGGCCGGAAACGTGCTCGATGCGGTCCATGTCGACGCCCGTGATGCCGTTGACCGTCCGCCAGGGCTCGCCGGCGACCATGGTGTCGAGCAGGTGGTTCCACTCGTCGAGCTTCGACAGGACGACGACGAGCGGACGGTCGTAGGGCGCCGTGTGCGACAGCCCTGCGTGGCGTCGAATCCGCTCGGCGGCCTCGTTCAGGATGGTCTCCTGCCGGCTGAGCCGGCCCGCGGCCGGCGGTGCACCCTCGGGGCTGCGGCAGGCGGCGCGGAAGCGCGGGTCCTGGGTCGGGTCGAACAGGAACATCACCGCCCGCGACCGCGCCAGGTGCCGCGTCACAGGGCTGGAGGCTGTGTCCTGTCCGGGCTGGAAATGCTCGCCGGCGTTGTCATAGAGGCAGAGCATCCGCGACAGCTTGGTCGAGTCGGCGTGATTGTGGCCCTTCTGGGGGCGCATCGCGAACAAAAAAGGCCTCGGATAGCTCACGGTCTGCTGGCCGTACGCGACCGTGTCGTACAGCTCGCCCTGGAGCTCGGTCTTGCGGATCAGGTTGCCCAGCGGAACAGCGCGGTGCTCGTCGGGGCTCAGGAACAGCGATTCCTCCCAGGAGTTGAGCGTCCGATTCGACGTGGGATCCGCGTCGGTGAACGCGACGTGGAAATGCATGGGGAGGAGCTGCCGCAACTGCCAGGTCATCGTGGTGAGGAAGTACGACTTGCCGCTGGCCGGGCTGCCCAGGATCGAGAGAAAGAGCGGCTCCATCTCAAGCATCGCCCGCGGCACAGCGAGGTGGCAGTGCGGGCACGCCAGGCTGCGGCAGATCATCCCGCGCGCGTCGATCGCGTCGCCGTCCACGTTGAACCGGCTGGGCAGGAACCGCTGCTGGCGTTCGGGCCCGAGCATCGGGTCGCCCAGGAGCTCGACATGCTCGGAGATCCAGAGCACCTGCTCGGGCGCGAAGGTCTCCCAGCAGTGCGGGCAGGTCGCCCGGGTCAGCAGCCGGATCGTCGCGGCCTCGGCGGCCAGCGGTTCGTCGTCCATCACGCTCATCTTCAGTCTCTCCTGGGCAGATGAGGTGATTGTACACGAATTGCGTCGTGTGGCTCACGGGAGATTCGTGGGATCGGCCATGCCCGCGGACGCGAGTCCTCGATCGGTGGGCGGGTTCCACCCACCCTGGTGCTCCCTCGTAGCCGAGAATCAGCGTACGAGGCAAGCGGGTCCTGCTCGGCGCGGGTCTCCAACGCAGGCCAGCGAAAGCGCGAGAGGCCTTCGGTCCGGGCGCGGGGCGGGGTCGAGAGACCCGCGCCCAACATTCCTCGGTTCGGCGGGCTTTACCCACAGCAGCTTTCACTGCGACGGACGACTCCACTTTTCCACCGCGCTTCGCAGACCGGTCCTACCCACTCGTTTTCTTGCCGTCGATCAGCGATAGCAGCTCATCTGCCGCGCGGTCGGCCTCCAGCCATTTTCGCTCTCTGAGCAGTCCCTGGAGCTTCTGCACCAGCGGCATCGCCTCGGCCTGCTTTCCGGATTTCTGCACCCAGGCGGGCAGCTCGGCCTGGATGCGGTGCATTTTGGCCCGGAACGCCTGGGGCGAGAAGCCAGTCGGAGCCGAGACGACCAGTTTCTCATGACGCAGGAACTTCGCGTAGGCGGCCAGGGCCTCGGGGTTCTCGGCCGCGCGGCGGAAGAAGTTGTCCTTCATCGCCTCGCCGCCGATCCCCCAGGCGAAGATGTTCACCATCACCGCGCCGTGGTCGAACATCCGCGCCAGGTAGGTCTCCATCGTCGGCTCGCCGGGCATGCTCGTGGGCGAGACATTGGCCCCCTCGGCCGAGATCCAGCCGGGGTTGCCGTGCTTCGCCACAATTTCGTAAATCGCGTGGAATGTCTCGCCTTCGGGATAGGTTGAGAATCCGGGGCGATACGAGGGGTCGAAGGCCACCTCCGGGACGGCGAAGTTGACCTTCACCGCGTAGGACTCCTTCGCATCCGGCTGGCGCAGACCCTGGTCGGTGAACGCGATGTGGCAGAAGACCTTGTTCTTTGCGACGCCGCCGGCGTGGAGCGAGTTGGCCCACAACCGGATGAACTCGTGGACGACCTCGGTGCGCTCGCGGGCGGCGTCCTTCGGAGGATGGTTCGCGTTGAAGCCGCGATGGGTCAGGGCTCGAAATCCGAGCGGCCGGCCGGTGTCGAAGTCGCGGCCGATCTGCGTCTCCCAGCCGGCGATCACGCCCGCGAACAGGTGCCCCTTGCCCTGCGCCTCGAGGGCCTTTACCTCAGCCCGGATCTGATCGCCGATCAGCCGGCCGCGGGCCTTGACCGCTTCCACGATCCCTGGGCTGTTGAAGCACATCTGCGGCGGGAATTTGGTGGGCTGCGGTCCCCAGTCGGCCCGCCGGCCGGTGTTCGGTTTCTCGTCCCAGCCGGCGGTCTCAATGTTGTCGGGGTTGGAGATAAGGTCCTTGCGACGGCCCCAGACCATCGAGTCGTCGATATGGAACGCGACCGCCACGTCGTTGTCGCGGGCGACGGCGAACGCCTCCCGGATGAACTGGCGGGTCTCGTCGTCCGGCATGTCGAAGCAGAGCGGCCCGACGGCGAACGCCAGCTTGTCGCGCGCGTCGCCGGTCGCCCCGATCGCGCGGACGATCTCGCGGACGAAGGCCTCCATCTGGCCCCGGTCGAGCGAGAACCTCCCGGGCCGAGGCGGCGGACCCGCGTACCCCGGTAGCCCGGTCATCACCTGGAAGCTCAGATAGCGGGTTTCGGGAGCCCGGACCTCGTCCGGCCCGGCGGAAAGGGCTCGGCCGCAGGCCATCGCGAGCAGGAAGGAAAGGGCGATCGCAGAGCGAAGATGCGTCATCAGGGATATCCGGTGCAGAGCTGGCCGCGGAGGGAAATCCGACGCGCAGGCCGGCCGGCGCTCGGATCGATCCGTCCATTCATTATTCTCTGCCGACGGATACTCCGCCCAGCGTGCACCGGTTTCAATCTCGGGTATTTCCGTCGGCCGCGCCAGCACGCATCCGGGCGACTCGCTCGCTGGCCTGCGGTCAGGCGGCTCCCTGCTTTTCGGCGGCATCGGCGGGTGGGCAGGCGGGGAGGATGAGGGTGAACGTCGAGCCCTGGCCGAGTCGGCTCTCGGCGCGGAGGCGGCCGTGGTGGGCCTCGACGATGTCGCGGCAGACGGCGAGTCCCAGGCCCGTGCCGCCCTGGCCGGCGGCGTCGGGGGACGTTTTGGTGGAATAGAAGGGCTCGAAGATGCGGCGGAGGTCGGCGGCGGCGATGCCGATGCCGGTGTCGCTGACGCTCAGCTCGGCGCGCCGGCCGGAGGGGTCGAGGCCGAGTCGCACGCGGACCAGGCCGCCGTCCGGCATGGCCTGGCGGGCGTTGATGAGGAGGTTGAGCAACACCTGCTGGATCTGCGCGGGATGGACGCGCGCCCAGGGGTCGCCGGTCAGCTTGACGTCCAGCTTGACCCGGTGGCGGGACAGGTCCTTCTCGACGAGCGTCAGGACCTCGCGGACCAGACGCACCATCTCGGTGGGCTCGCGGTGCTCGAGGCTGCCGCCGGGTCGGGAGATTCCCAGCATGCCGCGGGTGATCGTCGTCGCGCGCTGGGCGGCCTCGACGATCTGGGTCAGGGCTCGCTCGCGGTAGGCCGGATCGGGGTTGCGCAGGCCCAGCTTGGCGTAGTTGAGGATGGGCGTCAGCGCGTTGTTCAGCTCGTGGAAGACGCCGCCGGCCAGCACGCCGAGGCTGCTGATGCGCTGGAGGGCCAGCACTTGCCGGCGAAGGGCTTCGATCGCCGCGGGATCGGCCTGCTCGATCGGCAGGGCCGGCGGCAGGCTGGCCCGCTTACCGGTTGCGGCTCCGACGCCGCCGGCGGCCTCTGCCCCTTCCGCCTCCGACGCGACGGCCCCGTTCCGACTCTTGTGTGAGGTCGTCATCAGTC
The DNA here is from genome assembly GCA_027452145.1 of Planctomycetales bacterium. Taxonomy (GTDB): domain Bacteria; phylum Planctomycetota; class Planctomycetia; order Isosphaerales; family Isosphaeraceae; genus JAKAUH01. Next base: position 8,649 of record DAIDHB010000292.1, read on the forward strand.
CCCCAGCCTTCCCTGGCATCCCGAATCTCCCCCGGCGTGGTCGATGCCTGCCCGTTCATCTCCAGCTATCGACCGCCGGCGCCGCCCGGAATAAGGCGCACGCGGGCTTCGTTGTCGGCGAGTGCCCAGGATGACGGTTGCGGGCGACTGCAAGGGGCAGGGGACTTCTCGCGTCTGCGGCGGGAGCCGCAAGTCTGGCAAGCATCGCCGAGGTGCGGCGTGGCACGGGAAGTCTGAGAGCTTGTGAGGGAATGGATTCCGAAGGACAGGCTGCGATTCCGAAGGACAGGCTGAAGAGAGCAGACGGATGCCAGTTGCGACGCGGCCACGGATTACGCGGCTTTTTCTCCCGGTGCTTTCAATCCCTCCGGGCCGTCGACGAGCGATCCCGGCGGCGGGCGTCGCTCAGGGATCGCGGCGGGCGTCGAGCGCGACCTTCCTGGGGCCGGAGAATGGGAAAATCTTGAGGCCGTTGCCGGGAATCACGCGCGGGATGACCTCGAGGTCGGTGCCCACGATGGGCGAGCGAACCCGTTGGCCGTCGCTCCAGTAACCCAGGTGCCGGATCATCCGGTCGAGGTTCGGGATATCGTCGAGGCTGCGACCGTGGAAGCCGGCCTGGAGGGTGATGTCGCCCAGCCGCCAGAAGCCGGCCTGGTCGAGCGCGTTGATGTCGCCCATGCTCAACTGGAGCGGGCGGAGGATTCCCTCGCCGTTATCGAGTCGATGGTTCGTGCCCGTCGGCGCGGTGTGCTCGGCGACCAGGGGCGGATAGCCGTGCCGGTCGGAGCGGTAGAGGATGAACCGCTTCCGCGAGGCGGGCACGGCCGAGGCTTCGAGGAAGATCTGCCGGCCGCGAAGGTCGCCCACGACGATATCCTCGTCGCCGACGGCGACGACCAGGAGGGTGGAATCGGGGATGCGGTCGAGGGTGGGCTGGCGGATCGGCAAGACCTCGCCCGGCATGATCGCGACGACGGCCCGCGGGCGGGGGAGCCCGGCGTGCGAGTCGGACGAGAGAGCGGCGATCTGGGCGGCCAGGTTCGCCCCGGCCGAGTGGCCGATGAGCGCGAAGCGGCCTGTATCGGCCCGCACATGGTGGACCGACCCCTGGCTCAGGACACCCATCGCGTCGTGGATTGCCGCGACGGAGTTCGGCAGGAAGTCCTGCGGCAAGGTGCCGACGTCGTTCTGATACCGCGGGAAGATGACGATGTGCCCGTTGCGGACCAGGTGATCGATCCAGGCTCCATAGAAGCCGGGGTTCACCGCGAACCAGCCGTGGAGGAAGACGACGACGGGCGCCTGGTCCGGCCGTGGCCGGTCTGGCTCGAAGAGCCAGTAGGAGCGCGGGCCCATGCCGATCTCGAAGCGGCGGACACCGCCGTGCGGCAGTCCGGGCTCGTCGCGACGGACCTTCTTCCGCCCCGAGGCGGCGCCGCGGGCCTGATCGTCGCCGGCCACGAGCCGTTTCGAGGCCAGGGGCCCAGCGATCCCGGCGAGCATCAGTATCGCGAGCGCGAGGCCGATAGACCTCGCCCCGGCGCGCCGCGCCGTCCTGCTCCGTTCGCCAGCCATGGCCGCCTCGCCCCCACTTCCTGTTCGGGACGCCGTTCGCCGTCCGGAGAAGCCGCTACAGTCTGCCGGAATGCCGCAAGCTGTCAAGATCGCTACGGCTCCTTGACCGCGCCGGTGGGGTGGATCATAATAATGTGAGTTCATTCTCCCTGAGGACGTGCCCCCGACCGCGATGGTCGTCGCTCCCCCAATTGGTTTTTTGCAGTGACCGGCGGCAGGCCGGTCGGTCCTTCACGAGGCGGATCCGTGGCGTTACGGCGTCGGTCAGAACGGCACGGTTTGCGGGTGCTCGGGATCGGCCTGCTGATCCTGGGCTCGATCCGCATTCCGCTGCCTCAGGCCGACTACCACAATGTTCGCCATCACGACGGCCCGGGCGAGGTTTGCGTCTACCACGAGCATTTGCTCCGCTGGCATCCGTCGGCGATCGGGGCGGCCGATGTCGCCGTCCTGCACTGGCACTGGGTCGCCCCGCTCGTCGAGCCGGGGACCTGGCCCGAGGAGGGCGACGCGAGAAGCCCGGGAGCCGGCCCCGGCCTGCATGCGCACCTGGGCGACTGGCCGGGACCTGACTGGACCGGCAGCCCCGACCTGAGCGCCGACTCGCGCGGTCGGCCGCAGGATTCGCTGGCCCTCGGGCGCTCGATGCCGAGTTCCCTATTCATCCACGCCCCGTACCCTGGAGTCGACCCGAATCTCGCCGCTTTTCTTGCCGGCGACACATCGTGCGCCGCCGGTCCGCGCGCGGCGAACCGCAGCCTCCTCTCGCGCTGGAATTGCTGATCCCTCCCGCCTTTCCGTGACCCGCCCGCGCCCGGCGGATGCCGACCTTGCACGCGAATCCTCCGGGCCGCGACCCGCACGACAACGGTCCCCGTGTGGTCCGGCCGCCAGCGTCGCCTCGATGCCGTGCTCCGGACCGGACGTCGTCCGGTTCATGACCGGCTCGCGGGGCTTCCCGATACCGCGCCGACTCCCCCGAACTCATCCCATGCCAGCTCGTCCGCCAGGGCGGGAGGATTCACCATGTCCGTCGCATTGAATCACAGGCCGGCGGCCCCGGCCGCGCGGTCCCCTCGCAGTCTCGTCTCGTGGCTCGTCGTGGGCGCGATCGTGCTCGCGCTCGGCGGGTACGTGGCGGTCGACCTGTTCAACCCATCAAGGATACATGCATCGCAGGGACACGGCCCGAGTTCATCGGCTGCAACCGATGGCCAGAAGGGTGAGGCCAGGGAGGGCGCGGGGGCGGCGTCGTCGGTCTCTCTGTCGGAGTCGAAGTTTCAGGAGGCGAAGATCGCGATCGGTCAGGCCAGCATGGAGAAGCTGGCGACGGAAGTCAGCGTGCCGGGGATGATCCAGGCCAACGCCGATAGTCGGGTGGAGGTCCGTCCCCGGGCGACCGGAATCGTCCGGACCGTCCAGGCCACGATCGGTCAGAAGGTCAAGAAGGGACAGATTCTCGTCGTGCTGGACAGCCCCGAGGTCGGCAAGGCGCGGCTGGACCTGCGCGCCCGGCAGCGAGAGCTGGCGACCGCGCAGTACGAGGCTCGCTGGAAGAGCGAGATCGCCGACAACGTCAAGGCCCTCATCCCGGCGCTCGAGAAGGCCATCACCGAGGACGTTGCGAACCGACACAAGCCCTCCCCAACCGGCGACCGCCACGACGAGGAGGCCATGCACCAGGAGGGTAAGCCGGACCGCGCCGAGGCCCTCGAGATCCGCTTTGCCGGCAAGAACCTGGGCGCCTACCGCGGGACCTTGCTCCAGGCGTTCGCTGATTACGAGATCTCCGTTCACGAGGAGGTGAAGAACACCTATCTCCAGAGCCGCGATATCTACGGGGCGCACCAGGTCGTCATCGCGCGGCACACACGCGAGGGCATGCAGGAAAAACTCAAGGGCACCATCGAGCAGGTCCGGTATGATGCGGCGCAGCAGCAGAGGATCGCGACCCAGGCGCTCCAGCAGGCGGAGGCCGCACTCGTCGACGCGGCCCAGCGGCTGCGGATTCTCGATGTGCCGGTTGATATCCTGGGCCTGCTTCGGAACCCCGAACAGGGAGTCTCGACGGCGGAGATCGAGGACGTCACCCGCTACGACATCACGGCGCCCATCGACGGCAACATCGTCAGGAAGTTCGCATTTGCCGCGCGGGGGCAGAAGGCCGACGCGAACGACGTGCTGTTCGTCGTGTCCGACCTGGACACCGTCTGGGTGAAGGCCGAGGTCGGCGAGTCCGACGTCGCCAAGCTCAGCCGGCTGAAGGACGGCACCTTCCGGTTCCGCGCCGCCCGCGCCTATCCCGGCCGGGAGTTCCAGGCCCGGCTCATCTCGGTCGGCTCGGTCGTCGACCCGCTGACGCGCACCGTCCCGATCCTGGCCGAGGCCCAGAATCCCGAGGGTCTGCTCCGCGCCGAGATGTTCGCGCAGATCATCCTGGATAGCTCGGCCGTTGAGCAGCTCCTGACCGTCCCGAGCTCGGCGATCGTCGAGATCGAGGGGGACAAGTTCGTGTTTGTGCCGACCGACAAGCCCCGGACGTACTCGATCCGTCCGGTCGAGGCCGGCCGGCAATTCGACGGACACACCGTCATCAGGGCCGGCCTGAACGCCGGCGAGAAGGTCGTCTCCTCCGGCGCCTTCTTCCTCAAGAGCGAGCTGACGTTCGCCAACGAGCCGCCCGAGGAGTGAGCCGTCCCGGCGGCGGCTCGCCCCCATCCTTCGTGTAGCGACCGGATCACCCGACTTCCCCCTGGCGGCGACGAACCATGCTCAACGCGATCATCGAATCCTCGCTGAACAACCGGCTTTTCGTGCTGATGGCGACGGCGCTCGTGGCGGGCCTGGGCGTCTACTCGGCCCGCCACCTGCCGATCGATGCCGTGCCCGACCTGACCAACGTGCAGGTCCAGGTGATCACCGAGGCGCCCGCGCTCTCGCCGCTCGAGGTGGAGTCGCTCCTGTCGTTCCCCGTCGAGGGGGCGATGAGCGGCCTGCCCAACGTCGAGGAGATCCGCTCGATCTCCAAGTTCGGCGTTTCGGTGGTCACGATCGTTTTCAAGGAAGGGACGGACATCTACCGCGCCCGCCAGCTCGTCGGCGAGCGCATCCCCCGCGCCGCGGCGGCGATCCCGCCCGGCTACGGCACGCCCGCACTCGGGCCGATCTCGACGGCCCTGGGCGAGGTCTTCCAGTTCCAGGTGAAGGCGACGAAGGAGTC
>DAIDHB010000293.1 GCA_027452145.1 Planctomycetales bacterium
CACGATCCGCTGGCTGATCGGGACGGAGGGGGATGGGGACGTCTCGGTCCTGAAGGTCAACCCGGCGCGGCCGGGCCGAGTCGAGCCGCGGGTGATCAAGCGAAGGCCGAAGCAGTACTATCGGATGACGAAACCCCGATCGGAGCTGCGGAAGATGTTGCCGATTAAGGGTTTCTGACAATCTTCGCGGCATTCGGGACTTGTCCTTTGGGGCCTCTTTGGGGCCTTGTCCTTTGGGGCCTCTTTGGGGCCTTTTGTCTTCGGGTCGGTACCAAATCGACAGTTGTCAAACGGTCCGGATGGCCGATCTGACCCGCCCGTCCGAGCCCTCGCCGCCGGCGGCCGGGACCCGACGGGCACCACCCTCCCGGCCGCCGGCAGCCGGCCGGTCCGGCGGGCCGGGACTGGACCGCCCGTGGCCCACTTCCACGCCAAACCGATTCGCCCGACCGACCGATCCCGCCCACGGCCGATCAACCCCGGATCAGGATCGCCGTCCAGGTCGGGCGCAGGCCCCATTCGAGTTCAACCCGACTCCTGGCGCCCCGCCGCGCTGATCGACCGGGGATTTGAAGCGACCGCCGCCATTGTGGTAGGTTGACCGGAACGGGTCCCAGGAATCGCCCCACCTCGACACACTGCGAGAGGACGACAGCATGGCGGAATTCACCTTGCCTCCGTTGCCGTACGACTATGCCGCGCTCGAGCCGCATATCGACGCGAAGACAATGGAGATCCACCACACCAAGCACCACCAGGCGTACGTCACCAACCTGAACAACGCCCTGAAGGACCACCCCGATCACCAGAACAGGACGATCGAGGAGCTGCTCGGCAACCTCAACGCCCTGCCGGAATCGATCCGGACCGCCGTGCGGAACAACGGCGGCGGCCACATGAACCACTCGATGTTCTGGCAGATCATGAAGCCGGGCGGCGGCGGCGAGCCCACCGGGGCGCTCGCCGATGCTCTCAAGGCCGAGCTGGGCGGCTTCGCCGCGTTCAAGGACGCGGTCAACAAGGCGGGCGCCACTCGCTTCGGCTCGGGCTGGGCGTGGCTGGTCCGCGGCAAGGACGGCAAGCTCTCCGTCATGTCCACCGCCAACCAGGACAACCCGATCATGGAGGGCCTCAAGCCCATCATGGGGGTCGACGTCTGGGAGCACGCGTACTATCTCAAGTACCAGAACCGCCGCCCCGACTACCTGGCCGCCTGGTGGAACACCCTGAACTGGGAGGAGATCGCCCGCCGGTTCGAGGCGACCGGGTAATCGTCGGCCAGCTTTCCGGTCGCGTCTCGGCGGACGCTCGGGGATTCGGGCCGTCCTGTGACCCCTGACCCCGGGCCTCGCCGGAAGTCGCCTTGACCGGTCCGGGTGATCCGGTATGATCCGACCGCCTCGGGGGGACCCGGCGTCCCTCCGGCGGTCTATTCCCATCTCGCGACCCTGCGCTCTCACCAAATCGGTTTCCTGGATCGGGATGCGATCACCGTCAATTCGGACTGGACGGGGATGGCGGCACGGACTGGACGGACGGCGGCGTGATGGACGCCAGCCGGGCTCCATCCAGCCCGGCCATCCGGGTTCGTTCGCCGCGGCGCCGGACGTCGTCGGGCTCTCGGGGAACGTGGAGGTCATGTCGATGGATCGACTCAAACGCATCCTGGCCGGCGGGACTCTGGCTATCACATTGAGCACGGCCCTGGCCAGCACGGGCTGCCGCAGCACGGGAAACGAGATCCCGCCGCAGCCGAAGTACACGACGCCGGGCGCGGGTGAGAATCCGTCGGCCGTCGGCTTCAACTCGGCCCCGCACGGCTACAATGGCGTGGGCTCGGTCTACGCGAACGGCGGCATGCCCGGCCAGCCGGGCCTGGGCGGTGCGCCGGGCGCGGGCGGTCCGGGAATGGGCGCCCCGGCCGACGGCCTGCCAGCCGTCAGCGCCAATGGCGCCGGCTCGGCCTTCGGCACCCCGGCCCCGAACGCGGGGAACCCCACGCTGCCGACCAGTAACACCTACGGAGGACCCGGAACTTCCGGCCTCCCCGGCGGAGCTGGAGCCGGCAGTGGCGCCTACGGCGGCGGGCTCGGTGGCGCAGGTCTCGGGGGCGGCGGAATGGGCGGCCGCTGATTCGATGGCCTGGACCGGTCGGGCCGGCAGCGCTCCGGCCCGATCGGCGCGGGCTCCGCGCGATCCGCCGCCCGGATGACGGTTACGCCCGTTTGAGGCGGACACGACAGTGACGAGCGGCGCGAGCCCTTCCCTGCATGTCCTTCACGAGGACGCCGATTGCCTGGCGGTCGTCAAGCCCGCCGGCCAGTTTACCCAGGGCACCTGGGCGCCCCCGGGCGAGCTCACCCTCGAGCAGGCGGTGCGCGTTCATCTCGATCCCGAGCGTCCCGAATCGGCGTATGTCGGCATCGTGCACCGCCTGGACCGACCGACGTCGGGCGTCCTGATCTGGGCGAAGACGCCGAAGGCCGCGCGCCGACTTTCCGCTCAGTTCGAGCGCCGCCGCGTCGAGAAGGAATACTGGGCCCTCGTGGAACGCACCGGCGCGGCCCAGGGAGAGAGCCCGGGGCGCGAGGGAGTCCCTCTCTCGGTCGATCCGGTCTGGACCGACTGGCTGACTCGCACCGCCCGCACAGGTTCGGCGGAGGTCGTCGGGCCGGAGACGCCCGGTGCCCGCTCCGCGGTGACCCGGGTGGCCGTGCAGCCCAGCCCGGGGTTGATCGCCGGATTGGCGTGGCTGCGACTCCGGCCCGAGACCGGCCGGACGCACCAGCTCCGCGCGCAGGCCGGCGCACGGGGCCTACCGATCCTGGGCGACCACGATTATGGTGCGAAGACCCCCTTCGGCCCGCATGCGATCGCGCTGCATGCGCGTGAGCTTCGCCTCCGGCACCCGACCCTTCAGACTCCGATGACACTGATCGCGCCGCTGCCGCTATCCTGGACAGCGTTCGGGATCGATGACACCGCCGGGCCGGTCGAGATGGGCATTACGCGTGGTTGATCGAGACAACCTTGAGCTTGCGGACCCCGCGCGGGACCGGAACCTCGACCTGCTCGCCCACCTGCTTGCCGACGAGGGCCTGGCCGATCGGACCGGTGATCGGGATCTTGTCCTGATCGGGATCCTCCTCGCCGGGCCCGACGAGGATGTAATCCTCTTCCTCGTTATAGTCGAGGTCCAGCACGCGGATCTTGAGCCCGAAGGCGGCGCGCTCGGTCGTCACGGTCGACTTGTCGACGATGAAGGCCTGGCTCAGCTTGTTCTGGAGCTCGTTGATCCGGGCCTGGAGCATCCCCTGCGCCTCGACCGCCGCGTCGAACTCGGCATTCTCGGAGAGGTCGCCCTCGCCCCTTGCCTCGGCGATCTGCTCGGCGATCCGGGGCATGTCCTCGTTCTTGAACTTGTCGAGCTGGGCCTTGAGTTTCTCGTAGCCTTCCTTCGACATGGGGATACGATCGGTGGACATGCGGGTCTGCTCCCTCAATATCTGACCTCCGGCCGCAGTCGGGCGTGACCCGAGAAAGGGTGCGGATCCGGTTGCTGTGTCGCGAAGGCGGCGGCCGATCCTCGATTTCCTCCGCCGGCTGAACTCGGCTGGCTCACCGCGTCGAGATCTCGGGGTGGGGAAGCCCCAGTCGGCTTGCTCGTGGAATCCTGTCGGCTCGCGTTCGCCCGCCGAAGGTCGGTCTCTGGAGGTTCCGGGCCCGACTCGGTTCGCGACGCGAATCGCGGCCGTGCCGGACTGTTCGGTTTGAAGAAAAACCGCGGCCACGGAATCCCCGGGACCGCGGTCACCCGTTTCTTATACGTCTCTCAGACTAGCCTCCCCGGCCTGGCAACGCAAGTCCCATCGACTTAAACCCGGCCATTAATGCGGGCATGCGCGGCGGCAGCAATTCGTCGAAGGTCAAAAGTTGCAGGACTGATCTCGCCGCCCGCCTTGCCCGCGGGCGTACCTCGACGCAGCCCTGTTGAGCCGGCGAGCCGGGGGCTTACGGGTCCGGCCCGGGATCACTCGTGCCGGAGGGCCTCGATCGGGTCCATCATGGCGGCCCGCCGCGCGGGATAAATCCCGAAGAGGATGCCGACGGCGACCGAGATGCCGAACGAGAGCATGACCGAGTAGCCGGTCACGATGGCCTTCTGCCCC
>DAIDHB010000294.1 GCA_027452145.1 Planctomycetales bacterium
CCCCCCTACAGATTATAGGAAGAAAAAGGGCGGTTGATGCGGAAATCCTGGAAAGTTTGGGGATTTGGCCAGGATTTTTGGGTGGGAGGGGCTGGCGCGGGCCGAGGTCGGACTGATAGGTGAGCGCGTGGTCAGGGCGCCCCCTTATCCGTTGACGGATCGAGGGTGAGAGTCGCGCAAGATGGCGTGCGTCGGGGGGGGCAGTCGCTCCCGGGAATGAACGTCTCGGCGGCCTCGCTGGCGAGGCTACTCCGACGCGCCCAGCATCTCGAGCGTGACCCGGGCGGTCTGGGCTTTCTGGAAGTTCACGTCCTGCCCCTTGAGGATGTTGCGCACGACCGGTATCGACGCGTCGGTGCCGATTTCCTGGATGATGCCGAAGGCCGTGTTCCAGACGCTGAACTCGGGATGGTCGAGGTATTTCCAGGTCGCCCGCTCGCCGGCCTCGCCGAGGAGCACGAGGATATCGGACGCCTGGCGCATGTCGTCGTGGTCGGTCAACCGCGCCGCGACTCTCTCGACACAGCTCGGGTCCTTGAGTCGCTCGAGGGCCTCGAGCAAAAGTCCCCTGCTCCATTTCTTCGCCGCATACTCGTCCAGGGCGTTCAGGAGGACGAGAACGCTTTCGTGGTCGCCCCAGATGCCCAGGGCCCTGACGGCGTCCTCGCGCGCCCATTGATCCTCGTCGGTCACCAGGGGTTCCAGCCGCCTGGCGACCTCCACCCGACGCGATGGCTCGACCGTGGCGCCCGCAAGCCGGCTCAGTGCGCCGTGGCGGGTGCCCGTGTTGTAGCTTTTGAGGTCGGCCAGTGCGGCCTCGACGTCGATCGGCCGGCCCTGAAGCCAGGTTCGAGGGAGGCGACGGTGCCTCGATCTCGCGCTCGCTTGCGGGGCCGAGACGGCCGGCCCGAAGCGCACTCCCAGGAAGACGAGATACGCCGCCGTGAGCACGCCGCAGAGGTACCAGCCGCGATTCAGCCACGGGCTGCCCCCCTCGAACGCGGCCCGGTTGCCGCGGAGGTAGCTGAGCGTGGTGCCCGCGAACGAGACGACCGCAAGCACCGCGGTGAGCATCGCGCTGACCTGGGCAACCAGCCTCGAGCAGGCGAGCGCGGTGACCATGGGACCCAGCTCCGTCGGGATGGTACCGAATGGCAGTTTCGACAGGCTGCCGCCCGGGACGAATCGCCGCTCGAGCGAAACGCTGGGCGCGGCCAGGGCGAAGAAGACCAGGAAAAAGCCCACAGTCGCGCCTCGGAGTGCCGTCACAAACGGACCCTTGCGAGCCGACGACCGGCTGCGGGCCTTCGTCGTCCTTCTCGGAGCTTTCTCAACGTCCCTGACGGGTCCCGCGGCTGCCGGCATCTCCAGGTCGTCGAACGGACTGGAGACCGCCGGCGGCGCCGGGCGCGCGTTCCCGGTCGGTTTCGCCGGTATCCTCCGCACCGACGCTGGTGCGCTCGCCGCCAGCGCGGGGATCGCGAACCTCTCGCCGCAATTCTTGCAGCGGCCCTTCTTGCCCGCGAGGGAGTCGTCGACCTCGAACTTCTGCCCGCAACTCGAGCACTGGAAGGCAATCATGACCTGTCACCTCGCGCGCGGCGAAATCCCGAACAGTCCGGTGCCGACCTCGACCCGTCGTCTGATCGTCGTCGTGGTGGGCCTGCGCTCCCCTCCGCCGGGCGACTCCCACGGCCAGGAGGGATCCGTCGATGCCGGCCGGCTTACCTGTGACACCTCTTGCATCCAACCGGGCTATTCCCGGGGACCATTATGGGCGAGGGTCGGACGGTGTCAACCAGGTGCGACGGGGAATCCCGACTCGTCCGCGCGGATCCCGCCCCTCTCCTCGCACGGCCAGGCGCCGGAGGGTGCCGTCGGCCCGTGGTGAGGCAGGACCCGCCTCCGGATCGGCGTCGATCCGGGAGATCGCTCGGCGCGACCGCACCGCGGCCCGAATCCGGGAAGCGGCCGAATTCGCTTCGGGTCGCCTTGCCAGAGAGATCGCGCGGGCCGGCTCCGAGGTACGACTCGACCGCTCCCACGTGCCGGTCTCCGGTTCGGGCGATGACGACGGCGACCAGAGGCGACCGGGCGGCACCGATTGCCAGGCCGTCGGGGCAATGGGACCGCTTCGAACCTCCCCCGCGGTTCCGCGTGTCCTGGTTTCCGTCCGCGTTTTCCTCGCCCTCGGTACGGGAACGGCGACTTTGCGACGACACGGCCGGGTCTGCCTGGCAACAATGCACAAAGATCCTAGTACGATAGTATGTCTATCAAATTGACCACCATCTCGTCGCCGGCGTTGTTGAATTCGTAGAGGAATTCGACGTAGAAGCGCGAACCGTCGTCCGACACGGCGTCGAGGGCGTCCGTGCCCTGCTTGCCGGCAGCCGGGTCGCCGGCAAGCGTCTCGAGACGCTCATCGAGGTTGCCTCTGACCATGGGGGGAAGGGTCGCCCTCGCCTTCTTCGCTTGATCCGTCAGCTTGACTTCAACGGCCATTCCCCTCTTCCGCCTCTCGGAGGTCTCTGAGCGAAAAGGTGTCTCCGGCCGCGGCTTGCCTCTTCCCCTGCAAGACCCGCGTCGGATCGAACTGGAACAGCCTTCCGCCGGCGAGGTCGAAGACGTGACCGTGCTCGTCGATCCTCACCTGGCGCGGTCCTGTCCGGAGGGATGAGGTCGCCGCAGAAAGCCGCATCGCGATCTGGCGGATGGTCAGGTTCGCCGGACAGATCTCCCGTTCTTCGGCCACGGCGATCAGGTGTCTTGCGGCGTCGAGAAAACTGTCCGGAATCTGGACAGGATGATCGCGTTTCTTGAAGTCGAGCAACCCTTCGGCGGCATTGTCCAGGGAAAGCAGCAGCAGTTGCACGATGTGCCGGGAAGAGCTCGGTAAAAGCATCGCCTCGTCGGTGCTTTCCCGATCTGGGGCGACCAGGCGGTCCAGGATGCCATTGACGTTCCACGCCCAGAGAATCAGGAAGTTCGTCAGCCAGGCGGCCCTCATTTCCGGTGAGGGTTCGTCCTTCTCACCTCCGTCGCCGGCTGCCGCGAAAACGGACCAGAATGGCTTGTAGGCGAGCATCTCGAGCAAGGGCTCGTGGAGCAAGTCGGCCATCGGCGTCTTTCCCCATCCTGACTCGAAAGGAGGTCGCGTCGAATCCCTAAACTATATATGGGGAAAATAGTAACAGTAGATCAAGTCAGAAATCCGCTTCGCGTCGTCGGCGTCGGCGTCGGCCAGGCGGGCCAACGTCGCGACGCAAGAAACATCTGGCTCCGCCGCTCAAGGGGCACCGGCCGGTGGTTCCAACCTTTTGGGTCTTGCGGGTTGGAAGGCGTCGACGTCCGGGCCGGAGACCGCCCGACCGCCGCGGACGGAGCCCGTCCATCCGGCAAGGCCGGTACCGGCGGTGAGCCGGCCGGCCGGGGCCGATTCCCCGGCCTGTCCAGGCGGGACAGGTACCGCGGCCTCGGTCGATATTCAGCCGATGCCCGTTTTGCTCCACCTGAAAGGATGGCGGAAAACGCTCGGCCCTCGAAGAATCAGCCTCACTGTCCTTCAGGATAGCGCCGCGACCGGCGGACCTTCTCGATTTCTGTCAGGGCCTTCTCGATCTCCGCCACCACCTCCCCGTCAGCGACCCCATTGCGAATGTAGCCGACCGGGCCGTCGCTGTAGTCGTGGCTGATTTCCCAGTCGACCTGGTGATCGCCAGAGAGCTGGCACAGCACGTCAAGCAGGTCGCGAGTCCTGCGTTTGGCCAACTCCTCCCCGGCAGCGGAGGCCGCGTCATCCGGGCGGAGCCAGAGGTGCGGCTTGCTACCGCCGAGCAGGTGCCCGTCGGGACACTCCAGGTCCAGGGTGACCTCCTCCCAGCCGAAGCAATCTCGGTCATCACAAAGTCGACCAGCCGCCTCATCGATGACCTCGGACTCGGCCGCGCTGACAGGTCGCGTCGAGCGATAGTAGACCGCGAAACCCATGCCTCGACTCCTTTCTCGCCCCACCGTCCCCGGTCGGTCTCTCGGAAGTACTGTACCGATTTTCGGTTCCATTGCGACTCACACCCCATATTCGGGGGTCGGCGGGACCGCCGCGGCGACCTGCCCCGCCGTCGGCCGGCCCGCACCACCTCCTGAGAGGGCCGTGTGCTTACCCGCCCGCGGCGCCGCGTGGGCTGGTCCTCAGAGGGTCGTTCCGGCGGCTCGGACAGATCGGCGTCCCGGTCCGATACCCACCCCGGCCGTCGCCGACCGGCCGGGGTGCGGCCGGCGTAGGCGTGGCGCCGCAATCGGGCCCGGGAAGACCTCGACCGATCAGAGGCAGCATGAACCGCCAGGAGGGCTTGCCGACCTCATTCTGACCGATCTCGGCGTGAAGCACCTCGTGGTCGAGGCCAGGCGGCCGGGCCTGCTCCAGTGGAACCGCCGGGCGGTCGATGATGCCCCCGGCCAGGCCCTGCGCTCCGGCGGCGAGCAGCCAGCCGGTGGGCGGCCGCCGCGGCGCTGAGTGCGATCGATGGGGATGGATCGGGCACACGGAGCCCATCTCTCGATGAGGATGAACCCGCGCTGGCGTCGCGACCGGGGTTTCTTCGCAACTTCGGCCAATCCTCACGATGCCGCTCGCCGGATGGCGACGCTCAGCGAGAGGTCATGACCCCTCGCGGCGGACCAGGACGACCGACCATCCTTCACGTTCGAACCTGCCGGTCATCACGCCCACGCAACAGCGCATGATCCATCCGTAGGCAAGTTCACGCGGGTCCGACACCTCGATGAATTTCTGCTGATCCCAGAGCTTCTCGACGTGCACTCCGTCGCAGCGCAGGTGGTGCGCGATCAGGTAGACCGCCGACCCATAACGGGCGATGCTGGCGGTGCCGATGTCCTGGCCGGCGTGCCGGGCCGTCTCCCGGACCAGGTCTCGCCAGGCCGCCATGAGCTCGGCATCGTTCGGGTCCGGCACGGGCAGGGGCAATTTGCAGAGATTCAGATAATAATCGATAACATGATAAGTTGCCTTCTTGCCCGCCTCGACCCTGGCCCTGGCGGATTCATATTCCGGGGTCCCGGGCTTGAGTCCGTAATCCCAGCTCGGCCCGTAGCATGGCATGGTCGCCCCTCTTTCAGGTGAATCGTCCGAACGGATCGGTCCCGACATATGACGTTCGCCGATATGCTAACGTCACAGGGTCAACCGAGGCAAGCGAGAGCTTCGGCGAGGCCGGAAGATCTGCGCTCGACGGGCTCGCACGGTGGCGGACCCGGCGTGAGCCCGGAGCGCCGGCCCGGCGGACGGGCATCGTCGCGAGCGACCCGTTCGGCGTGAATCGAGATCGCATCGACGTCCGCCTCGGCATCGGGGCGCTCCGTGCCGGCCCGGCGTGATGCCCGGGCATCGCCGCGCGAGGAAAGTAGCCAGTTCGGTGTAGACTCTACACCGGATATTCATGGAAAATACACCGTCCCTTCATCGCCCGGCGGCTCAGCGAGGATGCGACTCTTGAAGAACGGTAATCCGAGATATCTCAATCCGAATGCCGTGTCGGTCGCGGTGGGGTGCGCGGCGTTTGCCGCGGTGTGGAACGTCCTGCTCGTGCATCGGCCGGCGGAGCTGCGGTCGAGCGGCGTGGCGACGTGGTGGACCGTGCTGTGCGCCGTGGCGGTGGTCAACGCCTGCGGTTGGCACCGGACGGCGCGGGTGGTGCGCCGGTCGGGCGAGGCCGAGGATCCTGCCGGCCGGTTCCAGAGGTGGCAACTGTGGCTCTCGGCGGTGTTCGTGGCGGGATGCGGCTTCCGCTCGCTGATCCCGCGAGCGGACGTGCAGCGGTTGGGCCTGGTCGACTCGTGGCTCTCGAGCGTGGCGATCGGCCGGTCGGTCGCCACGGCCGCCGAGCTGTGCTTCGTGGCCCAGTGGGCGCTGCTGCTGCACGCTGCCGCCCGGGGCGTCGGGTCCCGGTTCGGGGTCGGCGTGGCCTGGCTCCTCGTCCCGCTGATCGCGGTGGCCGAGGTCTGCTCGTGGTCCGGGGTCCTGACGACCTGCTACCTCTTCAACGCGGCGGAGGAATCGCTCTGGGCGCTCGCCGCCTCGCTACTCGTTGCCGGGGGCCTGGTCTACTGGGCGCGTCGACCTGCCGCGCGGGGACCGTTCCTGGCCGCGGCGCTGGCGATGGGCATTCTGTATGTCGCCTACATGATCTCTTGCGATATTCCCATGTATGTCTCGCGCTGGCGGGCCGACGAGGCCCTCGGGCGGCAGTACCTGACGCTCGGCGAGGGCCTGCGGGATGCCTGGTCGCGGCGGGTTGTGACGTTCTCGTGGGAAGAGTGGCGGGCGGAGATCCCCTGGATGACCCTGTACTTCAGCGTGTGCGTCTGGTGGAGTCTGGCCCTCGTGCACGCACCTCCGCCGGGGACCGAGCCGATGCCCGACCGGCCCAACCCCGGGGGGCCGCAATTCGCGCCGCGCGGACGCCCTCGATGCGCCTGAACGACGGGGGTCGTGGCGTCCGGCGTCATCTCCCTCGGTGCCGGGGCGGTCCACCGACGAGGTACCGGCCGCATCTCCGCAGGGCTACCCGGTCTTCGGGAAATCGGCCGCTCCGCCGCGCGAGGCGGCTCCGGTCCGAGCAGGCCGAGGCCGATTGGTTGATCCGGGATTCTCTCGCCCAGACCCTTCCGCGCATCACGCCGTTTCGCAGGTCCGCCGGTCGGAACGTCTTTTGCAGCCAGGTCGCCGATGGGCGGGCCGGCTGGAGGGGTGCGCCGCACGACCGGTTGCCGACGCGATGGGTTTCGTCGCGACGATCGAAGGCCCAATCAGGTCTCGGAAGGCGGACGACGAATGGCAGATCACCCGAGTCATCCCGACGCACTCGAGATGGACGAGACATCCTCGTCGACGGGCGGACTGCCGCCCGACTTCTTCGAGGCCCCGGAATCGCCCGCAACCGGCGAGGAAGCCCAGGTGCTGGCCGGTCGCGAGGAACCGCTACCTCCGCGACGTGAAGGAGAACCCGCGTCGCCTCGTGTCGTGATCGAGCACCGGGCCTCGTTGCCGGTCGTCCTCGTGGTCCTCGCTGGCAACATCCTGTTCTTCCTGGGCGGGGGGCTCGCGGGATGGGCCGTCGCGCGGAAGGGCGCCGTACGCACGGAGCCGGCCGCCACGGGGGCGACCGACACCGCCCTGCGCGATGTCGTGCGCGCGATCGACGCCAGGGCCTCGGGGAGCGCCGTCGACGCCTTGTCGTCGCGCATCGGCGAGATGCGAGCGGACCTCGGTACGCTCGGGCGCGAGCTCGCCCGGCTCGACGGCCGCCTGAACACCAGGACCGAGCCGGCTCCCGCGGCGCATGCTTCACCCGCTGCGCCCGCGCCGCCCGACCTCTCGCCGCTCCAGGCGAGGATCGACGATCTGGTCAAGGAGAGCCGGAAGCTCGCGCCGATGCCGGCGACGTTCGAGGCGCTCCGCCGACGGCTCGATGCGGTGGACAGGGGCCTGAACGCCCTCCAGGCGGACGTCGCCGCCGTGCCGAAGCAGCTCGACGCGTCGCTGATGGCGCTCAAGGGTGCGATGGAATCGCGCTCCCCCGCGCCCGAGCCGGTCAGCCCCGGCGACCTGGGCAGGGACCTCGGTGCCGCCCTGTTTCGACAGGGGAAGTATTCGGCAGCGCGCGACGTGTTCCTCACCGTCGGCCAGAATTACCCGAATGATGCGCGGATCTGGTATTACGCCGCCCTGGCGAGCGGGCTGACCTCGGGAGACTGGGCCGGCGAATCGGTGGTCCTGGTGCGGCGGGGGATCGCGTGCGAGCAGAAGGGCAGTCCGAAGCGCCCGGATATCGACGCCCAGTTCGCGGCGCTCACGAAGGAGCAGGGGAAGGAATGGCTCGACGAGTGGCGCAAGGGCGCGGCGCGATAGCGAGGGCGGACCGATCAATCGGCCACCAGGACCAGGACGGCGGCGGCCGTCATCAGCAGCGCGAGGGTCAGGCCCGAGAACAGGAGGAGCCAGAGCCAGGCGGGCAGACGGCCGTCGGTCTCGCCGATCGCGAACGGACCGTCGACCCCGTGGTGCGGCCGGGTTGCGGGCGCGTCGGGCGGGCGCCCATTCGCTGCCGCGGCCTCGCCGACGGCGAGGGGAGCGAACGCATCCGTCGGGAACTCGGCGATCGCCGGACGGGCGCCGCGGAGCATCCTCGCGAGATCGAAGATCAGGTCGTCGGGGTTGCGATAGCGGTCCTCGCGATTCCGGGCCATCAGTTTCCGCACGATGGCGCTCAGGCCGCTGGTGAGCGCGGCGTTGAGCGACTCGGGCGCGGGCAGGGGGATCCGCGCGCTGGCGTGCCGCTGCATGGCCTCGGCGACCGATTCGCCGCCGTAGGGGACGCGCCCCGTGACGAGGTGGAACAGCGTGGCACCGAGGCTGTAGAGGTCACTGCGGATGTCCAGGTCGCTCTGCCCCCTCGTCTGTTCGGGGCTCATGTACTCCGGCGTGCCCACCGCCATCCCGGCCTCCGCGACCGCCCAGCTTTCGTCCTCGAGCGGTCGAGCGAGTCCCAGGTCGACCAGCTTCACCAGGCCCTCGGGCGTGAGGATGATATTCGCGGGCTTGATATCGCGGTGGGCGAGCCCCCGCCGGTGCAGGAAGCGAAGGGCGCTCGCGAGGTCCATCACGATCCGAAGCGCCGTGGATTCGTCGCAGGGCCCCCGCTCCTCGAGGAGCTGGTGGAGCGTCGATCCCGGGACGTATTCCATGACCAGGTAGGGCCGGCCGTTCGCCTCGCCGGCGTCGATCGTGCCGACGATGTTGGGGTGCGAGAGCTGCGCGGCGATCAGCGACTCGCGGCCGAAGCGCTCGACGAGCTCGGCATCGCGGGCCCAGGTCTCGCCCAGGACCTTGATGGCGACGATCCGATCGACGCTGATCTGCCGGGCCCGGAACACCGTGCCCATCGCCCCGTCGTGGATGTGATCCAGGAGCTCATATCCCGGGATGTTCAGCTCGGCGGAGGCGGCGCCGGGCGTACCCGACGCGGTCTCCGGGGGATTGAGCATTCCGACTCGTTCGCGGGGGTCGCCGGGTAGATCGGCCGGGGCGCCCCCTTCGCGGAATTCAGCACTGCTCATGGAAACCATGCCCAGCGGGACCTGCTTTCATGCCGGCGACATCTTCGGAGTCGTGTCCCAATCCGCCTCGCCCGAGCCCGCACCCGATCGCGCCATGAAGGCACGAGCGCAGGTTCCATTCACCTCGACGACGAGCGCTCCCCGCAAGCAGGGCGGTCCCGGCGGGCATGCGGACAGGGTGCGCGCACGTCCGCCCGGAGCCTCCTGCTTGAAAGTCTCGTGCCATCGCGCGGAATCCGGTCCTGTCCGGGCAGCCTGGGGAGATGGCGGGGCGGACACCGGGACGCCAGGGCCGGCGTCCGGCGGGGATTTGCGGTCGGGTTTCTCGCCGGTTAAGCTCATGGCATCCGGCCGATGTCGGCCGGTCTTCGAGGCTCCCCCTGCGAACGGCGAGGCTTTCATGTCGATCAACCTCAACAGCTTCGTGCCGACGAGCCAGCTCAGGTCCGGGAACAAAGGGCTGCACTGGACGAAGGACTCGACCTCGACCGCGAGCCTGACGGGCTCGGGGCTCGCCAACGGCCTGACCGTCACGGTGCTTTATTTCCCCAGCAAGTCGCCGAACCCGACCATCAAGTGGACGGGGACGACGTACAATTTCAACCCGGCGACCACGTCGTGCGACGTGGACCTGGACGAAAAGCTCGATAACGACGGCCCGGCGCATACCGATTACGACACTTCCGTGACCGTCAGCGTGACGGCGACCGACGGGACGACGACCTCGAACACCATCGAGCCTACGATCATCACCGCCTCATGATGCGCCGGGGGACGAGGCCGGCACCCGCGTGGAGGCGTCAGTCGCGGCCGATCATCGTGGG
>DAIDHB010000295.1 GCA_027452145.1 Planctomycetales bacterium
CTCGCCTGTGGCGTGGCCCTGGTGGGGCTTGGTGGGGGCATTCCGGGGTTCTTGGGGCGATTTTCATCGCTGGAGAGCCTCGTTCGCCGCTTGAGCCAAAAATCCAGCCCCCTCCCACGTGGACTTCTGTCGGTAACGTCAGGCTTATGAGGAGCACTCGATGCGGCGGAAGATCATCCTGGCGGTGGTGGTGGTCCTGGCGGTGGGCGGATACGTCGGTTACCTGCTCTCCAGAGATCAGCGGCAATCTCATCTCTCCAGAGGCGTTTCCGCGACCATCGGCGGGATCGACTCGGTGATCCTCGAGCAGTCGTCGAGCGAGGAAGTCGCGCTGCCTCGCCTGAATGCCGGAGACCACGTCAAGGTCGTCGACGACCCTTCGGACAACCCAGGGGACCAATTCCGCAAGGTCGCGGTCTCGGTGGACTCCGGCCAGTCCAAGGGCCTGACCGGCAAGGTCGCCCGGTTCTGGATCCGGCCAGACCACTGGTGGGATTAAGACGGAGGTGATGAAAAGCCGCCGGCCGCATCCGCTGGCCCAGCCCCGCATCGGCCGTCCCGGCGGGCAGGTCGGGCGACAGGACGCCCCGGACGGTCCCTGGTTGCCTGGGTTCGGAATCGTCGCGGTCCCGCCTCCACGCGGGGCGGACCCCGTCCAGACGCCCCATCCCGCAAGGTTTCACGCCTCCCCCACTTCTCCCCGCGCCAATGATCCGGAATTTAGAATCCGATACCCCCAACCCGCCGAATTATCACAAGGCTCGCACGGCGCACAACGCCTTCTGAGCGACCAATCGGATCAGGCTGGATGGGCATACGGGACGATCGGCCTGGAGCGGCCGCTTGCCCTGGAGGAATCGGTGCACCCGGAGCGGTGGCGCCGTCGAACCGGAGAGAATGTTCCCATGGATGGAATCGCATGGCGACGGTTCGCGAGCGGGGCGTTGATCTCGGCGGGGATCGGGCTGTCGGCGGCCGGTCCGGCCAGCGGGCAGGGACTTCCCGCCGATGACGGCGGGTCTTCGGCCCCATCCACGTCGCCGGCGCCCGCGTCGTTCGGCGCCGTGCGGAGTCCGATGGCATCGGCGGGCAACCCCACGACGGCCGATCCCGCCCGCCGGACGATCGCACCCGCGGCCGGATCCGCATCAGGGCGGTCTGCCGGCGCCGCGGCGGGCCGATCCACCCGCCAGCGGATCGCGGGGGCCTACGGGTCCCAGCCCGTGTCGTCGTGGGGGCCGCAGCCGGGCGCCTCGGCGACCACGGCCCCGCGGGATCAGAGCTGGCAGCGCGGCCCGACCCAGGCTCCAGGCCCGGCTTCGGCTCCGGCTCCAGGCTCGGCTCCGGCTCCTGCTGCTCCATCGACGCGGATCCGGGCCTCGGCCGCGACGGCGGCGATGCCATCGTTCTCGGCTCTCGCTCCCGCTCGGACTTCCGGCATTGCGGGGACGCGCCCTCGGCCCGCGCCGGCCGTCAGGCGACCGGCGGGCGACCCGTCGCTGCGGCGCACCCAGGCCGGCGCCCCGGACGTGATGGCCACCCCCCTGCCCGATCCCGGCGCCCAGCCCCAGCCGACCGCCCCGCCGGTCATGCCCCCGGCCGTCAACGCCGCCGAGCTCGGCGGCCAGTCGATCAGCCTCCAGCTTGCGCTCTATGGCGCGCTTACCAGCAACCCCGACCTGGTGGCGCTCCGCCAGGGGAATCCGCTGGCCCCCTCCGCCGAGGCCGTCGAGGTCGCCCGCCGCTTTCCCACCACGCTCAATCCCACCGTCTGGGTCGACTACCGCCCGATCACGCTGATCCCGCCCAATACCTTCGGCAGCTCCAGCCCCGGCGGCGGAGGTGGGGGAGGCGGCGGCGGCCACCACGGCGGCTTCTACCACTACGGGCAGAACTACATCCTGTTCTCCATCCGCCAGCCGATCGAGCTGGGCCACCAGACCACCCACCGCTACCGGATCGCGCAGGCCGCCTACGACCAGCAGAAGTGGAACGTGATCCAGGCCGAGTTGACCACCCTGGTGCAGACCTACCGCTTCTTCCAGACGGCCGCCTACCGCCGCGAGAAGTACCGGCTCGCCCAGGACCTCGCCGACTTCAACGATCGCCTGACCGAGTCGCTCAGCCGCCAGCTCGAGGCCGCCCAGGGGCAGGTCACCGCCGCGGATCTCGCGCTGGCGCGGGTCGAGGCCCACGGCACCCGCCAGGCCGTCAAGGCCGCGCGGCAGGACTATCTCACCGCGCTGGGCGACCTGCGCAACCAGCTCGGAATCCCCGATGAGGCCGGCGCCGTCGAGCCGCTGGGCGAGTTCACCCTGCCGCCGTACATCCCGCCCGTGGACGAGGACGAGATGATCCAGACGGCCCTGGCCAACCGGCCGGACATCCGCGCGCTCCAGGCGCAGGTCGCGGGCACGCATGCCGCGGTCGACCTGGCGAAAGGCGATCGGCTGCCGACCCAGATCCTCGGCCCGCAGTACGCGATGGACGAGGCCGGCGTGCAGTACATCGGCCTCATCTGGGTGACGCCCCTGCCCGTGTTGAATTCGGGCAAGCCGCTGGTGGCCCAGCGGATGGCCGAGCACCAGCGGGCGAGCGTGGCCGCCGCGCAGGCGCAGCAGCGGGCGATGGCGCAGGTGCGCGCGGCCGTCGCGCGCTGGAACGGCGCCACCGACCTGGTGAACGACTCCGCGGGCCTGAGCGACGAGCTGAAGAAGGAGGTCCAGGGCCTGGAGCGGCTGTTCGAGCTGCGTCAGACGGACCTCTCGCGGCTGATGCAGGCCCGCCAGCGTTTGATCCAGCTCGACAACTCGCGGCTGGACGCCGTCTGGGCGGCGACCCAGGCGCAGGCCGACCTTTTGCTGGCCCTGGGCACGCCCATGCTGATCCAGAACATGCTGAGCCAGGCCGAGCGCGACGCCGGTGTGTCTCCCCCCACACCCGGCGTCGACGCCGGCCCGGGAGCGGGAGCGGGAGCGGGACCGAGTGCGAGTGCCTCCCCACGCCCCTCGCCGGCGATGCCGCCCGCGTCGGTCCCGTCCGCCCGGACCGCGTCGGCGTCCTCATCCCCGGCCCCAGCACGCCCGACGATCCCCGCGCCGGCCATCCCCGCCGCGCTGGCCGCGCCCAGCCTCAACCCGTCGGCCACCATCCGACGCTGAGCATCGTACCGCGCCGTCCGAAGTCGCCCGGCCTTCCCGCCCGACTCCG
>DAIDHB010000296.1 GCA_027452145.1 Planctomycetales bacterium
AAGCGCAAGCGAAAATGGGCCGGATCGACCCCCAATAGGCCCGGAACTCATCCCGGGCGGTGCGTACAGCCTCAAGCTCCTGTGGGGTCGCTGGCCTCACCATCATATCGCTCGCCTCCAATCAAGGCGGCCTAACAAGAATTTACCCGCCAATCGGGCGTGGAGTTTCACGCCCTTCCGGCCGTCTATATCCGGCCGACATCTGAATTATGCCCGGATTCCAGCCGTCCGGCAACGACCCGGGCGGAAATACACGGAAGCCGGCCGGAGGATTACGGACGGCCGCCGGCCGGTTCCCGCCGCCGCCCATCCCGCCGGCCGGCCGGCCCTTCCGGACGGAGACCTCACCACAGAGGACACAGAGACCACAGAGAATCCAAACAGGAGACCCCCGACTTACAGGCCCCGGTAAGGCGAAACCGACGAATCCCGGTTTGACTCTCTCTGTGTCCTCTGTGGTGAATAAATCCGAATATCCTTCCTCGTCTCGACGCTGTCCGCCGGCCCGGTCCGGGGGGATCGAAACCTCAGAGACAACGAGACAGAGAGATCGCACCGCGAAGTTGCCCCCAGACCGGCTCAACTCGGCTCGATCAGCCATGAAGCGATCCCGACCGACATCTCTTCCAGTCTCTGTGTCTCGGTGTCTCTGTGGTTCAACATTCTTCGATCCATCTCGCACCCACCCCCCCCGCTCTCGCAAATCCGCAAATTTTTTCACGTCGCCTATCTTGAAACTCCGCCCATCCCAGTTAAAATAGGAATTCCAGGCGGCCGACAGGCCCTCCCGGCACTCGCCGGGACGACCGCCCGGAGGGACGGGGGTGCGACGAGGCCACCCCGGACCGGACCGCGAAGATGGGGAAACTGGGAGGGGCCGCAGCGATGGCAAGCGAACGGCAGATCGCGGCCAATCGCCGCAATGCCCTCAAATCCACCGGACCCCGCACCGACGCCGGCAAGGCCCGCTCGCGACGCAACGCCATCACGCATGGACTGCACGCCCACGTCAACAACCTGCCCGACGAGGAAAAGGCCGATTTCGAGCGGCGCCTCAGCGACTGGAACGCCGCACTCCAGCCTTGTACGGCCTACGAGGAAGACCTCGTCCGCCGACTCGCCGGTTATTCCTGGCGGCTCGACCGCGCCGAACGCGTCCAGACCGCACTCATCGCCGACGCCATCGACGAGGCCGCCGAGGCCGACCTCCGGCAGAAACGGGAGACCTTCGGCGACGCCGCCCGCCGCCTCCTGCCCGATTTCGCCCCCGAGGGCGCGCCCGAGCCCACGCCGGGGCCCCGTCGTCAGATCGGCGAATATCTCTACGAGATCGACGATGTCAACGACCCGCTGTTCCTCGTCATGCAGCTCGAACGCAATGCCGAGGGCTGCAAGTGGATGCGCGAGCGCTGGGCCGAGCTGCGCGCCGTCCTGGATGCCGGGAAGGCCTGGTCCGACCCCGAACTGATCCGCGCCGTTCGGCTCTCGGGCCATCGCCCGCTCGACGCGGCCGACGACTTCGGCGTGCTCGAGATCATCGTCGCCAATTACGTGACGGATCGATCTCGCCCCGATCCCTTCTCGGCGCTGTGGGACGGCCTGAACGCGCACGAGATCAACCGCTATCGCGATCGCCTGCTCGGCCGCCGGCTCCAGCGCGCGATGCCCGAGTCGCCCGAGGCGGCGCGCGACTTCCTGCTCGAAATGATCGACGAGGCCACGGCGCGGATCGAGGAGACCGAGGCCGGGCTGCGGGGCCTGGACGCCGATCTGACCGAGGTCCGGCCGTCGACGCATCTGTTCGACGACAGCGCCGAGGGTCGCTGGCTGCGGTCAAAGCAGGACCAGTACAACCACGCGATCGCGCGGATCGTGGACCGGTTCACGAAGGCCCGGCGGCGAGGGCAGGTGATGACGGCCGACCCGCCGCCTCGCCCACGCCCGGCGAGGCCGAAGCCGGCGCCGCCGCGGCTCGTGGACGAGAAGCCGAGGCGGTGGATCTCGCC
This sequence comes from Planctomycetales bacterium, assembly GCA_027452145.1. Lineage (GTDB taxonomy): Bacteria > Planctomycetota > Planctomycetia > Isosphaerales > Isosphaeraceae > JAKAUH01. The sequence continues at coordinate 2,007 of DAIDHB010000296.1, forward strand.
GCGCGAGCAGCGGGCGAAGGAGCGTTGGAAAAGAGGCGAGCGATGGCGGGCGCCGGTGGTCCCGCCGTGGCGCAGCCCGGGAGGCCGGAGCCTGTACAGGACCTACGCCGGCTACCCCGCGCCGCCGCGTCCGGTGCGGCGGCGTCGGAAGATGTCGGCGAGGCGGATGCGGCGGATGGCGCGGGGCTTCATCCGGCTGTTCCAGAACCTGGGCCTGTGGACGGTGCTGATCGCGCTGTTGCTGCCGGCGGCGGGATCGCCGGGGCTCGCCGGGGGTCAGCGTCCGATAACCACGGCCGATCGGACGACTTTCAACCACGAATGGCACGAAGGGCACGAATCGGACCATCCCGCCCATTCGTGCCCTTCGTGTGATTCGTGGTCGAGAATCAAGATCGCGGCCGGCTCGAATCGCGGTTTCGATCCCGATCGGAGAACCGTCCACCACGAATGGCACGAATCGGACCATCCCGCCCATTCGTGCCCTTCGTGTCATTCGTGGTCGAGAATCCAGATCGCGGCCGGCTCGGTGGTCCGCGGCGGTCGGACCGCCCTGGCGGGGCCGGTTTTCCGCGTTTCGACCGCGTTGACCCCTGCAAAAACGCAAAACGAACCCAATTTCGGCCGTGTTTCGGGGTTCGTGTCGACCGCGAAGCCCGACTCGACGCATCCTCGCGACCGCTCGCGAGGGCCACCGATGCGTCAAATCGCCTCGATCGCCGCCGCTCGACCGCCTCCGAGGCGTCCCTCAACGGTGCCGCACTGACCCGGTGCGCGCCGCGAGGATCGCCGCGCGGTCGCCCCTCGCTGTCACATCGCCGAGCCCGGCCGGACTCTTACCGTGGTCCTGGCCGCCGCTCGCGAGATCGGCTCTTTCCCAATTCGGTCGGATCGAGTGATCAGGCAGTTCACGCCGGGCATGTTCTCGGGCCCGGGCTGGCGTCGAACGCGTCGCTGCGCGTGCGATGACCATCCCGGGCCGAGAGATCAGGGGCCTGGCGAGCGGTGGGCGCCAGGCCCCTGTCCGGAGCGGAGAAGACAGGGGATTGACGCCCACCGCTCGCGTCGTTCGGGACAAACACCACGCGGGCCAGGCCGGACATTGCTGATTTCCCCGCGCGAGCCAAGGGGCGTGGGCCAGGCCGGACATTGCTTGGCGGATCTCTCTTCTGGATAATAACTTATGGTGAACGGTCGAATCATCTGCGGAGAAAAGGAATCCCGATCCCCGAAGTCGAAGCCGGGAGGAGCTGTCCGAGCCGCGCTCGTCTCGATCGATGGGCGATCCTGACACCGATTCCGAGTGAGGAATGCCGACGAAGGAGCCTGCCGGAATCCGGCCGCCCCGTGATCCCGCGAACCGGAAGGCGATTTCCTCCGTGTGGATCGGAGCGGCTCGCGGTGGCGTCCAGCGAGAAGTCTCCGAAATCGCGGGGCCTGCCTCGTACCCGACGAGCTGTCGGTATGCTCTAATTGGGATGGATTCAGGCGGTCGAGGGCGCGACAACGGGCGTGCGGCCTTGACCCCTATTGAGGGCACGGGCACCGGGGACGACGAGCTATGAACGACAGCCGATGCCGTTGCGGCGGGGCGGGGACAGGCGTGGGGCGGACGTTCGCCGTGATGGCCGGGGCGGCTCTCCTCTTCATCGCGACGGCCGGGGCGCGGGCCCAGCAGCCGGCGGCCACCCCCGGGGCCGACTCGGCCGGAGGCGAGAACGAACTGGCGCTGAGTTATCGCTATCGGTTCAGCGAGAAGTACGACGTCGCCGAGGATCCGAACCGGCCCGACGTGATCGTGCAGTACCAGGTCGGGGCAATCGAGACCGTGCGCGTCGAGACGGAGAAGGCGAACGGGGCGCCGGCCCGCGAGGAGGTCAGGTACAAGACGATCTACACCGAGCGCCCGGCGAAGGTGGGCCGCCAGGGCGAGGTGGTCGACGCCGTGCGCCGCTACGACTCGTTCCGCGTCGCCTCGGCCCGCCCGGACCACGCCAGGTATGCCCGCTTCTTCAAGGATCTGGGCGTCTGGTATCACCTGCGGCCGGGGTCCGTGCCCGAGTTCATCTGCACGACGAAGGACCGCCCCATCCGGCTGGACGAGTACAACATGATGGTGGAGCAGACCTCGTTCCCGCGGCTGATGGCGGTCATGCCGCCGCCGAGCCGTCCGGTGCGGATCGAGGACACCTGGCAGATCTCGCGTAACGGGGCGCTGGCGCTGCTCGGTAGGCTGCCCGAGGACGGCGAGATCCAGCTCGAGGGCACGCTCGTGGAGGTCCGCAAGGCCGCCCAGGGGACGGCCCACGAGGCCATCGTCGAGATCACCGGCGAGATCGACGACAACCTGGGGATCGGCACGCTCGACGCGAGGGTCACGTTCGTCTTCGAGCCGCCGCCCGCCCCGGTGGCCGTGGCCGCCCCCGCCCCCGGCGCGCCGGCGGGCGAGGACCGGGGTCGGAAGGCCGGCATCCTTGAAGCCAGGGGCTACATCTCCAAGCTCCAGATGGGCCGGCGGCTCAGCGAGCCGATCGACCGGGACGGGCGCCTCCAGCGGATCGGTACCCGCGAGCTGATCCTGGGCCGGCGGCTGCTGCCCGGGACCGGCGGGAGCCAGGTGGCACCCCTGAATGTCCCCGCGCCCCCGCCCACGGCCGACCAGGCGAATTCGTGGATCCTCTATGACGACCCCCGGGGGCGTTACCATTTGCGATATCCCCAGGAGTTCCGGGCTCGCGTCGACCTCACCGGCCAGCTCGACCTGGTCCGCGGATCGAAGGATCCCGACCTGTTGTTCGTCGACGCCCCCGGGAAGGACAACCCCCTGCTCGGCCGCGCGAAGACTGACCCCCAGGCCTTCGTCAAGAGTCTCCACGACGAGTGGACGACCAGGGGCCTGGAGACCATCGGACGCGGTCAGACCGGATGGCTGCCCGAGAAGGACTGGGCGCCTCGCCATCGCAAGATCTTCCACTTCGAGGAGGCGTACCGGGATCCGGCGAGCAACGCGCGGCTCTACCTCGACGCCTACCTGATCCTGACCAACCGGTCGGAGGGTTTCTGGTTCCAGGGTCTGACGCGGCGCGACGACCACATCGTGTTCCGCAACGACATCGAGAAGATCCTCGCGACCTTCGATCCAGGCCCCTCGGAGCCGGGCGCCGCCGCGGGGCCTGGCGCGGCCGCGGCCTCACCGTCGCCATCGGCAGGCCAGCCGCCGGCGGCCGCCCGGCCGGCCTCACCGTTGCCCGCGGCCACCCGCCCGGCCGCGCCGACGCCCTCGGATTCCCGTCCGGCCGCAAAACCGGGTCCGCCGAGTCCGCGGCCGTCCCGGCGGATCGGACCTCCGCCGGCGCCCGAATGATGTCCGTCGCCGTCGGCCGGCCAGGGTCCGGCCCGCGATGATGGCGATCAGGAGACCATCGCGGTCGCAACCTCGCCGGCCAGCCGGGCGTTGGCGATCAGCAGCTCGCAATTGGCCCGGAGGCTCCGTCCCTCGGTGGCCTCGCGCACGGCCTCGAGCAGGAACGGGGTGAGCGCCTTGCCGGCGATTCCGGCCCGCCGGGCCGCCTCGAGCGCCCGGGCCATCGCCGCGTCGAGCGGCGCGGGGTCCATCGCCGATTCCTCGGGCACCGGCTGCACCAGCACGATCGCGCCCGGCAGGCCGAGCTCCCGGTGGGCCCGCACCAGCCGCGCGATCTCGGCGGGCGAGTCGACCCGGTGCTCCAGCCGCAGCCCGGCCGACCGCGTCAGGAAACCGGGCAGCTCGTCCGTGCGATAGCCGACGACCAGCACGCCCCGCGTCTCCAGGGACTCGAGCGTCGCCGGGACGTCCAGGATCGACTTCATCCCCGAGCAGACGACCACGGACCCGTCGGCGCGGGCCAGCTCGTCGAGGTCGGTCGAGACGTCGAAGCTAGAGCCCGCGTCGCGATGGACGCCACCCAGCCCGCCCGTCGCCATGACACCCGGCACCAGGGCGGCCCTTCTCATCGCCCAGAGGGTCGCCGAGACGGTCGTCGCCGCGCAGCCCCCGGCCGCCGCGACGGCCGCCAGGTCGCGGCGGTTGGCCTTGGCCCAACGCCCCCTGCCCTCCGCCGGCCGGTCGTCGTCCCGGCCGCCGGCGCCCGCCGCTCCGCCAGGACCCGTCGCCGCCGAGCGGGAGATTTCGAATAACTCCGCGTCGGCCAGCCCGATTCGCAGGCGGCCCCGGACGACCGCGACCGACGCCGGCGCGGCGCCGACGGAACGCACGGCGATTTCCATCCCCCGCGCCGTCTCGAGGTTGTCCGGCCACGGCAGTCCCTGTGCGATCACGGTCGTCTCCAGGGCGACGATCGCCCTCGCATGCGACCGCGCCTCGACGACGCTCGCCGAGACGTCAAGCCAATCGGCATCCATGGATCATCCTCCGCCTGTGAGACCGTCCAGCCCCGCGATGAGGGAATTGCCGCATGACTCGGGATAATTCCCCATGGGCACGGATCATCTGTCGCTACCCTCCGGTGCCCGGAACGGCGGGCCGTGCCGCGACGGTGGGCCGCCGAAGTCTGCACGGCTGCGTTCATGCTCATTGCTTGGGTGCTGTGGGGAAAAGTTCTTTTTGGGAATTTCGGGTCCGTTCGTCACATTTTCCGCGTATCCGATCGTAATATGAAAGACGGCACCGAGCACCGGGAACCAATCGAGATCCAACGATGAGCGAGCCGGGAATGATGGATGTCGGCAGTCCCGGCTCGACCCCGCGCCGCGGCGAGGCGCCAGGGTGGGGAGCATGGGGCGAGGTCATGCGAGTCATATTGGATGTCGTTGAGGGTCCGCTGAAGGGCCGGCAGTTCGTGCTGGACCGGCATGAGACGTTCGTCATCGGGCGGTCGCGATTCGTGCATTGTCCGATGCCGGAGGACATGGCCCTGTCGCGCGACCACTTCATGATCGAGCTGAATCCGCCGACGTGCGAGGTGCGCGACCTGGGGAGCACGAACGGGACCTTCCTGAACAACCGGCGTGTGGATCGATCGCCGCTGGCCTCGCGGGACGTGATTGCGGCGGGGCAGAGCGTGTTCCGGGTGGAGGTCGAGACGGCCGGGTCGATCTCGTCGCTGGACGATCCCTCGGACGCCGCGGGCGGGACGACCGTCTTCCGCGCGGGGAGTGTCCGCTGCGCCGGCTGCGGGACGCCGGCGCCGCAGAACCTGACGATCGCCGGCCCGGCCGGCGCCGCGGCGAACGAGCTGGTGGAGTGGTGGTGCGCCTCGTGCCGCTCCGAGTCGGCCAGCCTGCCCCAGCCCGTCCCCTATTACACCTGCCTGCGCGAGCTCGGCCGGGGCGCCATGGGCGTGGTCTACCAGGCCCGGCACAACATGACCGGGCAGATGGTCGCGCTGAAGCTGATCATGCCCGAGACGGCGACCACCCGCTCGGCGATCGATCGGTTCCAGCGCGAGATGTCGGTGATCAGCCAGCTCCGCCACCCGAACATCGTCGAGTGCTACGAGCAGGGCATGACGCGCGGGCAGTTCTGGTTCGCGATGGAATATGTCGCGGGCACGAACCTCGAGGCTCTGGCCAAGGCGGACGCCGGGCGCTACCCGGTCGACCAGTCCTGCCGCCTCACGTGCCAGATCCTCAAGGGGCTCGAGCAGGCGCACCGGATGGGCTTCGTCCACCGCGACATCAAGCCCGAGAACGTCCTGATCGCGCAGTCGGCCGAGGGCCTCTGCGTGAAGATCTCCGACTTCGGGCTGGCCAAGAGCTTCCGCGGCGTCGGGCTCTCCGGCCTGACCTTCTCGGGCGAGATGCGCGGCACCGTGCCGTTCATGCCGCCGGAGCAGATGCTCGACTTCAAGACGGTCACGCCGCTGGCCGACCTGTACGCCACCGCCGCCACGCTCTATTACTTGTTGACCTGCCAGTACGTCTACGACGAGGGGGCCGCCGGCGGCGACCTGATCCGCATGCTGCTCGAGGAATCCCCGGTCCCGATCCGCGACCGGCGGCCCGACGTGCCGGCGGCCCTCGCCGAGGTGATCCGCAAGTGCCTGGCGCGCGACCCCAAGGAGCGCTTCCCCGACGCCGCCTCGATGCGCAAGGCGATCAAGCCGTTCTGCTAGAGCTCGCTACGGTTGCGTGGCGCACGGGCGAAAGCTGGAGGTTCCGGCCGTCCCGGGAGCCCACGAAGTGGGCGTCAGGACGTAGCCGGAGGGCGTCAGCCCCCCGGAACGCCAGGCGTACCCTCATCTCCCCGCCATCGTTTCACCCTCGCGGCCGCGACCCCGCCACGCGGGGTCGCGGCCGCGAGGGTCCGGCGAGAGGATTCGGTGTGTGGCGCGGCGGTCCGACCC
>DAIDHB010000297.1 GCA_027452145.1 Planctomycetales bacterium
GGCCGAGACCGCCCTGGTCGTCGAGGTGTCTTACTCGAGCGTGGACGACGATCGGGCGATGGCCGACATCTATGCCGCCGGCGGCGTCCCGGTCTACTGGCTCGTCAACCTGATCGACGGCCAGGTCGAGGTCCACTCCGACCCGGGACCTGACGGCTATCGGAGGCACGAGGTCCTCGCCCCCGGCCATGTGCTGCGCGTGGTGGTCGAGGGCGTCGAGATCGGTGAGATCGCGGTGGCGGACATCCTGCCCTGACGCGACTCGGCTTTGTTTCCGTTCCGGGCCCCTTTTCGAGCAGCAGACCTTCTCCAGGGCGCGGACCGCGTCGAGATGATTGATCCCTGGCAGCCTGCCTGGGCATGGCTAGATGGCGACCTCAACCTCGCGAGCCTCGGCCTCGGCGGCCAGCTCCGTTGCCACCTCAAGGTACTCACGGATCGCATGGGCGATATTCTCGATGGCCTCGGCCTCGGTGTCGCCCTGCGAGCAGCAGCCCGGCAGGACGGGCACGCTGACGCTGTAGCCCTCCTCCGAGCGGTGAAGTGCAACCCTGTAGATCATGCTGACCTCCCACCATCAGTCTAACGCGGCCGCGACGGTCGGGGTATGTCGGGCACCGGAAAAGTGCCTGTCCTTTTGGGACGTTTTGGCACCCGCATGAGCTGCACGGCCGATGGGGCCCGGAAGGTCTGGAGCCGGGCCATCCGGCTACTGCGGGAGGAGCTCGCGGAGTACGGGTCATCGCTTTGATCGGTCGGACGAGGAACCCCGGCAAGATCGCTCTGGATCGGCGATGGACTCGCCGCGACAATGAGATGGAGGGACGATCACCGCGCGGCTAGAAAGGGCGCCGACCATGACGATCACACTTACGGCCGACATCGAGAAGGGCCTGGTCGAACAGGCCGTGAGGCTGGGTACGTCTCCCGAGGCGCTGGCGATCGAGACGCTCCGGTCGCAGTTCGCGCCGGCGGCCGACAACCGCACCCGGCAGCAACGCGAGAACCTCGAGCGATTGTGCCGGAAGCTGGACGCGATGCCCGCGTCCCCGACCGACGACGGGCTGACCAATCGCGATCACGATCGCATCCTCTACGGTGCCTGACGATGATCTTTGTCGACACGGGGGCATGGTTCGCCCGCTTCGTCCCGTCCGACCCGGACCACACCGCGGCCCGCAACTGGTTCGCCCGCAACACGGAACCGCTGCTGACCACGGATTACATCGTCGATGAGCTGCTGACGTTGTTCAAGGTCCGCGGCGAATATCGTCGGGCCGTCGAGGTCGGCCCCCCGTTGCTCGGCGGTGAGGTATGCAACCTCGAGTGGGTCACACAGTCGGATGTCGTCGGCGCCTGGAACGTCTTCTCGACCTACCAGGACAAAGGGTGGAGCTTCACCGACTGCGTGAGCCGCGTGGTGATGGAACGCCTGGAAATCACGACGGCGGTCGCCTTCGACATGCATTTCCACCAGTTTGGCAGGATCGTTGTTGTTCCTTGATCCTGTGGGTCCTGGGACCTGACAGACATCTGCAAATCGGGCTCTCTGGCCCGATTCCGAGGTGTGGACATGGGCGGTATCGAACGGCACTCGGCCGACGATCCGCTGATCGACGCGCTCGCGGCCTTCGACGACCAACTGGCCGACGGCTGGGAGACTCCGCCGGACGCCATCGGCGAGTCCGTCGACCCGTCGGTGCTCTCCGAGTGGCACCGGCTCTCGGCCTTCCTGACGCTCGTCGAGAAAGCCTGGCGTCGCGGCTCGGATGGCCAGGAACAGCCGGTCGACTCATGCGGCTCGACTGACGCCGCCGACGGTTAGTTCGAGCGATTCCGGGTGGGGATAGAGAAAGGACAGATAGAGAAAGATAGAGAAAGGACAGGCATTTCACTGCCGGGGACAAAGCAAGGATCAGTTTGATGGCGACCGCACCGGGAGGAGGGCTCGATCGCCCGGCTCGCCTGATCCGTACGCCTGGTCTGGACGGGCAACGGAAAGTTGCCTGTCCTTTTTGGGCCCCCTTTTTGGGACCCCCGTCCCGTCCCCGTTTCCCGTCCCTCTACAGAGCAGTCAGTTCCCCTTTTCCGTCGGTCCACCTTTCGTGTCTGGCTGGTCGTCGTTGGTTTCAGAGCCTCGTGTCGCTGCATCCGAGCCAGTAGACGCCCCGTAGAGCCTGAAGCGAACGCCTTCTCGCTCGCCAGCGGCCAGAAGCGGAGGCGGTTCGGCCTCGGCAAACTGGTCGACGATCTCCCGAATCGTCCGACCGTTGAGCCGTTCACACGCCCCGCGGACTCCATACTTTTGCATATACACAGCCAGTATGAAATTGGCCCTACGACCGATCTCCAAGGGCGCGTGAGTAATGATCGCATTCCACGATGCCATCAAATCTTCCCCGGAGTCGTGCGCGGCCAGTCGGAGTTCATTCTCGCTCTCCATGTGCGTCGCACCCCTGGAATGAAAATGCCGTATTGTCATCACGACGATGCCACCGCGCACACCTCGACTCTACGTTGCATATAAACATAAAAAGTTAATTATGTCTCGTTTCCGCGCTTTGTCCCCTTTCCGCGCTTCGATGCGGGCCGCGAGGGGAGCGGCTCCGTTGGGTAGGTGAATCTGGGAGGTACGGATACCGCGCCGCGCACGGTGCCTCAAGGGGTGCGTGATGGAATTGCACGATCCTGTTCGGTTCGGCGGTGACCCTCGCCATCATCCGGGCGGGCTTGGCGGTATCAGGGCATCCGTCCTGGTGGTACGGGGAGCGACCGGGGGACGAAAGGGCCTGGGACGAGCTGCTCCTTCCAGGGCCTCGCGCGGGCGGCCGCTTCAGGGGCCGAACCACATCCAGAGGGCGTAGGCGACCGGCCCGGCGAAGATGAGGGAGTCGATCACGTCCAGGACGCCGCCGAAGCCCGGGACGGCGCTCGAGGCGTCCTTTTGCTCGCAGTCGCGCTTGATCATCGACTCCATCAGGTCGCCGAGCTGGGCGACCGCGGCGACGACCAGGCCATACAGCGCGGCCAGCGGCAGGCTGAAGGCCGGGATGCCCAGGCCGCGGCGGGCGATCGTGGAGACCAGCATCGCCGCGCCGACGCCGAAGGCCAGCCCGCCGAGGGCGCCCTCGACCGTCTTCTTCGGGCTCAGTTGTGGCCAGAGCTTGTGCCGGCCGGCGATCCGGCCGAGCGTGTAGGCGCCCGTATCCGACCCCTTGGCCGTTGCGACCAAAAATGCAATCGCCATCAGGCCCTGGTGCCGCCCTTCGAACCAGCGCTGCTGGACGACGAAGCTGCCGAGCAGCCCGACATACGCGACGGCCAGGATCGTGCCCGCGATCTTGGCCATCGTCCGCCCGGGGCGGTTGAACTGGACGCTCTGCACCACGAAGCTGGCCATGAGCACGGCGATGAACGTCAGGAACGGCCAGGCCAGCACGTCGAGCGGCCGGCCGGGGTCGTAGAGCAGGGCGGGCTCGGCCTCGGCCTGGCTCTGGTTCTCGACCAGGTGCGGCATCCAGTTGGCGACGAGGATCGCCAGCACCCCGCCGACCACCGAGTTGGCCGACGGGCTGGCACTGGTGGCGCCCAGCAGGCCGATGACCTCGCGTGCCGCCCCGATCATCACCGCGGCGGCCAGCAGGAACCAGAAGGGATACCAGGGGGCCAGCATCTCGTCCAGCCACAGCGCGGCCAGGAGCCCGGCGACCATCAGAATCCCGAACACCAGCCGCGTCGAGAGCATAGGTAGGGCAGTCCTTGCGTGCTGAACCCCTCGGACCGTGAGGAAATCGTTTCCGAATAGTACCCCGGCAAGGAAGGTTCTCATGTGGGACAGGCTTTCCAGCCTGTCCCGGTTTGACCGTCAGGCTCGAAAGCCTGACCTGCGAAAGACCGTCAGGCTGAAAGCCTGACCTACGGAAGAACGTCAGGCTCGAAAGCCTGACCGACTTTCAGCCTCCGCCATAGCATATAACCGTCCGTGTCGCCCGGCCAGGAACGTCCCTGATCGAGTCTGTGGGATCTGGCGGTCGCGCGGGTCGCGCGATCAGGTCTTAAGGGCCAGCGGCGCCGCCGCGGCCGCGGCGGGCAGGCCGCCGAACTTCCGCTCGCGGGCCGAGTAGGCCCGGCAGGCCTGGATCAGGTCGTCCCCCCGGAAATCCGGCCAGAGCTTGGGTGTCACGTAGAGCTCGGCGTAGGAGACCTGCCAGAGCAAGAAGTTGCTGATGCGCATCTCGCCCGCGGTGCGGATCATCAGGTCGGGATCGGTCATGCCGGACGTGCACAGGTACGAGGCAAACAGGGTTTCGTCGACCTGGTCGGGCCGGATCCGGCCGGCCTGCACGTCCTCGGCCAGGCGGCGGGCGGCGTCGCTGATCTCGGTCCGGCCGCCGTAGTTCACGGCCAGGCAGAGCGTCATGCCGTCGTTCTGCGCGGTCTGGCGGGCGGTCCGCTCGTACTCGGCCAGCACGTCGCGCGGCAGGCCCTCGCGCCGGCCGATCATCGTCACGCGGACATTCTGCTCCATCAGCTCCTTGCGCTCGACGACCAAAAAGTGGCGGAGCAGCCGCATCAGGAACGTCAGCTCGCGGGGCGGGCGCTTCCAGTTCTCGACCGAGAGGCAGTAGAGCGTCAGTTGCTCCAGCCCCAGCCGGCAGCCTTCCTCGACGACCGCTCGCACACTCTTGATCCCGCGACGATGGCCGACGATCCGCGGCAAGCCCTGGCGCTGGGCCCATCGGCCATTGCCGTCCATGATGATCGCGACGTGCCGGGGGAGCTGCTCGGGCGTCAAGCCGGCCGAGGCGATCCGAGCCAGACCTTCCGCGGAGATCGACATGGGTCATCCTGGTCGAGAGTTTCCCGGCAGCTCGATCGGCCCGGCGTACCGAACGCCGGTCAGGCCACCGGTTGGACCGCCGCCGCGAGGGCGCCGAACATCGCGTCGTTGCCGTGCCCTCACTCAGCTCAGGAGGATCGTCTGCCGGCGGTCGGGCCCTACCGAGACGATGCCCACCGGCACCCCGAGCTGCCGGCCGAGGAACCCGACGTATTCCCGCGCCGCGGCGGGCAGGTCGTCCCACCGGCTGACCTCGGTGATCGGTTCGGACCAGCCGGACAGGGTCTCATACACCGGGCGGCACCGCTCGAAGTCGATGAGCGACGCGGGCAGGTCGTCCACCCGCCGGCCGTCGCGTTCGTAGGCCACGGCGACCTTCAGCTCGTCGAGGCCGGAGAGCACGTCCAGCAGCATGACCGCCAGCTCGGTCGAGCCGCTCACCCGCGCGGCGTGTCGCGCGGCGACCACGTCGAACCACCCGCAGCGCCGGGGCCGGCCGGTCACGGTGCCGTATTCCCGACCCACCTGGCGGATCCGCTCGCCGACCGCGTTGTCCTGCTCGGTCGGGAACGGCCCGCCGCCGACGCGCGTCGTGTACGCCTTGACCACGCCGATCCAGCGGTCGATATGCCGCGTCGGCACGCCCGAGCCCGCCGCGATCCCCGCGGCGCTGCTGTTCGAGCTCGTCACGTACGGATAGCTGCCGTGATCCACGTCCAGGAGCGAGCCCTGCGCGCCCTCGAACAGCAGGCGGCGGCCCTGCTCGATGGCGTGGTGAACCCAGCTCGACGTGTCGCGCACGTACGGACCCAGCCGATCGGCATACCCGAGGTACTCGTCGGCGACGGCTGCCGCGTCGAACGGCTCGAAATCGGGCAGCATGGCGGCCAGCAGCCGGTTCTTGTAGTCCACGATCCGCGCCAGCCGCTCGCGAAACTGCGACGGATGGTACAGGTCGGCGACCCGGACCCCGTGCACGCGTCCCACCTTGTCCCGGTAGCACGGACCGATCCCGCGGCGGGTCGTGCCGATGTGGTCGGCGGCGTCCGCCGACTCCTCCGTCAGCCGCTCCTCGGCCAGGTGATAGGGGAGGATCACGTGCGCCCGGTCGCTGATGTGCATCCGGCCGCCGACGTCCACGCCCTGGGATTCGAGCGTCGCCAGCTCCTTCAAAAGCGCCGGCGGGTGGATCACCACCCCATTGCCGATCACGCAGTCGATCCCCGGACGGAGGATCCCCGTCGGCACCAGCGAAAGCTTGTAGGTCACCCCGTCGTGCACCACCGTGTGCCCGGCATTCGCCCCGCCCTGATACCGCACGACCACGTCGTACTGGTCGCAGAGCAGGTCGACGATCTTCCCCTTGGCCTCATCTCCCCACTGGAGACCCACCACGCACGTCGAACCCACGGTGCTCTCTCTCCCATCGATCACGGAGGCCGGGCCGTCACTTGGCGGCGTAAAGTCACAAGGTAACGCCGACCGGTCGCGGCGTCAATCACGCGGGGGCTGGGCAAGCGGGAGAAGCTGGACGATCGTTGCGGCCTGGGGGATTCTCGGAGGGTTGCCCGGCGGGCTTCAATTGGACCCCGTTGACCTGAGCCGGATGGTGATCTCCTTCGTGCCGCCGGCAATCTCCTTGACCTCTTGCTTGGCAAATCCTGGTGCCGCGACCTCGAAGGTGTAGCGCCCGGCGGGCAGGTCGGCGAAGCGGAACCGGCCCTCGGCGTCGGCCGTGGCGGGTTTGAGCCATTCGCACGACGCGGTGTGAACCGTGGTGTCCTCGACGTGGTCCCACTGATCGGCGCGGATCGCGGCGCCTGGGACCGGTTCGCCGCCCTCGTCGAGGACGCGGCCCTCGATGATTCGGCCGTCCGCGAGGGTGATCTCGATCGAGGCCGATTCGGCCCTCGGGTCGAGGACGACGCTCCGCTCGGCCCAGGCCTTGCCGGGCGCGGTGACGCGGACCTTGTACCGGCCCTTGCAGAGCTTCCCCATCACGCGGCGGCCGTCGGCGTTGGTCGGGCCGTCGGCGCCGGGCAGGTCGCCGTAATCGTAACTCGAGGAGGCACTGGGACCGGTCGTCGGCAGAATCGTGAGCCAGAGCCGAGCCTTCACCCCGGCGCCGGCCACCGGCTGACCGCGCGTGTCGAGGACGCGGCAGAGGATTTCGCCCTTCGGGTCCGCGGCCAGGGCGCGGCGGACCTCTTGCTGGAACAGCTTGAGCGCCGCGGGGAACGCTTCACGCGGGATCCGGGGCGAGTCGAGCGAGACCGGACGAAGCTCGTTGAGTCCGCTGGCCTGGGTGAGCAGCGGCAGGATCGTCCCGACGACGTCGCGGCCGGCCCGGGCGTGGACGTTCCCGTTGTGGTCCACCACGACCGCGGCGGGGAGCTGGCCGACGCGGTAGGCCGCGGCCGTCCGCCCCGCGCCCTTCGGATCGGCCACGTCCGCGAACAGGGAATACTCGAGCTCATAGGCCGCGGCGGCCCGCTTCCAGCCGTTGATATCCACGCCGGGAGGCTCGACGACGAGGATCTCCAGCCCCGCCGCCCGGTATTCCGCATCCAGCCGCTTCAGGGCCGGCGCGAGCGCGAGTCGGCTCGCGGTCGTGCCGTCGTCGAAGACCATCAGCACGACCTTGCCCGACAGCGCGGTGAAGTGCGGGATCCGGGTATGGATCCACTCCGCGACCCGGACGACCGGCGGCGGTTTACCCGCCAGCGGGCCCTCGTCAACGAACGCCAGCTTGCCCAGCGGCGCGAGGTCGGTCCGCGGCCAGTCGAACCGGCTGAGCAACAGCGCGCCGACCTCGGGCCACCACGGGTCATTGAAGTAGGCGAACCCCTGCCTCGGATCGATCACCGCGACGCCGCTCGGCATCTCGAAGCCGAGCAATGCCGGATCCCCCGCGCCGACCGTCCTGAATGCGACGACCTGGACTGACCGCCGCAGGAACGGGCGGGTCGCGCCGTCCTTGCGAACGCTCATCCGTTCATACTCGATCCGCCCGGGTGCCCAGACGCCCGGCGCCACCTGGCGGACGTCGTGCAGGTCGTACGTCGACTGGACCTTCCCCCGGACCCGCTCATTGCGACGGATCGGCAGGTAGCCCTGACCCGGCGAGATCACGATCGTCGCGCCGTCCACGCCGGCCTGGCCGATCTCGACGACGTAGCAGGGCTGTCCGGCGACGACCTCGGCCCGAATCGCCACCGGCAGCCCAGCCGGCCCGTCGCGCTCGAGCCGCCCGAGCCACTGGTCGGCCCGGTCCCAGAACAGGCGGCTCGCCGCCCAGGCGCGGGGATCTTCGTGGACCTCGTGGAGGATCAGGCGCTCGCTGTCGACCAGCCAGTCGTACGACTGCACGCCGTCGAACCCGGTGATCCAGTGCTCGGGGGTGAGCCGGGCGGAGCCCTCATTCGGCCGCCGGCCATCGTATTCGGCCCGCCAGCGCAGGCCGTCGCTGGCGAAGCGGACCACGCCGCCGTGGACGACCAGGATCGGCCGCTGCTGCTCGGGCTTGCCCTCGTTCCGCTCGAACTTCCCGTTCGTGTCGCGGACCTCGTCGAACCGGGCCTCGAAGTAGCCCCGGTCGTCGTACGCCGCGCGGGCCTCGCGGACCTTCGCGGCCAGCTCCCTCGGGGTGATCGGGGGCAGGGGGGCGTCGGCCGAGGGGCGTACACCAGGCTCCTGGCCAGTGGTCGCGCCGGCGACCGTCGTGAGGATGAACAGGGCCGCGGCGAGACGTCTGGCTCCGCTCATGGCAAGTCCTCCCCCCGGCCGACGGCGGCCGTCGATCCTCATCCTCACTCAGGTTGCACGATCGAGCAGAGCCATCCCCGCGGCGAACGCCTCGCGCCACGCGACCGAGTCGCGAATTGCGTCGAGGGATACGGGCGGACGGGGCTCGGGGACCGGCTCGCGCAGGGCGAATTGTGACCAGGCGACATCCCGCCATCCCCCACACTTGTACCCGACATTCCGGTAGATTCCCACCAGCTCGAACCCCAACGCCCGATGCAGCCCCTCGCTGCCGGGGTTCGGCAGCGTCACGCCGGCCATCGCGGTGGAATACCCCTGGAGCCGCAGGAGGGCGAACAGCGTCGTGTAGAGCGCCCGGCCGAGGCCCGACCGGCGCTGCCCCTCGCGCACATAGGCCGAGACGTCGACCGACCAGACGTAGGCCGCCCGCTCGCGGTGCCTGCTGCCGTACGCGTAGCCAAGGATCAGTCCGCCGTCGTCGACCACCAGCCAGGGATAGGCCGGCAGCACGGCGGCGATCCGCCGTCGCATCTCGTCGAGACTGGGAGCTTCGGTCTCGAACGACACGGGCGTCTCGCGGCAGAACGGCCCGTAGATCTCGAGGATCTGCGGCGCGTCGTCGGCGTTCGCGAGACGGATCGTCCTCGCCATGCGTTCGCCCCCGCTGGAGCGGCGGCCGTTCGTTCGGTCGGTCGGTCGTCCGCCGATCGGCCGATCGGTCAGGCACGCTCCCGGATCAGTCGGCGGAAATCGTCGAACAGGTAGGCGCTGTCGTGCGGGCCGGCGGACGCCTCGGGATGATACTGGACGCTGAACACCGGCAGCCGGCAGTGGCGTAGCCCCTCGAGCGTCTGGTCGTTGAGGTTGACGTGGCTGGGCTCGACGTCGCCGGGCAGCGTCTTCGGGTCGACGGCGAACCCGTGGTTCTGCGTCGTGATCTCGACCTTGCCGGTGAGCTGGTTGCGCACCGGGTGATTGGCCCCGCGATGGCCGAACTTGAGCTTGAAGGTCCGGGCGCCGAAGGCCTGGCCCAGAAGTTGATGGCCCAGGCAGATGCCGAAGATCGGGATGCCGCGCGAGTCGGCCGCCGATCGGATCAGGGCACGCAGGTTGGCGGTCGCCCGGTCGAGCGCCGAGGGATCGCCCGGGCCGTTGGACAGGAAGATCCCGTCGGGCTGGTGCTCGAGCACCGCTTCGGGCGGGGCGGAGCCCGGCACGACGGTGACGCGGCAGCCGACGTCGGCCAGGTGGCGCAGGATGTTCCACTTCATGCCGAAGTCGAGCGCCACGACGTGCGGCCGGCAGGGTTCGGCCTGCGCCGCGGCACCCGCGCCCGTCTCGGCCGGCGCCAGCAACCGGTAGGTGGCGTCGAGGCCGCGCTCCCACGCGAACGGCGCCTCGGGCATCACCTCGCTGGCCAGGTCGCGGCCCACCAGCCCGGGGCTGGTCCTGGCCTTCTCGACCAGGCTGGCGTCGTCGAGGTCGGTCGTCGAGAGGATTCCCTTCATCGCCCCGCGCTCGCGGGTCAGGCGCACCAGGGCCCGGGTGTCGAGCCCCTCGATCCCGATGATCCCGTTCCGCTCGAGGTACGCCTCGAGCGAGCCGTCCGCCCGGAAGTTGCTGACTCGCCCGCTCAGCTCGCGGACGACGAAGCCGCGCACCCAGGCCCGACGGCTCTCGGCGTCCTCGTCATTGACCCCGTAATTGCCGATCTGCGGATAGGTCATCGCCACGATCTGGCCGTGATACGAGGGATCCGTGAGGATCTCCTGGTATCCGGTCATGCTCGTGTTGAACACCACCTCGCCGTCGACCTCGCCACGCGCACCGAAGGCGACCCCGGTGAACACCGTCCCGTCCTCGAGCGCCAGTTTCGCGACGTCCATCCCGACCGCCTACCCCCCATTTGTCCAGTTGAAGCCCCGAGCCTTCCCGATCGGCCGATCCAGTGTACGCATCCGCGAACCGGCCCGTCGATAGCTCCCAGAACAGCCGGGCAAACCGAATGATGCCGATCGACGATTTTCCCTCGCCGTCGAGCCGGACCCCGCGGGAACATCCTTGACCGCGCGGTCCGCTCGTCTTAAGTTCGAAGATGAGTTATGCATGTCCTCCGGAGCCGACGCGACTCCGGCTTCATCGAGGTGATTCCCATGCCCAGGAAAGCCGCGGGATCGAAGGGTGCCGGCAAGGGTGCGACGGGCGCGATGGATACGGCCGTCCGGGCGGCCCGCGACGGCGCCGCGGACGCCAAGGCCGCCGTCGATCGGACGTTACCGGCCGTCGCGCAGTTCGTGTCGCGGTTCGTCTACACCACCAGCTACTCGCTCTCCTACGGGATCGTGTTCCCAGCGATGCTGGTGGCGCGGGCCATCCCCAGCGACAATGCGCTGGTCCACGGCCTGGTGGACGGGGCCCAGGCCGCGCGGGACATGGTCGAGGACTGGCGGTTCGGCCGGTCGGACGCCCCCGCGACGCAGCCGGCGCTGCCCTGATATACGGGCCCGCTGATCCGGTCTGGTTCCGGGAGGGCGAGGCACCGGCCGAGCCTTCCCCGGCGGCTCGGCCGGAGCCTCGCCCTCCCGACGCGATCGGATAGCATCAGCGCATTCGTGAATGACGCCGCCGGACGAACAGGTCGCTCTGAGCTGGTCCAGTCCGGCTACGCGATCCGATCGCCGTCCCACTCGGCCGGCGGGGCCGGGGCCAACCGCGCGAGTCTCAGCGCGGCGAGGTTGAGCCCGATCAGGCCGAGGGCGAGGAGCGACGCTCGGAGCCGCGCATCGCCGGTTCCATCGGCGAGCACCAGCAGGCCGGGGGCCATCGTGCGGACGTCCGCCCAGGTCGCGAAGAGCAGGGCGGGGGCCAGGTTCGTCGCGCCGAGCAGGGCCGCCAGCAGGAATGCGCCGGCCCATCGGTAGGGGCGGAGCGCGGCGAGCGCGCGAGCTTTCGTCCGCGAGGCGCCCGCCAGAATCGCCGCGTCGAGCCCCGTGCGCGTCTCGAGCGGATTCGCCTCGGCCGCGAGCCGCCAGCGCGGCAGGAGCCGGCTGCCGATCGAGAGCGCCACCGCGACCGCGAGGAGCGCGCGGGGATTGCGCGCGGCGTCGAGTTCGCGCGCGACGGAATCGAGGATTCGCGCCAGACCGGACCCGGTCGGCACCGCCCGCTCCACGGCCGTCGCCAGCGCGCCGAGCAACCCGGGCAGGGCGAGGATGCCTACCCCTTGCACCAGCGGCGGTATCCCGGCGAGCCGGCCGACGAACCGTGAACGGAAGGTGGCCGCCAGCCGCGCCCCCGGTTCGGGACGGAGGATCCAGCCCAGGGCCAGGACGACCGCACCCACCTCGATCCCCAGCCAGGCGGACTCGGCGACCAGATGGGGCACCGGAGGCCCCACGGCCCGGCGAACCCATTCCCGCAGCCAGCCGGCCGGGCCCGCTCCGGCAAGATCGACCCCGCCCACCACGGCGATCAGCCCGACGGCGGGCAGCCACGCGGCGACCACCGCCAGGACGAGCATCGCGATACCGAGCAGTGCCGGCAGCGCAGCGGATCGACGGGCCGGCAGCGCCGAATGCCCGGAGGCCCGCCCATTCGCGGCGGATTCCGGCAGTCGTTGCGGTCCGCCCCACGCCCTGATCAGCCACCGGGCGGCGAACGAGATCACCGCCGCCATGGCCGTCCACACGGCGACCCTGGGGAACGGTGCGGGGAGCGAGGCGGACTCGACGATCTGGTAGGCGAGCGTCCGCCGCAGGCCGAGGATCAGGGGCGCCCCGGGCTCGAGCAGGGCCATCGGGAAGACGATCGCCGCCGCCCGCGCGGCGCGAGGCCGGATCATCGGCCAGGTCACGCGAGACCAGGATCCCAGGCGTCCCGCACCCGAGAGCCGGGCGGCGTCGAGCCACGTCGCCCCGACGCGGTCCACGCCCGAGGCCGTCGCCAGGGCCACGAGCGCCACCGCTGCGGGCAGGGTCGCCCAGGCCCAGCATCCCCACGCCGTGAGGCCATTCCAGCTCTCAAGGCTCGTGCCCCCGTAGGCCGCCGCCCTCCAGGATGTCGGGACCTCGTGAGTCCCTCGGTGTTTCAGCAGGTTGCCGATCCCCAGCGCCAGGCAGGCGGGGCTCGCCGCCAGCATCGAGGCGAGCAGCGCCCGGAGCGCCCCTCGGCCCCACGAACGCCCTCGCCCCACCATCATGCCCAGCCCCACGCCCAGGACCAGCGACGCCACGGTCACCGCCGCGGCGAAGATCAGGCTGTTCCGCACGCATGTCCTGGCGAACGGGTCGGACACGAAAAGCGCCAGCGGGAACCACGGCGGGCGCAGTTCCCCGTTATCGCCGCGGTCGACGAGAACGGCGAGCCCCAGCCCGGCCGCCGGGAGCACCGCGAGCGCCCCCGCGATCATTCCGATCGCCCCTCGTGCCCATCGGTATCCGACCATACCGCCTCGGCCCTCGTCTCCCGCTCGCCCGTGTCGCGTCGTCTTGACGGCCTCACCCCGCCCTGCGAGGCCGGCCAACATCGTAGCAGACCCGGGGTCTACCGGGGACGAGGGTCCATGGACTCGCCGATCGTTTCCGGAAGGGCTGGAGGGCGCCCCACTGGCACGGATTCTGCATTAGGATTCCCCCACCGAGGACCGGCTCGATAGATCACGGTCCTCGTGGTCGTTCCACCCTCCAATCTGGATATCCCGTGCCAGGAGATTCGGACCTCAAGGGGTTCGCCGTCCGCGCACGGCCGAGCATACAACCCGCCCGGGGATTCCGTACCATGCGCAGCCACAAGAAAGTCAAACCGGCATTCCGGCCGTCGATGATCGATTCGCCCCTGGAAGACCGGGTGGTCCTCAGCGGTACCGCCGCCACGGCGGGCTCGCCGCTGGCCGTCTACCAGTTGAAGCCGTCTCCTGTCTACGCCGAGCTGGGCCTCACGCCGCCGCCCGCGGCCCCGCCGATCAGCGCGGCGCTGGCGCGCGAGCTCGCCGCGCACAACCTGCCGGTGAATCTGGTCCATAAGGCCTTCCGGCAGCAGGTCCACCTCGCCAGCCAGGACCTCCGCGCGGCGGTCCAATCCCAGATCGCCCAGCTCTACGCCAACGGATCGACCCCCACGGCGCAGCAACTGGCCAACTTCCGGGCCGGCATCGCGGGCGTCGTCAACGCCACAGCGCTGCGGCTCTCCACCCAGGCGTCGCTGCTGCCACGCTCGAGTCGCCTCGTGGCGAAGATCCAGAATTCCATCCTCGGCACGGGCGCCAACAGCCTTGCCTCCCGTTTGAACAACCTGGCGGAGTCGGGGCGTCTGAGCGGCACCACCGCCGCGTCGACCCGCGCGCTCTCGAATCTCTTCTCCAACGCGACCCGGCTCGGGGTCCGTCAGGTCAACGGATATTTCGGGTACAATCCCGTCAATGCCCTGTCGGTCAACACCAGCGGGCAGCGCATTCCGCTCGAGCAGTACATGGGCAGCCAGCTCGTCCACCAGCTCGGCAACACGCTCGGCCTCCTGGCACAGTCGTTCCCGAACGTGGCGAACTCGATGCTCTACGGCGGAGCGAATGCCGCGGGCACCCCGACCCCGGCTGCCCTGGCCGCCTTCAACACGGCGTATAACAACGCCATCAACACGGCCGCGTTCCAGCTCGGCAGCGGCCTGTCACTGTTCCCGCTCAACTCGAGCGTCGTCTCGCAGCTCGTGCCGCTGATCTACGGCGGCGGCACGACCGGGGCCACCACCGGCACCATCGGCACCACCGGGAACAACGTCTTCACGGCCCTGGCCAGTATCCCGGGCTACCTGCAAAACCTGCTGGCCGGCAATCCCACCGGCACCACCGGCACCGGGATCGGCACGGGGATAACCTCGCTGAACACGGCGATCGCGAACGCGTTCGGTAACGTGTATTCCGGCCTGGCGAGGCCGATCGGCACGTATTTCGGTGTGACCATGCCCTCGACCCTGACCCTGCCGACGAGCGGGTTCAACAGCCTGTTCGCCTCGCCTTATGTCAACAGCTCGTTTTTCAACGGCTTCAACAACGGGTTCTCGAACGGCACGACGCCGGGATTCATCGGCTTCGGCATGGCGCCGACCACGTTCAATACGAGCTTCGGGACGGGCTTCAACAACTTCATCTCGAACTTCAACCAGCGAGTGGGACTGGTCCAGCAGCTCAACCCCGTGACCAGCACGAACGTTGGGGGCTCGATCCTCTCCAACCCGGTGACCGGGACCAACACCTCGGCGGGCAGTATCGTCAGCCAGGGGAACCCCGGACTCGATACCAACCCCGGGACCGGGACGACGATCGGTCTGACTCCCTACCCCACGACCATCCTCTGATCGTTCCGGGATCGCCGCGTTTCACCCGCCGCGAGCCGGCGGCCGGCACCTCCGAGCGCCGGCCGCCGGCTCGTGGACGTCGACGGCGCGATCCGTCATGATGGGGACGACCGCATCGAGGCGCCGCGGGCGCCTGGTCGAGCTGTGCCGTCGTGGCCGGAGAGGAAAGGGGAGGAGAGTCGCGTCGATGAAGGCTTACCGATTGCCCGCGTTCAACGGGCCGCGATCCCTCGAGCGAGTCGAGCTGCCCAGCCCCGAGCCGGGCCCCGGCCAGGTTCGCGTCCGCCTGCGCGCCGCGTCGCTCAACTTCCGCGACCTGATGATCTCGAAGGGGGTTTATAACCCCAAACTCCGGCTGCCGCTGATCCCGCTCTCGGACGGGGCCGGCGAGGTCGTGGCTGTCGGCGACGGCGCGGGCCGGTTCCGCGTCGGCGATCGCGTCATGTCGGCCTTCATGCCCGGCTGGCGCGAGGGCGAGCCGACCGAGGCCAAGGTCCGCTCGGCGCTCGGCGGCGAGGTCGATGGCGTGCTCGCCGAGGAGACGGTCCTCCCCGATTCGGGCCTGCTGCCGATCCCCGAGCACCTCAGCTTCGAGGAGGCCGCGACGCTCCCGTGCGCGGCGGTCACCGCGTGGAACGCGCTGGTGGAGACCGGCGGCATCCGGCCAGGCAACTCGGTGCTCGTGCAGGGCACCGGCGGGGTTTCGCTGTTCGCCCTCCAGTTCGCGCGGTTGGCCGGCGCCCGGGTCATCGCCACCTCCAGCCGCGACGACAAGCTCGCCCGGGCGATCGAGCTGGGCGCCTCCGACGGTATCAACTACCGGACGACTCCGGACTGGGAGAAGCGCGTCCGCGAGCTGACCGGCGGCGTAGGGGTCGACATGATTGTCGAGGTCGGCGGCGCGGGGACCCTGCCGCGGTCGACCCGCGCCATCAAGCTCGGCGGCTACATCGCCCTGATCGGCGTGCTCACGGGGGCCGGCGATTTCAACCCGATCCCGCTGTTGATGCGGAACATCCGGCTCCAGGGGATCTTCGTCGGCTCGGTCGCGATGTTCGAGTCGATGGCCGCGGCGATCGCGACGGCCCGGATGCACCCGGTGGTCGACCGCGTCTTCCCCTTCGACCAGGCCGTCGAGGCGCTCGCGTACCTTGAGAGCGGCGCCCATTTTGGCAAGGTCGTGATCGCCATCTGAGCTGAGCCGCGGCCGAAGCCTCACGCCTGGCCCGAGCCGCGTGGAGATTGGTGGGGCAACCCCCGACCCGGTCCATCTGCGAGGCCCGCGAATGTCGGACGATCAACTCCTCCAGACCTTGCGGCAGTTCGCCACGCTCAAGGGCGTGCTGGGCTGGGCCCTGGCCCGCGAGCCCAGGGCCGAGTTCGTCGACGTCGTGATCCAGGACGAGTTTCATCACGACGTCGTCTTGCGGGTGGACGACCGGGTTCACGCGGTGTTCGAGACGAGCTGACTGGGCGCCGTGATGGCGGTCGCCATCTGGCATCACCGACCGACGCCCGCGGAACTGCTGGAGCGCCGCCTGGCGCACGGCTGGCGCCCGACCCCGACGGCCACCGTCGATGGGAACATCGTCCTGGGTTATGCCGCATGCGCCTCAGCCGGCGTCGCCGCCGGCGGCTCCCCCCCGGGGCAGGACGTTGCCGAGTGCGAATTTCCCCGGTAGCACGACGACGTGCTCCGGCGCTAGCGAGATCGTCAGGCTCTGCCCCTCGCGGAACACCGGCGCATTTCCCTGGAGGACCGAGACCAGGATCGGCCAGTCGGCGGGGCCGCGCGCGTGGATCTGCCGGATCTCGCCGCGGAAGACGATCCGCTCGACGGTCGCCGGGAATCGGTTCCACCCGGTCGGAACCGAGGCGGCCACCGTCAGGCACTCCGGCCGGACCGAGATCGTCACCGGCGCGCCGGGGCCCGACAGGCCGCTCGCGCCCCGGGCGATCAGCCGGCCGAGCGGCGTGCGAACGATCACCTCGCCGCGGGGGTCGCCCGGGAGGCTGTCGACCTGCCCCTGGAGCAGGTTCGTCGGGCCCAGCAGCCGTGCGACGAACACGTCCGCCGGGCGGCCGTACAGATCGGCGGCCGGCCCGACCTGCACGATCCGTCCGAGGTCCATGACGGCCAGGACGTCGGCCATCGCCATCGCCTCGTCCGGGTCGTCGGTGAAGGCCAGCGTGGTCACGCCCGACTCGGCGTGGACCTGCCGGAGGTCCTCGCGCGCTTCCTCGCGCTCGCGGCGGTCGAGCATCCGCAGGGGCGAGTCGAGGATCAGGAGCTCGGGCCCGGTGACCAGTGCGCGGGCCAATGCCGTCCGGAGCCGCTGCGGCGGGCTCAGGTGCTCGGGCCGGCGATTGGCCAGGCTGTCGATCCGCAGCGACGTGAGCGTCTCGGCAACCCGCCGCCTCCGCTCGGCACGCGGCCGACGCCCCATCCGCAGCGGGAAGCCCACGTGCTCGGCGACCGTCACGCCCGGCCAGAGGCCCAGGTCCTCGAAGACCATCCCCACGCCCCGCCGATGCGGCGGCTGCGCCAGGACCATCCGGTCGTCGAAGTAGATCTCGCCGTCGTCGGGCCGCTCCAGCCCCGCCACCAGCCGCGCCAGCGTGGTCTTGCCCGCGCCCGAGGGGCCCAGTACGTACGTGATGCCCCCCGGCCGCAACTCGAACGAGGCATCGTCGACGGCCGACACGCCGCCATATCGCTTCATCAGCCCGTCGAGGACGACTCGCCGCATCTGCCGTCTCGTCAATCCAACCCGAGTCCGTTGCCGTCGACCGCCTCGGCCGGTTCACGTCGCATGCCCGTGCTCAGGAGGTCGAGTAACGCCCGGACCTCGCGGTGCGAGAACATCGGATGGCGGAAGCGCCGGTGGGCATGGACCTCGTACCGATTGCGCCGCCCCTCACGCACCCGCGAGACGTAACCACCCTGCTCGAGATCGGCGATGATCCGCTGCACGGCTCGCTCAGTAATTCCCACCCGCTGCGCCAGTTCGCGAAGCCGCAGGCCAGGTTCTCGCGCGATGGAGAGCAGGACGTAGCCGTGGTTGCTCAGGAAGGTCCACGAGGACCCGCCGGCAGCCTCCTGCGTTTCCTCACCGACCATTACTTGTCCCCCATAAGAGCGTGGCAATCCAATTTGGTACATCCGCGTTCGGCCACGACCGATCGGCGCAGGACGATATCGGGCAACGGGCCCGCCCTGGCCATCGAGGATGCACCGTGTCAGTATGATTCTACAGCGAGCTGGCGCACCGGGCCAGGAGCCTGCGGCGAGACTGAGGGCAAGTGATGGGCGGGGCGATCGGCCCATCAACGCGACCGGCGGCCCTCGACCACGCGCGACACCCGGCGATAGCGCTGGCGAGCCCAGGCCGTCCACTCGGCGCGGAGCCACTCGCGAAAGCGCCGCTCGCGCACGAGCGAGCCGTCGGCGGCGCCCGCCAGCTCCCCGAGCAGGTCCCCGTCGATGGCCCGCGGCGGCGACAGCCAGCTCCGCACGAGCCAGCCCCGCGCCGCGGCGTCCGGCGCGACCTGTCCGGCGAGGTCCTCGACCAGCCGCATCGCGGCCTCGTCGTCCTGCGCCAGCAGCTTCGCGACCGAGGCCGGCGGCCAGGGGGGCGGCTCGGTCATCCACCGCAACTCCCTCGCGGGCGAGCCGTTGCGCCCGAGCGATTCCCACGCCTCGCGCAGCTCGTCCTGCGCGTCGACCAGCGTCGCCCCGAGCAGGTCGGCGAGCAGCCCGCGCGCGGCGAGCGACGCACCCCCACCGGACCCGGGTGCCGGCATGAGCCGGCCCTCGCTTGCGAGGAAGCGGACGAACGCGCGGGCCTCCGCGAGATTGCGGCCGCCGCGCAGGATCGCCACGCCCTCGAGCCACGGGATGCCCTCCCGCCCGATGGCGGTCGACTCGCCCGGCTCGAACACCACAATCGGCGCCCGCCGGGCCTCGCCACGCGCGACGGCCGCCGCGGCGGCGCCCGTCCGGTTCCCGACGCGACGGCGACAACCCGCCGCTCGCACCAATCGGGTATACTCCTCGGCGAACGCCGAGCCCGAGAGCTGGGCCTCCGCCCAGGCCATCGAAACCGGATCGATCCGCGGGTCGTCGAACGCGACCTCGCCTCGATCATCGACCGATTTCGACCCCGCGCCGGCCCGCGGCGACTCCTCCAGGCGGACCTCGCCCCGACGTACCACGGCCCACGCGGCGGAATCGACCTCCGGAAGCGGCGCCAGGCGATCCGCCGCCGCCAGCCGCTCGAAATCGCGGCTCGGCCCCCCGAGCAGCACGTCCGGCGCCTCGCGGCGCACCGCCAGCCGCGGCCGGTCGTCTCCCGGCTCGAGGAGTAGCCAGTCGATCGCGATCGGCCCTCCTGCGCCGTCCCCGTCGCGAGCGATGGAGGCGAGCCGGCGCGCGAACGCGTCCGTGATGCGCCCGCGCTCGACCTCCGGCCAGCTCGTGGCGACGACCACGCGACGGACACCCGCCCGGTCGCAGCCGGCCGCCGTCGCGACCAGCAGGGCCAGGATCAGCGATGCGCCTCGACGACTGGGTACGAACAAGGGATTCCCCCGAGCGCGACCTGGCATGCGCGCGTCGTCAACGCCCCGACCGGCTGCCCAGCGTGATGGACAGCTTCACTTCCTTGCCGTCGCGCTTCACCACCACGTCGACCTTGTCGCCCGGCTTGTGCGCGCTCAGGGTCTCCATGAAGTCGTGAATCGTGCCGATCTTCTTGTCCCCGATGCGGACGATCACGTCGCCGCCCTTGAGCCCGCCCTTCTCGGCCGGGCTCCCCTCGCTGACGCCCTGGATCTTCATGCCGGGCTCGTTCGTCTCGGCGTAGTCGGGCATGGTCCCCATGTAGACCGACGTGCCGGCTCGGGCCGTGTCGACCGGCCTCGGCCCGCGGCGCTCGGCCATCCTGGTGAACTCCGGCCGCACGGGACGGCGGACCACGTCGAGCAACAGCAGTTCCAGATAGTCGGCGATCCTCGCCATGCCCGAGTAGTTGATCAGGTTCGAGTCGTCGCTCGGGCGGTGGTACTGGCGATGCAATCCGGTGAAGGCGAAGAGGACCGGGATGTTCTTCGGGTAGAACGACTGGTGATCGCTGCCGCCGAAGCCGTCGGTCATCCCCGAGATCGTCTTGATCGTCAGGCCCGCCGACTTGCCCAGCACCTTGCACAGCTCGTCGGCCCCCGGCGTGCTGCCGGTGCCGATCATTGTCAGCTCGTCCTTATCGTTGAGCCGCCCGACCATGTCGCAGTTGAACATCATCACGGTCGAGGCCAGCGGGATCAGCGGGTGCTCGACGTAGTATTGCGAGCCCAGCAGCCCGCGCTCCTCGCCCGAGAAGGCCATGAACACGATCCGTCGCGGCGGCGGGTCGCGGCGGGCACCCATCCGCCGCGCCAGCTCCAGGACCATCGCCGTGCCTGAGGCGTTGTCGTCGGCCCCGTTGTGGATGTCGCGCGACAGGAACGCCAGCGAGCCCGACGCGAGCCCGCCGCGGCCCAGGTGGTCGTAGTGCCCGCCGATAATCACCGTCTCATCCGCGTGCGGCCCCACGCCCTCGATCATGCCGATGACGTTCTTGGTCCGGATCTCGTTGTGGTCGATGGCGACCTTGCCGTCGAGCGTCCAGCCCTTCAGCTCGCGCGACTGCGGCTTGAGGTTCTCGTCGATCTCCGCCTCGAGCCTGGCGAGCGCAGGCTGCCCGGCCGCGGCGAGCAGCCGGTCGGCCAGCTCGCGCCTGAGCATCAGGTACGGCAGCTTCGAGATCGCCTGCGCGCCCGGCGCGTCGAACCGGAGCAGGTCGTCCTTCTTGCCCTCGACCGAGAGCCGGTCGTTGACCATCAGGATCGCGACGGCCCCGTGCTGGTAGGCGTTGGTCGCCTTGTGCTGGAAGGTGGCGAACCGGCTGGTCCGCCGCCCGGCGAAGGGGCTGTTCGGGTCGTTGTCGCGCGGCTCGCGGCGGATGATCAGCACGGCCTTGTTCTTGACGTCGATTCCGGCATAGTCGTCGTAGTCCAGCTTCTCCCCGGGGTCCTTCGCGGTGATGCCGTAGCCGGCGAAGACGACCGGGACCTGCTTGAGAGATCCCTCGGTGCCGATCGCCAGGGGGGTGAAATCGTCCTTGAAATGCCCCTCGACCTTCTTGCCGTCGGCGCCGGCGAATCCCAGCTCCTGGGTCTTGCCCAGCGTGGGCGAGCCGGACAGGATGAACGGCTGAAAGTAGCCCTCCGCGCCGGGCACCGGCTTGAGCCCGGCCGACTTGAAGACGAACGAGATGTAGTCGGCGGCCTCCTCAATGCCGCGCGTCCCCGGGCCGCGGCCCTCGCGCTCGTCGGCAGCGAGGTACGTCACGTCGTCCCTCAGCCGGACCTCGGCCGGCGACACCGCCCGCTTCGGGTCGGTTGATGTCGTCTTGTGTGCGCCGGGCTCCTCGCCCGCCCCGGCCGGTGCGACGAGCATCGCCCCGCAGGTCCATGCCGCGATCGCGTACAGGGCCCGGCGCGCGGGCGTCTTCCAGTCCAGTCGACCATCGATGCGCATGCGACCTTCCTTCCGGGGAAATGGGCCGGTGCCGGCGTTCGTCGAGGCTCCCAGGCCCGATCACGACGATTTTCGGGGCTCGCCGCGCCAGCGTCAAGCGATCGCAGCCCGGCCGCGAATGCCGCGAACGCCGCGAACGCGGGAGGCTGCCGCCGATTCCCCGGGGTCGGGCGGTCGTGGCCAACGCCCGGCCGGAGCGGGACCGGCGGACGGACGGATCGGGCGTTTTCCCGTGAGGCCGGTTCTCAGGCCGATCGAGTTGGCCCAGTCCGGCCCGGCCCGGTCCGGTCCGGTCTGGCGGGCGGCAGCCGGGACCGGCGGGCCGGGCGGGCCGGATGGGATGGTCTCCCGGGCGGCGCCGTCGCGAGACCTCGCGGCCCGACGACTCGCGGGGCCGATGGCGGGGCTCAGGGGTCCCCGCATGCGGACGGCTCCCCGCCCCGGCCGCTGCTCTCCCGGACGATGAGCCTGCCGGGTACGAGGACCTTGATCGGCGGGGCCGACGGGTCGTCGATGCGCCGACGCATCGCGCGGAGCGCCTCCTCGGCGATCATCTCGGCGGGAGTGGCGTAGGTCGTCACCCCGAGCGCGAAGGAGTCGCCGAACGGAAGGTCGTCGAACCCCGTGAGCGCCACGTCCTGCGGCACCCGCGTCCCCCGAGTCAGGAGCTCCAGGATCAGGCCGATCGCGGTATAGTCCTGGAAGCAGACGACGCCGTCGGCGCGGTTCGCCAGGACGCGGTCGGCCAACTGCTGGTAGGCGGCCTTGAACGGGACCCCGGAGGGCTGCACGAGCACGAGCGGCTCGGCGTCGATTCCCGCCCCGGCCGAGGCGCGGAACAGCGCGCCGAGGTAGCCGGCGAGCCGGCCGTCGTGGCTGCTCGTCGGCGAGCCCGCGACGAACGCGATCCGCCGCCGGCCCCGCTCCAGCAGGTGTCGGGTGCAGCGCGCCCCGCCGTCCACGTCGTCGGTACTGACCAGGTCGTGCTCGAGCGGCCGGTCGTGCCCCCGGAGGTTGCGCTCGATCAGGACGACCGGCAGCCCGGCGGCGCGACAGGCCTCGAGGATCGACTCGTCCTCCGCGGCGGTCTCGTCGCTGAGCCGCGAGGGGAGGAAGAACACGCCCGAGACCCCCGAGTCGGCCGCCCTCCTGGCCCGGCGGCGGAGCTCCGTGGCGGTGATCGATCCGTTCCCCTCGAACGCCTCCGTGTCAAGGACGAACCGCTCGCGCCGGGCCATCTCCTGGAAGCCGGTCTGCGTGATCGAGAGGGTCGCCTGATGCCACGGGCCGGGCGTCACCCGGAAACACAGGGCCCACCTCTGAACCGGGCCGGGGGCGCCGGCCGCCGGCGACAGATAGCTGCCGATCCGCTCGACCGTCCGGATCATCCCCTTGTCGCGAAGCACCTGGAGCGCACGAGAGGCGGTCACGACCGAGACGCCGTGCTCCTCCGCGATCCCCCGGGCGCTCAGGACCATCCCCGCTTCCCAGTGACCCTCGCGTATCCGCGCCTCGATCTCCCGCGAGATGGCGAGGTATTTCGGCGATCGATCCGGTGCCATGCGGTGAGATGATCCCATCGAGATGCTCCGGAGACCTCGTCGGCCGCCGGCGGGTAGGCTCCTCGACGACTCCAGTCAGAGAATGTACCCTCCATCGTAGCACATTGCAAACCTGCGCAGCGCAGACCGCGAACAGGGTACCGCCCGGCGGCAGGGTCGACCGGGCCCGGAGGCCGCAGGCAAGTGGCCCACGGATTCCTCATCGGGAACACTTAGTTCCTTCATTTCCGCGGATTTCGAGGGTATTGGCTTGCCAGGGCGTATCAAGTATCTCATAATACGACCTCGTTTCTGAGTTATCCAAGCGACCAGTTCGGATAGGCAGCAGGACCTCCAGGCTAGCGCAGGCCATGGGCGGGGCGTGAGTCGTGCGCGCCCCAGCCCGAGGCCCCTGGGTCCCGCTATCAACCCGGCATCCGGAGAGGTCCCATGCGAAGAGAGCCCTCGCGTTCATCCGGGCGATCGGGGTTCACCCTGATCGAGCTCCTCGTCGTCATTTCGATCATTGCCGTGCTCATCGCGCTGTTGCTGCCGGCCGTGCAGGCGGCCCGCGAGGCGGCGCGCCGCATCTCGTGCTACAACAACCTCAAGCAGATGGGGCTGGGGATGCACAACTACCTCAGCGCGAACGATTGCTTCCCCCCCGGCTCGCTGTACGCCGACGACGCGCTGTACCAGTCGCTGGGGACACCGCTGTTCTCCAACTACGCGGGCTGGGCGATCTCGATCCTCCCCTACATGGAGCAGGCGCCGCTGTACAACGCGTACAACACCCAGCGCTACAACTGGGACGCGTCGAACACGACGGTGCTCTCGACGAAGTTGAACGTGCAGATCTGCCCGTCGGACGTCAACGGAGGGAACACCGATCTGACGCTGCCCATCCGCCCGTCGATCGGCGCCACCTATGTGAACCTGGCCGAGGGGTCGTACAAGGGGGTCTCGGGCAAGTACAGCACGCCGTCGCCCGGGTTCGACCTGTTCTGGGATTATTCGTCGTTCGTGCAGTTCCTCCAGCCCTACATGCTGCCGTCGTCGCAGGGGATACTCACGGTGGTCGGGGTCGGCGGCACGGCCCCGGTCAAGATCGCGACGGTCACCGACGGTACCTCGAACACGCTGATGGTGGGGGAATACGCCACCAAGACCCAGGCGATCAGCGAGGCGATGTGGGGCGCGAGCTGGGGCTTCCTGTCGCTGGGCTCCGCCGGCCCCAGCCAGGGGGTCCGCGGCATCCCCGACTACCTGGTCTGCGAGAGGTACATCGCGGCGAACCGCTGCAATCGGGCGTTCGCAAGCCTGCACCCGAATGCCATGAACTTCCTGATGGCCGACGGGCACGTCAAGACGATCACCCCGTACGTCGACGCCATGGTCTACCTGGGCCTGGCGACGATCCGGGGCGGCGAGGTCATCAGCGGCGACTCGTACTGACCCGGCCCCTCGATCGCGAGACCGGACGGCCGCCGCAAGGAGCCCAGCGATGTACCGCAATCTCATGAGGACCGTACTTGCCTGCGCCGGCCTCGTCGCCGTGGCCGGCTGCGGGTCCGATCCGTTCGTCCTGGCCCCGGTCTCGGGGCGGGTGACGGTCGACGGCCAGCCGGTCGCCGGTCTCCGCATCGCCTTCGAACCGATGGGGTCGGCCGAACGGCGGGCCCCGGGGCCGGAGGCGGTCGGGGTCACCGACGAGGACGGCCGGTTCACCCTCGAGACCATGGCCGAATCGCCGAGGAGCGGGGCGGTCGTGGGGAAGTGCCGGGTCCGGATCTGGGCGCTTCCCGCCGACCAGAAGGACCGCGTGGACAAGGACAAGGTGACCGACGTCATGGCCCCGGGCTTCGACCCCGTCAAGGAGGTCAACGATCTCAGGGAGCAACTCCGAAGACAGGGCCGGAAGAAGGCGGCGAGCAAGCCGACCGGGGCCATCCCCCTGCGCTACAACGACAACACCGAGCTGTCGTTCGACGTCCCGCCGGGCGGGACCGACAAGGCAGACTTCTCCCTATCGTCGAAGTGAACCATGACGAATCGCCTGACGATCCGGGGACTCGGGCTCGTCGCGGCCCTGACGTCGGCCCTGATGGCGACGGCCGCCGGTGCGGCAGCCGCGGCGGAGCCGGCCGGGGGATCGCGTCCCAATATCATCGTGCTCCTCGCCGACGACCTGGGCTTCGGGGATCCGGGCTGCTACAACCCCGGCTCGAAGGCGCTGACCCCGCACATCGATCGGCTGGCGCGGCAGGGGCGGCGGTTCACCGACGCGCATTCGCCGTCGTCGGTCTGCTCGCCGACCCGATACGCCGTGCTGACGGGCCGATACGCCTGGCGCGGCCGGCTGAAGCTCGGCGTCCTGAATCCCTGGGACCCGGCCCTGATTGAGCCCGGCCGGCTCACCCTGCCCGCCCTTCTGAAGCGCCGCGGCTATTCGACGGCGGCCTTTGGCAAGTGGCACCTCGGCTGGACGTGGTCCACCGTCGACGGCCGGCCGCTCTCCGAAGACGGCAGGGACTTCGGGGCGCGCGTGGACTTCACCAGGCCGATCTCCGACGGCCCGACCTCGCGGGGGTTCGACCACTTCTTCGGCATGGTCGGCAACACCGTTTCCTCGCCGTGCCTCGTCGAGGATAACCGCCCGCTGTTCACCGGGGCGGCCCCGCCCCTGAATCAGGCCCCCGAGATTGCCGGGGTGCCCCGCAACCTGCTCGAGCCGTGGGACGAGCGTAACAGCCTGCCCCTGCTCACCGAGAGGGTCGTATCGTACCTGGGCCGCCGGGCGGGCGACTCGCCGCGCCGGCCGTTCTTCCTGTACTTCGCCATGACGGCGCCACATGCCCCGATGATCCCGTACGGCCGGTTCCGCGGCCTGACCGGGCACGGCGACGCGTGCGACTTCGTCGCCCAGCTCGATGACTCGGTCGGCCGCGTGCTCGACGCGATCGACCGCAACGGCCTGGCCAGGAACACGCTGGTGCTGTTCAGCAGCGACAACGGCTCGCCCGGGTTCGCCGACGAGGGCGCACCCACGGCCTCGGTGATCGCGAAGTACGGCCATCGCCCCAACGGCCGATGGCGGGGAATGAAGGGCGACGCCCACGAAGGAGGGCACCGCGTCCCCCTGATCGCGCGCTGGCCCGGTCGGGTTCCGGCGGGCACGACCTGCGGCGAGACGGTTTGCCTTGTCGACATGATGGCGACCTGCGCCGCGATCGTCGGCGAGCGGCTGCCGGAAGGGGCCGGCGAGGACAGCTACGACATCCTGCCCGCGCTCCTGGGCTCGCCCCACGCGTCGCCGATCCGCGAGGCGACCGTACACCACGCCCTGATCGGCATGTTCGCGATCCGCCGCGGAGACTGGAAGCTGATCCTCGGTCGAGGGTCAGGCGGGTTCACCCTGCCCCAGTGGATCCCGCCGAAGCCCGGCGAGCCGGCCGGTCAGCTCTACAACCTCGCCGACGACCCTGAGGAAGCCCACGACCGATACGCGGAGAGGCCCGAGGTTGTCGATCAATTGACCGCGCTGCTGGAATCCTACCGCCGCACCGGCCGCAGCGCGCCGAGGTCAGGCCCGCCGACCCCGGCTCGGCCCACGGCCGCCCTCGAGAGGACCGACCGCCCGTGATCACGATCCGCCGCGATTTCTTCCGCTCGATCGCCGCCGCGTTCACCTGGCCGGCCGCCGATGCCGCCGCGACCGATGGCCGACCCGCGCGGTCGCGGCCGGGGACGACCCTGGCGGCCCCGAAGGAGGCCACGCCGGATCTGCGCCGGGGGCCGTATTTGCAGGCGCAGGGTCCCGACCGGATCGTCGTCCGCTGGCGGACTGCCGGCACGGCCCGGGGCTGCCGGCTGCGGTACGGCGATAGCCCAGACGCCCTCGACCGGGTGGTGCCGGCGCGCCTGGTACCGACCGCCTTCAAGGGGTTCGAGGACTGGGCGGCGGTCGTCGAAGGGCTGGAGCCCTCGCGCACGTACTATTATGCGGTCGAGGCCTCGAAGGTGATCCTCGCCGGTGCCGACGAGGGGCACACCTTCCGCACCGCGCCGCCTCGCGGCCGGCCCGCGGCCGTGCGATTCTGGGCCCTCGGCGATTGCGGCACCAATCGCGTCGACACCGGCAACCCCGGTAAGGCCGTCGCCGCGCGCAACGGCTTCCGCAAGTTCAACCGCGGCCGCGGCCCCCTCGACGGCATCCTGCTGCTCGGTGACAACGCCTACAGCCACGGGACCGACGCGCAGTACCAGACGGCCCTGTTCTCGGTCTATCCCGACGAGCTGCGCAGCATCCCCGTCTGGCCGTGCATCGGCAACCACGAGCTGACCGACGACTACTTCGGCATCTTCACCGTGCCGGAGCGAGCGGAGGCAGGGGGCGTGCCTTCCGGATGTCCCAATTACTATTCATTCGACTATGCGAACATCCATTTCACTGTCCTCGACCTCTGGAAGGCCGAGTGGCGCGACCCGGATGCGCCGCAGCGGCGCTGGCTCGAGCGGGACCTGGCGGCCGCCCGTGGAGACTGGCTGGTGGTCGTCAACCACTTCCCCCCATACTGCGATGGCAAGTACGAGTCGGATCACAACGGCTACCTCGTCGAGATCCGCGAGAAGATCCTGCCGGTGCTCGAGGCGCATGGGGTCGACTTACTGCTGACCGGCCACGATCACACGTACCAGCGGTCGTACCTGCTCGACGGCCACCACGGGGCGCGCGAGACGTTCGACCCGGCGAGGCACCGGAAGGATGCGGGCGACGGCCGTTCGGCGCCGCTCGTCAAGGGTCACGGGCCGCACTCGGGCCTGGTCGTGGTCGTGACCGGCACAGCGGGCGGCGAGCAGCCCGCCAATCCCGCCGACCCGCATGGCACCCGGCTTGCCCATCCGGCGATGGTCAAGCTGCCGCACGGCGACCAGGAAGGCCGGGGCATGCGGCGCCTGGGGACGTTCCTCCTCGAGGTCGAAGGCCTGACTCTGCATGGGACGCAGGTCGACCACCACGGCGAGGAGGTGGACCGCTTCACGCTGGTCAAGAGGCGTTACCGCCCGTGACAAGGCGGCGAAGGTCTCTTGTCTGTCCGGTCCCGCCCGCCATTGCAGCCCGTGGCTGCCGAACGGCCCCCGGGCCGGCTGCGGGCGGGGGGTCGTCCCGGCGGCGCCCGGGCGGGTGCTGGCGGCGGTTGTTGCCCGGATCGGCCGGTTCCGGGTCGGCCGGCGCCAGGTTAACAGCCCCACCTACCTCGCAGCCGGCCGTCGGCGGGCGGACTGACCGCCCGGACGGCGGAGGGGCGAGAACTACGCCCATCCCTGGATATTCGGCATGCCTCATTATCCGTGATTTGTTCTCACCATTCCTTCTTGTTGGCTCCGTGCGCAAGCCGACCGTTCGACGCTTGAGACCGCCGCGCGGCGGTCCGGTTATCCCCGGTGGAAAAGACCCATCACCTAATGCGGCATGGCCGCAACTTCCGACTTCGCCGCCGGATTGCACGCGGAGACGCGGAGGGAACCCGATTTCACGCAGAGACGCAGAGAATGCAGAGACGCAGAGGCGGCAGAGGCGCAGAGAAGACCCGATCGGACGGAATCGGGATTTCACGCAGAGACGCAGAGGCGGCAGAGGCGCAGAGAAGACCCGATCGGACGGAATCGGGATTTCACGCAGAGACGCAGAGAATGCAGAGACGCAGAGAGGACCGGCGGGTGCGGAGCCCGGATCTTGCGCGGAGACGCCGAGGGAACAGGGATGCGAAGAATCAGACCATCGCTCGATCTCGGTTCGATTCTTCGGGTCGAGTGAGTGGCCGGCGACCCCGTCGCCCGACCTCACCTCACCGGGTCCCTCTCCGTTCCCTCCGCGGCCCTGCGGGAAGCGTCGAGATCGTCTTCTCTGCGTCTCTGCCGCCTCTGCGTGAAACTCTTCTCCGATGGGTCTTCTCCGCGAAGCTGCGGGAAACGTCGAGATCGTCTTCTCTGCGTCTCTGCTTGAAACTCTTCTCCGATTAATCTTCTCCGCGGCTCTGCGGGAAACGCCTCCTCCGCCAGATGCGCGCACGGCGCAGAGATCCTACGAAGAAAGATTCTATGGACTCTAGCCATCCATCCGTGTTTAATAACTCGCACCAGACCCGGACGAGGATGACGGCGAGGTTTACATCCGTCCGGGTGATTCACGTCCCGGAATCACCGTCAGATCAGGAGTTTGGCCGTGGTATCCATCGCGCATTCCGTAGGGAAGGGCATGGCGAACACGAATCGGAACGATGTGCTGCTCGTGCAGCGGCTGCTGAATCAGCATCGTCAGGCGCCGCTCCGACGGATTGAGGAGAACGGCATCGCGGGCCCCGAGCTATCCACAGCCATCGAGGAGTTCCAGCGCCGCGTCGTCAAGATGAAGTCGCCCGACGGCCGCGTCGACCCGCACGGGGCGACGCTGAAGGCCCTGGCGGCGCCCCCCCAGCACGGGGCGTCCGTGTCGGGCCGGAAGACCTTCGTCGAGGCCCTGGCGCGGCAGGGCGTCCACGGCCCCGCGGCACAGGCGAACGCCAAGGCCGTCCTCCAGGCGCTCAAGGACGCCGGGATCACCAGCAAGCGCGTCCAGGCGAACATCCTGGCCCAGGTGAATGCGGAGTGCGGCTTCATCCCGCGCTCCGAGGGCCATTACAGCGCGCACACGCTCCTGAAGCTCTACGGCCCCGACCAGCACCACAAGGGCGCCGGCGCGACTCACAACCACGTCTACTTCAAGACCCTGAAGGACGCGCAGGACATCGTCGCCAAGGGCCCCGAGGCGGTCTTCGAGAAGATCTACGGGGGCCGGATGGGCAACAACGCGGCCGGCGACGGATACAAGTACCGGGGTCGCGGCTACATCCAGCTCACCGGCAAGGACAATTACAAGAGGGTCGGCACCGCGATCAAGGAGGACCTCGTGGGCCATCCCGACCTCGCCAACGACCCGAAGGTGGCGACCAGGGTCCTGCTGAGTTTCCTCGGAATCAACGCGACCAATCAGTCCCACTTCGAGGACATCAACAAGGTGAACCACAAGGTCGGCCCGGCCGCGTCCCCAGCCTCGCGGGCGGTGTTCGCCGAGGCGATCCTGAAGTTCCTATGAGGGGCGGCGAGAGCCTTAATCTGGGATGACCGTGACCGATACCGAATTCCGACAGGCGGAACGAGGGCAGGAGACGAATCGACGGATGTCGGACCGTCCTTTTCTGGGACCGGCCCGACCGGCCCGATCGGTCCGATCCGGTGAGCCCCGACGACGGCGGGTGCTGCCGAGCCGGGCTGGGCCGGACGGACCGGTCGCGGCGAACCGATCGGAGCCGATCCCCACCGGCCGAGGCGGGAAGACAATCTCGGTCGTTCGTCGATGCTCGACCCATCCCCGTTCGGTTCTCCCGCCCCCATCCTGGCCACCGAGCCCGTGATTCACGCAGCCCGATCGGCCTTAAACTGTTCTTCCACCTCCGCATACCCGGACGTGTCGCCTGGCGGCCGGATCTCGACGGCGCTCGATCGGGGAGCGGCCTTTCCGGTACCTTGCTGGGAGAGAAAAAAAGACTCACCCAGATTTCTCTAGACGCTGATGTCCATAACAGTATAACATCCCAGACATGATTCCAGTCCGGGTCTCCCCAGCGATGGCGGTGTCGCCACGGCCATCTCCGGCCCCACGCCCGGGGGCATTGTCGCCCCCCTGTTCAACGACGACCTCAGCGACGCAGTGATGTTGACGATCAGCAACGGCGCATTCACCAGCAGCGCCGCGAGCAACGACAACGCCAGCGGCGGCTTCGGCTGACCCCTGGCTGCCGGCACAGGATTGCCCCGGAAGTTCATTGACGCGACACCATTGCGCCAATGGATTCTTGTGCGCAGATATCTCTCCACGATAGACACCAGGGACACTTCACGATGAACGCTCGTGCCCAGATGCGCAACCTGCTCGGCCTCCACCTGCCCGGGACCTCGCGCGCTTCTCGCCTTCGGCGAAGGAAACGAGCGCGTGTCGCGAGGTTGCTGCTGGAGCCGCTGCAAGAGCGTGTCATGCTCAGCGCCGACATCGTGGGGGCGACCGGCGTCGCACCGACCACCGCCTGGTTGGGGGCCTTGCCTGGCAGCATCCAGTTGACGGACATCTCCATGCCGGGCACGGTCAACTCGGCATCGGGCCCGAGCCTGCAAGATGCTCTGCTCGGTAATGGAGCCGACAACCAGTTCAGCCCGCCGACCTCGACATCCCAGATCGTGAATGACGTGGATCTTGGCGTCTGGGTGACGGCGACCACGACGTCGGAAGCCGCGATCGTCGCGGGCGGCGAGAATGTGGCCCTGAACAAGGCGGCAACGACCGCGAACGCGGCGGCGACGGCGGCGGACGTGGCGGCGGGGATCACGGGCGCGTCGTCGGGGGCCGGCCTGGCCACCGGCCTGGCGTCGGATATCACGGGCCTGGCGTCGGCCATCGCGAGCGCCGTGCAGGAGAAACTGAGCTCCACGAATGCGATCGCCGATACCGCGGCGAAAGACGCGAATGGCGCGGTGACGGCCCCGGACACGGCGGCGGGGACCGCCGCCACGACGGCGGGAGCCGCGGACGCGGCGGCCGGGACCGCCGACACGGCGGCCGGGACCGCGGACGCGACGGCCGGGACCGCCGATACGGCGGCAGGGACCGCCGA
>DAIDHB010000298.1 GCA_027452145.1 Planctomycetales bacterium
GGCCGGGCCGGCCAGGAGTCTGTGCTGGCCGGGTCCCGAGCCCCCGTCAGGGGGCGATCGGATGTAGCCGGGGGGCGTCAGCCCCCGGGCTCGGGCCGCAGCGCCACACCAAATCCTCGCGACGGACCCTCCCGGCCGCGACCCCGCCACGCGGGGTCGCGGCCGGGAGGGTAACCTGATGGCGGGAAGAAGAGGGTTCGCCTGGCGGTCCGGGGGGCCGACGCCCCCCGGCTACGTCCTGACGCCCACTTCGTGGGCTTACGAAACCGACTCGAACCTCCATCTCTCGCCCGCACGCCACGCAACGGCAATGCGCTCTAGCCAATCTTCCGGCGCGCTAACGGAACGAGCGACTCCCCAGCTCGATCGCCGGCAGGTGGTAGAGCATCAGGTAGATCACCACCCCGGTAACGGCCACGTACAGCCAGATGGGGAACGTCAGCGAGGCGATCGAGACGTGCCGGGCGAATTCGCCTCGCCAGCCGCGGCGGACGGTCGTCAGGATCATCGGCACCGACGCCGTGGCCAGCAGCGTGTGCGACAGCAGGATCGTCAGGTACGCCACGCGAACCATACCGCCCTGCGCGAACGGCATGCTGCCGGCCTTGAAGTGGTAGAGCAAGTAACAACCGAGGAACAGCGACGACGTCGCGATCGCCGCGAGCATGCAGGCGACGTGGCCCTTCACCAGCGGGTCGTCCCAGGTCGAGCGGGTGGCGATCGCGTCGGGATCGGTCGACTCGGGAGCAGGCCGCGCCGCAGCCTTTCCATGGCGGCGGATGAGCAGCCAGCCCGCCAGGAGCAACAGCGCGCTCAGCCCGTTGAGCGCGGCATTCACACTCGGCAAACGCAGCACCCAGCCGGGCAGGGCGGCGCGGCGGGCCTTCGCGACCAGGGCGTCGAGGGCCAGGGGATCGGTCGAGTCGTACAGGCCGGCGATCCGGCCGTGATCGATCAGCGCCAGGCGGTCGCTGTGAATGAAAGCCTCGGAGTCGGGGCCCGGCGGCGCGGTCGACTTCTCGACGCCGAGCTGGAACCGGTCGCGGATCAACTCGTAGATGACCGATTTCGACCCGGTCAGGAACCACCAGCGGTCGCCCGCCGCGCCGAAGCGCCGGGCGTATTCCGTGAGCACGGCGGGCGTGTCGTGCTCGGGATCCACCGAGAACGATACCAGCCGGACGTCCGAGCCCGCCAGGCGCTCTTGCAGGCCCTTCATCACGCCCGAGATCCGCGGGCACGAGAGCGGGCAACTCGTGAAGATGAACGAGGCGATGGATACGCCACTGGAGAGATCAGCGTCGGTCACGGTGCGGCCCGAGCGCTCCTCGAGCCGGAATGAGCCCAGCGACCGCGCGGAGGATCCCAGGTCCTCGGCCGCGCGTGCGTTCCGCAACGGGTAGCGCCGCACGCCGACGACGCACAGGGCCGACGAAACGACGATCGTCAGCAGGATGATCCGCAGGCCGATGGAATAGGACCTGGACACGGCGAGTCCTCGATCTGGAGTAGAACGCCGATCCGTCGGCTAGCCCACGGAAAAAGGGGACAGGCACCCGGCCTTTACGATTTCGGTGGCGGATTCCAGGGGCCGGGCGGGCCGGGAGCCAGTCCCCTTTTTCCTCCGCCGGGCTTCGTGCAAACATTAATCGCTCTGAATACGACGGTCGGTCGCTCGGCCGCTCTCGCGTCGACACGCGGCAACCTCGATCATTGTAGGTCAGCCGGCGAGGCCGGACGGCCGGGGCAGGGCGGTGGCGGACGCGCGGGGCGCGCGGGCGCCTGGTTCGGCAGGTTTCGGTTCGGCGGGAGCCGACTGCGCGGCGCCATCGAGGCTCTCGTCGTTGTACGGGAAGAGCTGGTCGGGGAGCAGAGCGAGGACCAGGATCGTCGCCATCAGCAGCGCCGGGACGATCAGCAGGTAGACCCACTTACCCTCGAACTTCAGGTGCATGAAGTACCAGCCGACGAGCCCGGCCTTGAGCGCCGCCCAGAGCAACAGCCCGACCACCAGGACGACGAAGATCCCGCTGAACCACGAGGCGTAGAAGAACTCGATCGCCGTGAGAACAGCCAGCGCCAGCCAGACCCGCAGGTAGGGAGCATGGGCCTCCTGCTGGCGTTCCTCGGCGACCTCGGAAGGGGCCAGGACTCGGGTCTCGCGCATCGGCAACGTCCTCGGAAAAGGCGGGTGGATCAAATCGGGTCGGGTCAGATGAGATAAACGATCGTGAACAGGATGATCCACACCAGGTCGACGAAGTGCCAGTACAGCCCGGCGAGCTCGACGGTCGAGTAGCGCGAGGGCGAGTACCGGCCGAACAGCGAGCCGATGAAGACGCAGAACAGCAGGATCACGCCGCCGGTGACGTGCGCGCCGTGAAAGCCCGTCATGGTGAAGAAGCACGAGGCGAACAGGCTCGACCCCGGGCGGAAGTGCCCGTCGGCACTGACGCCGATCGGATAATGATGCTCGAACATCAACTGGCGATACTCATAGACCTGGACGCCCAGGAAGATTGAGCCGATGACAACCGTGGCGAGCAGGAAGAGGCTGCACCTCGCCCGCTGGCCCCGCTGAATGGCGGCGAGCGCCAGGACCATCGTGACCGACGAGCAGATCAGCACGAACGTGTTGCCGGCGGTGAGCGTGATCGCCAGCGGGTTGACCGTGTCGTCATAGGGCGCCGGCCACGAGTAGGTCTGGAGCTTCACGGGCTCGGCCGAGGCACCGGCGGCCTTCAGCTTTTGCTCGAGCGCCTCGGCCCTCGCGACGGGAAGGCCGGGGACGACGCCGTGCGGGACGGCCAGCAAGATGCGCTCGACCTCGTCGGCACGAAGGCCGCCGGCCGTGCGAAGGACATCGGCGACCTCCTCGCGGCTCGAGCCGACCGAGTGGATCAAAAGGCCCCGGATTTCGCCGGACGGGATCGGCGTCGCGGGCGGGAGGATGTTGCTGTAGGCCGTGCGCGGGCTGCCGGCGCGGAGGACGATGTACGAGCCGATCAACCCGGTGAAGAACATGACCTCGGTGGCCAGAAACAGCCACAGGGCCACCTTCCCCGGCGTGAGGGGGGCGGCGTGGGCCGGGATGGGAGCATGCCCGGCGGGCGTCGCATGGCTCGGGCTGGGGGCGGCGATGGCCATCGTAGGATTCGACCCTGCGAAAACGGCGAGACCCGGCGCGAGAAGCCGGCAGCGGCCGCCGCTATCCTTGCGGCGGCCGACCGCCCGTTCTCGTGCCGGTCAGGCGGGGGGGTTCAGGAGCAACAGCAGCAAGATCGCGGGCAGGTAGAGGAACGACGTCTTCAGCAGCCGGCGCGCGCCCAGGTCGGTCCCGTCGCGCCAGAACCGCGTCGCGGCCACGACGTAGACCAGGCCCAGCAGCAGGGCACCGACGGAGTAGAACGGCCCGGCCAGCCCGATCGTCGCCGGCAGCAGGCCGGCCGGGATCAACGCCAGGGCATACGACACCGCCTGACAGCCCGTCATCCGCCCGCGCGTATCACCGGCGGTCAGCATGCGGAACCCGGCGCGCCGGTAGTCCTCGCGGTGGATCCAGGCGATCGCGAGGAAGTGGGGGAACTGCCAGAGGAAGACGATCAGGAACAGCGACCAGGCCTCAATGCCCAGCCGCCCGGTGGCGGCGCCCCAGCCGATCAGCGGGGGCAGGGCACCCGGCACCGCGCCGATCGCCGTGTTCAGCGTGGTCAGCGGCTTGAGCGGCGTGTAGACCAGAACGTAGAGCAAATACGTCACCAGGGCGACCCAGGCCGCCAGCATGTTGGCGCCCAGGGCCAGGATGAGCGTGCCGAGGGCCCCCAATGCCAGGCCGAACGCGACGGCCTGGCCGCTGCTGAGCCGGCCGCCGGGCAGGGCACGGCCAGCGGTGCGCCGCATCTTGGCGTCGCGGCCGCGCTCGAGCCACTGGTTGAGCGCGCCGGCGCCACCGGCCACGAGCGCCGTGCCGACCAGGGTGGCCACGAGGGTCAACGGGTGCGCCGCGCCCCGGGCGCCGAGCAGGTAGCCCACGGCGACGGTGATGAGCACCATCATCACGAGCCGCGGCTTGGTTAGCGAGACATACGCCGAGAACCGGAGGCCGAACGTCGGGATCGCCGGCGAGGGCGACGCCGACGGCGCGGGCCCCGACCCGGATCCGGACGCGCCGGGCGCGACGAGTAGCGTCTGGTCGAGCGATGCCAGCGTGTTCACGCGAACGCCTCCCGGTCCCGCGCGGCCGGCTCGAGCCGCGACGCGGGACGGTCTTCTGCAAGACGAGGCTCCGCGACAGCCGCCCGCGGTGCCAGGTGACGGAATGCACGCAATGTCAGGACAATCGCCGCGGCGAACAGGACCGCCGCGTTGGTCTGGTGGAGCGTCCGCACGGCCGCCTGCACGGCCAGCACCGGCCGGGCCGTGCCGTCGAGCGGCCAGAGCAGGACCAGAGCCCCCACGCCCAGAGCGACCTGCACGACCGTGGACGCCGCCAGCACCCAGGCCGGGCCCCGCAACGACCGCGACCCGCCCTCCTTCGAGGCCGAACCCGTCGCCGTGCGGACATGCCACGCGAGCCAGGCCGCGTAGCATAATACCACCGCCGCGACCGCCGAGTGCATCCACAAGGCCGACGGAGTCGCGAAATGCCGCAGCCAGCTCCCCAGGCCGATCTGCAAGTACACCAGCAGCACCGCGACCATCGAGGCCGCCCGCAGATTGCCCCGGTCCTCGTCGCGACCCGCCGCGCGGAGCCAGTCGCGGCCCGTGAAGACGCAGAGCGCCACCAGCAGGCCGAAGAACGCCTGGCCCACCGCGCCGTGCACCGCCGCCAGATCCGTCGACACCCACCGGACCCGCAGGCCGCCCAGCACGCCCTGGCCGACCACGGCGAGGAACGCCACCACGCCCAGGACCTTCAGCCAGCGCCTCGGCTCGAACGCCAGGAGCGCCAGCATCACCGCGATCGTCGCCAGGCCGACCGCCGAGGCGTACAGCCGGTGGACGTGCTCGACCTGGACGCCGAAGGGCGCGTTCCAGAAATTATAAAGGAACATGTTCTCGGAGAACGTCGTCGGCCAGTCGGGCACCGCCATGCCGACGTGGAGCGTCGTCACCGAACCGCCCACGTAGAGCAG
Source organism: Planctomycetales bacterium (assembly GCA_027452145.1). Taxonomy (GTDB): domain Bacteria; phylum Planctomycetota; class Planctomycetia; order Isosphaerales; family Isosphaeraceae; genus JAKAUH01. The sequence goes on from DAIDHB010000298.1 coordinate 5,136, forward strand.
GGGCAGCGTCAGCACCGCCGCGAACAGGGCGGCCGCGTGGACGACCAGGCGATAGGTCGGGGTGCTCTTCATCGGTTCAACCGTGGTTTCCGGGTGTTCGTTCGGGGTCGGGGCCGCGACGTCAGTCAGGCCATGATCGGGTCGAGCGGGCCAGCCTTCGCCGGGCGCGGCATCGTCTGCGGCAGGTAGTCCTCGTCCACGCCCGGCACGCTGTACTCGTACGCCGGGTGGTAGACCGTGGGAATCCGCTCGAAGTTGTAGTGCGGCGGGGGCGAGGTCGTGGTCCACTCGAGCGTGTTGGCGTGCCAGGGGTTGTCGGATGCCCTGCGCCCGGCGACCAGGCTCCAGAGGAAGTTCAGCACCAGGATGAGCTGGGCGGCGCCGAGCAGGAAGGCGCTGATGGTGATGAAGACGTTGAGCGACTGCATCCCGGCCCCACGCAGGTGGTGGGACACCCAGGGATCGGCGATCCGCCGCTGGAAGCCGTGCCACCCGATGAAGTGCATCGTTAAGAATGTGGTGTTGAAGAAGATGAACGTGAACAGGAAGTGGAGCTTCCCGAGCGTTTCGTTCATCATCCGGCCGAAGATCTTCGGGAACCAGTAATACAGCCCCGCGAAGATCGCGAACATGCTGCCGCCGAAGAGGACGTAGTGAATGTGCCCCACGATGAAATAGGTGTCGTGAATGTGGATATCGACGGGCGTCGCGGCCATGAAGATGCCCGACAGCCCGCCGATGATGAACATCGACACGAACGCGATGGCATTCAGCATCGCCGACGTGAACTGGATCCGCCCGCCCCACATCGTGCCCAGCCAGTTGAACACCTTGATAGCCGAGGGCAGCGCGATCATCATCGTCGAGAGCATGAAGGTCGCGCCCAGCATCGGGTTCATGCCCGACTGGAACATGTGGTGGCCCCAGACGATGAAGCCCAGCCCGGCGATCGTGCCGATCGCGATGACCATCGGCTTGTAGCCGAAGAGCGGCTTGCGCGAGAACGTGGCGATGATGTCCGAGACCATGCCCATCGCCGGCAGGATCATCACGTATACCGCCGGGTGCGAATAGAACCAGAACAGGTGCTGGAACAGGATCGGCCCGCCGCCGCCGACGATCGACGGGGCATTCGCCACCGTCGCGCCGGCCGGCTGGAAGAAGTTCGTCCCGGCGACGCGGTCAAGCAACTGCATGATCAGGGCCGAGGTGAGCACGGGCAGCGCGAACGCCTGGAGCATCGCCGTGATGAACATCGCCCAGACGGTCATCGGCATGCGGAACAGCCGCATCCCCGGCGCGCGAAGCATCACGATCGTCGTGATGTAGTTGATCGACCCCATCAGCGACGACAGCCCGGCGAACAAAAGCGCCATCAGCCAGTAGGTCTGGCCGTTGAGCGAGCCCGGGGTCGACCATTTGGCGTCGGCCAGTGGCGGGTAGCTCGTCCACCCCGCCTCGGCCGCGCCCCCCTCGAGGAAGAACGAGTAGCTGATGAGGACGAACGCCGGCCACATGAACCAGTAGGAGATCATGTTGAGCCGGGGGAACGCCATGTCGCGCGCCCCGATCATCAGCGGGATCAGGAAGTTGCCGAAGGCGCCGTTGAGCACCGGGATGATCACGAAGAAGATCATGATCGTCGCGTGCATCGTGAACAGCTTGTTATACACCTCGGGCGGCATCTGGAACCCGTACGACGGCGCCGACCAGAGCCACCGCGACAGGATGGGCATCGGCTTCCACGGCCAGGCGAGCTGCCAGCGCACGGCCAGGGCCAGCAGGCCGCCGAGCAACATGAAGATCAGCCCGCTGAAGAGAAACTGGACGGCGATGATCTTGTGGTCGGTCGAGAAGACGTAGCGGAACAAAAAGAACCGGGGCGCGGGGTGGATCTCGTCGTGGGCGTGACCGTGCGCATGGGCGTGGGCCGGGGCCTGCGCGGTCCCCGTCCCGTGTCCGTCGGCCGGCCCGCTTGACGCAGCCGGCGCGGGCGCCTGATCGCCGCTGGACGCTCGCTCGTCAATCATTCCGATTACCTCCCTCGGACCCGGACCCGGGTGCCATGGCGAGCTGGCTCCGGCCCTGCTCGGCCAGCTTTTCGTCGATCCAGCGCCGGAGGTCCTCCTCCGTCTCGTGGACCGTGACGTTGCTGCGCATCTTGTAATGGCCCCACCCGCACAGCTCGGCGCAGACCAGCTCGTACTCGCCGGCCTCGTCGCAATCGAACCATACGGGGATCGTGAGCCCGGGCACCGCGTCCTGCTTGATCCGGAGCTGGGGCAGGTAGAACGAATGGAGCACGTCGGCCGACTTCAGGTAGATCAGCACCGACTGCTTCTTGACGAAGTGCAGGTCGTCGATCACCACCAGGTCGTCGGCCGTGTTGAGCTTGCGGTCGGGGCCGGGGTAGCGCATCACCCACTGGAACTGCCGCGCCGTGATCTCGGCCAGCGGCGGGACCCGCGGGGCCGAGCCCCGGTACTTGATCGAGGCCCAGGTGCCCATCTGATAGAGCGCGATGAACACCAGGATGCCGGCCGGGATGATGGTCCAGATCAGCTCGAGCAACTGGCTGCCGTGCGAGTACACGGCCTTGCGGACGGGCCGGCCCTGGTCGTCGCGGCGGTCGGGGAAGCGGTACATGGCCGCCACGAGGACGACCTGGGTGATGATGAAGACGCCGCCCGTGACGAACAGGATGATCAGGAAGAGGTTGTCGATCTCGCGGCCGAAGGTCGAGACCACGCGGTGCATGTCGCGCGCGGTGTTGGGCAGCCACCAGTCGGGGTCAAAGTACGAGTAGACGGTGCACCCCACGGTGCCGATCGCCGCCATCGCGAAGAGGATGCTCCACTTACGCACGGAAAATGCTCCCGTCCCGCGTCCCGAGGCCATCGTGGTACTGATCGGGCCGGGCGAGGGCCGGCCGCGGACTCGCGTTCATCGGCCCCTCGCGGCGGCCACGGCGGTCCCGGCCGGGGCGTTCTGGTTCTGGGGGGCATCGGTCAGCAGGCCGGGCTCGTAGGGGAGCGCCAGCACGAAGTTCACGATGTCCCAGGTCTTCGCGTCGTCAAAGGGCGCGGGGTAGTGGCCCGGCATCTGGGCCCCGTTGATCCCCTTGGCGACCCGCCAGTAGAGATCGATCGGCCGGCGGCCGCCCTTGTACATCGGCTTGTTGAGGTTCGCCGGCCGCAGCGGGTTGCCCCAGTCGTCCTTCCAGAGCTTCTTGGTATCCTTGGGAATCAGTTCCTCGGCCCGATGGGTGCGCTCGCTGGGATTGCCGCCGAAGACGATCTTGTTGAACGTCTCCTGGTCGATGAAGCTGTCGCCGTCGCCGGCGGCGAGGCGTCCGTGACAATCCTTGCAGTCGCTCGAGAGGAACATGTCGCGGCCCCGCAGGATGCTGGCCCGCGTCGGCTCGCTCCGGGCGACCTTCGGGTTGAGACGCGTGGACTGCGCGTCGCGCCACGTCTTGAACACGCGGCCGGCGAGCGACTGCACGGTCTCCTCGTCGAGCGCTTCCTTCTCATCGGCGTCCTCGAACGTGGCCGCCTCGTCGATCAGGGACAGCTCGGTCTGGCCGCGGATGCTGAGGAACATGACGTAATCGACGACCTGCTCGATCTCGGCCGGGGTGAGCAGCGGCTCGAACGCCGGCATCGACGTCCCCTCCAGGCCGAAGGTGATCGTGCGGCGGAGGTCGTCGCGGTGCGGCGGCCGGCCGCTGGGCGTCGAGGTGAACTTGTACTTGCCGGGGCGGAAGTCCCTCGGCGTCGGGTACAGGAACGGCGCGGTCGGGCCGTCGCCGGCGCCCGAGACCCCGTGGCAGTGCAGGCAGTTGCGCCGGTAGATCGCGTAGCCGCCGGCCTGGGGACTCGGGGCCGAGCCCGGCATGGCTGACACCTGGAGGATCGGATGGGGCCCAGGGTCCTTGCCCCCCTCGATGTGGCTGGCGAGCAGGGCGCCGCCGTTGGAGAGCGGCATCCCCTTGGGAACGCGGATCTTCTGGGGATCCGGGCCGTACAGCTCCCGGATCGCCGCGCGGACCTTCTCGCGAAGCTTGGGCTTATCCTTCAGGTTTCCCTGGGTGGGCCCGAGATCCTGGGTCATCGCCGGGGACTCGATGTACACGAGGTCGCCGGCATTGAACGCGTCGCTGCAGCCGGACGCCGCCATCGCCAGGAACGAGCATCCCAGCATCCAGCCCAGTCGAGACCGCCAGAACACTCGTCGATCCTCCCAACATCGAATCCGACCGGGCGATACGGCCCCATCCACCCGCTTCGCGTCGAACCAGGTCGCGCGATCGCGGGGAAGGCGGAGCGAACGTCCGGGCCATGCGGAGTCCGCCGGCCGCTACGACGGCCCGGTCGAGCGCGCCTGCGACACGCGATCGGCGCCCGTTAAGGTGGGACGAACGGCGGCACCGACGGCGCCGCCATTCTGAAAGCCTACCCGGCGTCCGTCAAGGATCCGGGAGCACTGATTATGGTAGCCTTCCGCTTCCGACCCTACAAGGCACCCCATCATTTCGTATTTTTCGGAGGCGACGGAAACGATAACAATACTGAAACTCCGGCGGCCGGCGACGGGCGAGACGGGCGCGCCGGGACGGACGCCGGAACCTGCCTGGCCTGAACCCTACCTACCAGCGGCGGTGACCCTGTGAGAGCCCCCCGCGCGACGGCGCAACCCACGGCCCGCGTCCCTCGACCGAAGCGACAACGGCGATTTCCGACCATGCTGGAAGGCCCGGAGGCCGAGGCCTGGTTGCGGGAGCACCGGCCGTGCTCGTACTGGACGGCGACCCGCCGGCCGTTTCCGTCGCTGCTGTTCGTCGCGCCCCTGGTGGTCGCCTACGAGGCGGGCGTGGTCGTGCTGGGGGGATCGGCCGAGGCGGCGAGCCTGCGCTCCGGGGCCGACGCCTGGATGCGGCAGGCGCTGGCCGCGGCGGGATTGTCGCATCCGTGGTTCCTGCCGATCCTGCTGGTCGTGATCCTCATGGGCTGGCAGCTCGCCCGGGCGCGGGACTGGCGGTTCTCGCCGGCGATCCTCGCCGGGATGGTCGTCGAGAGCTTCGTCTGGGCCGTCGCGCTCCTGGGCGTCGGCCGGCTGGTCGACCTGGGCTTCTCGTATCTCGAGCAGGCGCATGCGCCCCTGCTCTCAGCCGGCGGGGCCGGCAAGCGGCCCGAGCTCGCCGCGCTGCTCGGTTATCTCGGCGCGGGGGTCTACGAGGAGACCCTCTTCCGGCTGATGCTCGTCCCGGTGCTGTTCGGCATCCTGCGGGTGCTCCAGATGCCGCAGGTGCTCTCCAGTAGCTGGGCCGTGACGGCCTCGGCGCTCCTGTTCGCCCTGGCGCACCACGCCGGCACCCCGGGCGAGCCGTTCACCTGGTACGTCTTCATCTTCCGCTGGATGGCCGGCGTCTTCTTTGCCTGGGTGTTCGTGCTCCGGGGCTTCGGCATCGCGGTCGGCACGCATGCCGCGTACGATATCCTGGTCGGCTGGATCGGCTGATCGCGTCATGACGATCGCGCGGCGCGGCCCGGTCCGGCCCATCGGCGGGGACCACCCGGTGCGAATCGTCCATCTGTCGGACATCCACTTCTGGCAGTACGAATTCAACCCGCTGCGGCTGATGAGCAAGCGGCTGACGGGCATGGCCGCGCTCCTCGCCGGCCGGGCGCGTCGGTTCCGACTGGCGGGGGTACCGCGGCTGGTCGAGCGGGTGAACCGGCTCGAGCCCGACCACATCCTGATCACGGGCGACATCACGACCACCGCGCTACCGGACGAGTTCCGCGCGGCGAGGCGGGCGCTGGCCCCCTGGCTGTCGGACCCGTCCCGGGTGACCATCATCCCGGGCAACCACGACCGCTATACCTGGTGGGCACACCGCAGCCGCCGGTTCGAGGCGTTCCTGGGCGAGTTCGCCCCGCGCCGCGAGTATCCCTGGCTGCGCCCGCTGGACCCAATCACGGCGATCCTCGGGCTGGATCCGACCCGCGCGGCGGTGACGGCGCGGGGGAAGCTGCCGCGGAGCCAGCTCGCCGAGGCGCGGCGGCTGGTCGAGCGAGCGGGGAACCAGGCCGCCCGGCTGATCGTCGCCTGCCACTACCCCGTCGCGGCCCCCGGCGACCAGGCAAAGCGGCTGACGCCCAAGCGGATGCTCAACGCGCGCGAGCTGCGCGAGTGGCTGGCCACGGTCGGCCCGCATCTCTATTGCTGCGGCCACGTGCATGCGACGTGGGCCTTCCGGCCCGAGGAGATCCCCGGCCAGCTCTGCCTCAACCCCGGCGCGCCGTTGCTCTGGTCGCACTCCGGCCGCAATCCGCCGGGCTTCCTCGAGGTCATCCTCGACGGCGGCCACGTCGACGCGCGGCACCACGCCTGGACCGGCGAGGGCTGGGAGGTCCGGCCGCTCTGCCGCGAGGAGGCGTTTTTCGGCACGAGCGGCGAGGGCTGATCCTGGCCGGATCGCCTGGAGTGGACTGGGCCCATGTTGGGCGCGGGTCTCCTGACCCCGCCCATAAGCCGGACCGAAGGTCTGCCGCGCCGAACGGAGAGCGATCCGGCCTGGAACGCCGCGATCAGGCCCGATGCCTCGCCACGCGGAGCATCCCGCGGGCGCGGGCGAAGGCGCGCTGGCGGTCGGTGAACTGGTGGTCGGTGACGGCGGGGAGCGACTCGGCCCGCTCGAGCTCGGCATCCGCGGCGGCCGTGTCGACCTGCGCGGCCGGGATGGCGCGGTGGGTCAGGATGGTGACGACATCCTCGCGCACCTGGGCGAACCCGCCGTCGACGAAATACCGGCGCACGGCGTCGCCGGTCCGGATCCGCAGCTCGGCGTGCCCGAGCCGGGCGATCAGCGGGCTGTGGCCGTGCAGCACGCCGAGCTCGCCGTCGTCGGCCGGCAGGACCACCGAGTCGACCAGCTCGTCGAGCCAGGTACGCTCGGGCGTCACGATGACGCACTGGATCCGGTGGCCCGCGGCCTTCTGGCCCTTTTCCTCGCCGACGCTGTCAATATGCGTGGACATCGCGCTGGGATACCTCGACTGGACCTCAGTTTGGCCGCATGCGTTGGAAGCCCTGACAGAGCGGGGACGGACACCTCGAAGGCCCGGAACCGGCCACACTGTCGTTCGACTTCTCGCCGGACACCGCCGAACGCGAGCCTGGCCTGTCCGGCTTGATCATGGCCCTGAATGGGCCGCAACAAACCAGCCCAGGGCCACGCCCTGGGGCCACGGGCGGTCTCTTGTTGCGCCCTTTCAGGGCTCCTTCGTGGGGCTTCGCCAATTTCCCGGGGCGATGCCCCGGGCTGATTTGTTCCGGCCCCTACGGGGCGATTCGTGACGACGAGGCTCCGCCTCAGGCGTTCATCTTCTTGGCCTGCTCCTCGGCCTGCTCGATCGCGCCGACGTACATGAAGGCGCCCTCGGGCAGGTGGTCCCACTTGCCGTCGCAGATTTCCCTGAAGCTGCGGATCGTGTCGGGCAGCTTGGTGTACTGGCCGGCCTTGCCGGTGAATACCTCGGCGACGAAGAACGGCTGCGACAGGAAGCGCTCGATCCGCCGGGCGCGGTGGACGATCAGCTTGTCGTCCTCGGACAGCTCATCCACGCCGAGGATCGCGATGATGTCCCGCAGCTCCTTGTAGCGCTGGAGGATCGTCTGCACGCGGCGGGCGACGTCGTAGTGCTCCTGGCCGACGTACTGCGGATCGAGGATACGCGAGCTCGAGCCGAGCGGGTCGATCGCCGGATAGATCCCCTTCTCAGAGATCGACCGGGCGAGCACGATGAACGCGTCGAGGAAGCCGAAGGTCGTGGCCGGGGCCGGGTCAGTCATGTCGTCGGCCGGCACGTACACGGCCTGCACCGACGTGATGGCGCCCTTCTTGGTCGAGGTGATGCGCTCCTGCAAGGCGCCCATCTCGGTGGCAAGCGTCGGCTGATAGCCGACGTTCGACGGCATCCGGCCCAGAAGCGCCGAGACCTCCGCGCCGGCCTGGCTGAACCGGAAGATGTTGTCGATGAACAGCAGGGTATCCGCGCCGGTGGTGTCGCGGAACCACTCGGCCGAGGTCAGGGCCGACAGGGCGACGCGGAGCCGGGCACCCGGGGGCTCGTTCATCTGGCCGAAGTACATCACGGTGCTGTCGATGACCGACTTGCCCGTGCTGCCGACCTTGGATTCCTGCATCTCGAGCCACAGGTCGTTCCCCTCGCGGGTGCGCTCGCCGACGCCGGCGAACACCGAGTACCCGCTGTGGACCGACGCAATGCGAGCGATCAGCTCGGTGAGGATGACGGTCTTGCCCAGCCCGGCGCCGCCGAACAGCCCGATCTTGCCGCCGCGGACGAACGGCGTGAGCAGGTCGACGACCTTGATGCCCGTCTCGAACTGCTCGGTCTTGGCCGAGAGGCTCTCGAACGACGGCGGCTCACGATGAATCGGCCAGCGCTCGTCGGCACTCACCGACCCGCGGCCGTCGATCGGATCGCCCAGCAGGTTGAACACCCGCCCCAGCGCCGCCTTGCCCACCGGCACGCTCAACGGCCCGCCGGTATCGGTCACCGGCATCCCCCGCACCAGGCCGTCGGTCGAGCCCAGCGCCACGCACCGCACCCGGTTGCCGCCGAGGTGCTGCTGGACCTCGCCCGTCAGGTTGATCTTGACCCCCTTGACGTCCCCCTCGACCTTCAGGGCGTTGTAGATGTTCGGTAGACGCCCCTCGTCGAACTCGGCATCGAACGTCGAGCCGATCACCTGGGAGATCCGTCCGGTCGCCGTCGCGCTTGCCATCGATCGTTTTCCTCGGAACGAAACGCACCTTCCTCGCGGGAACAATTCTGTCAGGAAGCATGATAGCCGCCGCCGGCCGTCCTGTCAGCAGCCCACCCCGCCGCGCCCCCGGATTCCCCGCCACGAGCCCGGCGCCACCTCGCGGCCTCGCATGCCTCACATCGCGAAATCCCCGTCAGAAAGAGATCTCGATGCTCGCTTGATGAGATGCTCAGCCCCTTGACATTCCGCCCCGGAGCCCTATCATTCCAATTACGGAATCAAGCCCAGGCTCAAGCCGCAAGGACATACGCGCAAAAGCTTAAGGAAACCGAAGGAAATCGGCGAAAACCCGCGATCCGCCGGCCTGTCCGGGGTGCTGCCGGTCCTCTCCCATCCCGGCCGGCCGCGGGGTTCCGGTCACAGCCCCACTCGCGCGCCTGGAGCGAACCGGTCCCAGGAACCGCGGCGGACAGGGAACGCCGAGGCGGCTGCTCGCCTGCCCGCGTGCGATGCCCGCCGCGGCCGGCCCGGAAGAGTCCTGATCCCTCATCATGGCCCCGCGTCGGCCGACGCCGCGGGGCGCGTTTTTTCCCGGAGAGGTTCCCGTGAGAGTTCGAAATCGAAGCCGGAGCGGTTTCACGCTCATCGAGCTGCTGGTGGTGATCGCGATCATCGCCGTGCTGATCGCGCTGTTGCTCCCCGCCGTGCAGGCCGCGCGCGAGGCCGACCGCCGGGCGCAGTGCACCAACAACCTGAAGCAACTGGCCCTGGCGTGCATGAACTACGAGAGCAGCAACGGCTGCCTGCCGATGCAGTCGCAGAACCCCGGCGCAACGTCGCAGGTCTCGATCTCGGCGAGCTGGATCTGCGGAGTGCTCCAGTACACCGAGCAGATCCAGATGTTCAACGCGCTGAACTTCAGCCTGGACATCATGGGCGGCTCGTCGATCGGCGCGTATGCCAATTCGACCGTGACGACGATGAGCCTGGGTGTCCTTCAGTGCCCGTCGGAGAGCCAGCACGCGGGCCTGTATCCGACGCCGATGTCCGGGCTCTATTACGGCAGGTCGAACTACGTGGGCAATTACGGTGGCCCCGGGGTGATCAGGCCGACCAGCGGGACGATCATCCCGGGCAACAACTACGCCATCGGGACGGCCCCGAACCTCTCCAGCGGGCAACCAGGCCTGAATCTCTACCCCGGCGCGACCTGGGGACCGGTGCGGATGGCCTCGATCACCGACGGCAGCTCGAACACCGGGCTGGTCAGCGAGCGATTGATCGGGCTGCCTTACCCGTATCCCGGGACGATCGTCGCGGTGGGCGGCATCAACATGAACCGCTGCTCGATCCACAGCCCGACGGGGGCGCCCCAGGGCTCGGGGATGGCCGGTGCCCTCGCGATGTACCAGTCCTGCGCCGCGGCCGCCGGGACCACGGGAATCCGCTACTGCGGCAGCGCCGAGCAGTGGGCGGGCGGGTTCGCGGACTACCTGATGTGGCAGTCCTACAACCACTTCGGCACACCCAATCAGATCAACTGCACCAACACCATGGACCCCACCGACCGCAACTCCCCCTGGGCCGGTTATTACGTCACCGCGATCGGCAGCGCCCCTCCGGGCAGCCTCCACCCCGGCGGCGTCAACGAGGCCTTCGCCGACGGCTCGGTCCATTTCATCAAGAACTCCGTGGCGCCGAATACGTGGTGGGCCCTTGGCAGCCGCAACGTCGGCGAGGTCGTCGGCGCGGACCAGTATTGAGCCAGGCGACCCCGAGATGCCCGGCCGCGATCACGATCGCGGCCGGCCGTCGTCCGGGGATCCGTCGGCGTTCTCCTCGAAGTTGCCTCCTACATCCGAAGCGAGAGGATCTGATGAAGCGTCTCCTTCCCCTGTCCGTCGCACTCCTGTTCTCGATCTCGTTGGTGGGTTGCTCGGGCGAGACCGGCGGGGGCGGCACGGCTCCGGCCTCGCCTCCCGCTGGCGGTGCTCCCGCCCCCGCCGCCGGCCCCGGGGCGAAGTCGATCCCGACCCCCAAGGGTCCCGCCAATCCGGCCAATCCCAACGGACCGAAGAACGACCATTGACCGGCCGGGGAGTGATCCCGAAGCTCGTCGGTCTGGCCCGATGTTCGGCCGGCCTGGAAGTCGGTTGGGCTTTCCAGCCCGACGCGGCCTCAGCGTCGGGCAAGACTGCCCGGCCTACTTGAGAGTGTTTGCCGGGGTAACACGGCCCCGAAGTTCGCGGAGCTTCGCCCTGAGGTCCTCGCGTTCGGGGTCCTCGGCGACCGCGGCGGTCAGGAACACGATCGCCTCGAAGCGATGGCCGAGCCGTTCGGCCAGGCCGGCCATCTCCTCGGCATCGCGGGCCGACTGGTTGCGGCGATGGAGCTCGCGATAGCGCACCTGGTCGCGTTCGATCTCGGCCTTCTGTCGCTGGAACCCGTCGACCGTTCCCCTGGCCGAACCCGGTTTGCGCTTGAGTGCCTCGAGTCGATCGAGCGCCGCGAGATCCTCCGGGGCCCCGGCGACCAGGGCCGCCAGCCCCCGCCGCTCGCGCTCGGCGTCGCCGTCCGTCGAGGCCAGCCAGGCCGATAGTCGGTGCGCGTCCGCCGGGGCTAGCGAGTCGGCCGGCAGGTGCTCCAGGGCGGTACGCGCCTCGGCCGGCCGGTTCGTCCGCAACGCCCACTCCAGCCGCGCGCGCCAGGCGGGGACGTCGTCGGCATGACGCTTCAGGCACGCGTCGATCCACCGCTTCGCCTCGTCGAACGAGCCGGCGCGAATCGCCACATTCGCGCGGCCCAGCCAGATCCGTTCGTCGTCCGGGGCGAGCCGCCCGACCTGGTCGAGGTACTCGCGAACCGCATCGATCGGCGGGACGTTCCAGCGCAGCTCCATGTGCAGCCGGGCGAGGTTGACGGCCTGTTCGGTCGCCCCCTCGTGGCGAGCGTCCAGGCTCTGCCATCGGGCCTCGATCAGGCGGCCGGCCTCGTCCGATCGGCCCTCCTGCACGAGGATCGGGATCAGGAGCATGCGGATCGCCGATCCCCCCGGCCCGAGGTCGTCGGCGACGCGCCCGATGAGCTGCTCGGCCCGGGCCAGCCGCCCCTGTTCGACGAGCAGGTCCATGCGCGCGGCGACCGCCCGGCCGCCGTAGGGCGAGTCCGGCGGGACGGCCGCCCAGGCGGAGTCTGCCTCGCCGAGCCGACCGCGCGCCTTCTCGCAAAGGCCCAGCAGGTAGCCGGCCCGATCCGACCCCGGACGCCGGACCAGCAAATCGGACAGGTCGCGAGCGGCCGTGGCGTAACGGCCGGTTTGCATCGCTTCCTCGGCCGCGGCCAGGGTCTCGCGAGTTCGGCGCACGTCCCACCAGCGCCAGCCGCACCCGACCAGCCCCCCGACGACGATCACCGACGCGATGACCGCCGACCGTCGACGTCCGCCTCGCAGCATCGGCCGCCCCTCGCGCGTGGTTCGTTCGCTTGATGGAGTCGCGGATCGGCCGCTAGGATGAAGTTCCACGGCCCGGCCCCGTCGAGCGAGCCCCCAACCATCCTCGACCCCACGAACCTCCCGACTCGCCAATCTTCTCCGCCATGTTCCTCCCTTCATTATTGTCGCGCGACGCGATTGCAGGCGAGCCCGGACGAGAAGCTCGCCGCCCCCCCGGAATCGGCCCGATGGCCCTCCTGGGGCTGGCTCTGTGGTGCGGAGCGCTCGCGGGATTGCTCGAGGTCGCGGCGGTCGTCGTGCACAAGAGGTTCCTCGACACGAACAAGCTTCTGAACATGAGCCGCCATTTCATCTGGCTGGTCCCGCTGACCGACCTGCTGATCTTCCTGCTCGTCGGGCTTGCCGGATCGGCGGCGCTTTTGCTGAAGCGCTCGGGCGGCCGGTGGGTGACAGTGCGCGTGCTCGGCGCTCTGACGCTGCTGCCCGCGCTGCTCGTGGTCTTCCCGCAGATCTACGGCCTGGCCTGGCTCCTCGTCGCGCTGGGCATCTCGGCCCGCGTCGTGCCGATCCTCGAGCGGCACGGGGCCGGCGTTCGCCGGGTTACCGTCGGCAGTGCCCCGATCCTCGCGCTGACGGTCGCGGCACTCGCCGCCGTACCCTGGGCGGCCGACCGGATGGCGCAGGCGCGCGAGCGGGCCCGCCCGATCCCGGCCGGCTCGCCGAACGTCCTCCTGATCGTGATGGACACCGTGGCCGCCGATCACCTGGATCTGTATGGCTACGCGCGACCGACCAGCCCGGCAATCGACGAAATTGCTCGACGCGGCAGCCGGTTCGACGCCGCCCAGCCGACCTCGTCGTGGACCCTGGCGTCCCACGCGAGCATGTTCACCGGCCGATGGCCGCACGACCTGTCGGTCGGCTGGCACACGCCGCTCGACGACGCCGAGCCGACCGTGGCCGAGTTCCTGCGAAGGCACGGGTACGCCACGGCGGGCTTCATCGCCAACACGACCTACTGCGCCGCCGATTCGGGCCTGGGCCGCGGGTTCACGGTCTATCGGGATTTCCAGTTCGCCGAGCTGTCGCCGTTCCGGATGGCGGTGATGGTCCGCAGGTCGCTCGAGGGGTTGCAGGTGTTCGCCGAGACCATCGGCGACACGCTCGACCTCGGCTGGCTCAAATCCGGGGCGACACGCGTGGTCGAGCGGTTCGAATCCGATCGCAAGGAGGCGGCGGCCGTCAACCGGGAGTTGCTCGACTGGCTGGCGAATCGGCCGCAGCCCGAGCGGCCGTTCTTCGCGTTCCTCAACTATTTCGACGCCCACAGCCCCTACCAGCTCGGGCCGCGGCGGGTCCATCGATTCGGAGTCAAGCCGACCGAGGAGCGCGAGTACCGCCTGATCCGGGACTGGTGGGACCTGGACAAGACGCGGGTCGCGCCGAGGGACCTGGCCTTCGCCCTCGACGCCTACGACGACTGCGTCGCGTCAATCGACGAGCAGGTCGGCAAGCTGTTCGACGATCTCGGTCGCCGAGGGATCCTGGAGCATACCTGGGTGATCCTGCTCTCGGACCACGGCGAGAGCTTCGGCGAGCACACCGGAGTGTATCTTCATGGCTCGAGCCTGTACCAGACGGAGCTGCATGTCCCGCTGATCGTCGTCCCCCCGGCGGGGACGCGCGTCCGGCCGCTCGTTGCCGAGACGGTCAGCCTGCGCAACATCGCGGCGACGATCGCCGACATCGCCGGGCCAGGGGCAGACTCGCAATTCCCCGGGAATTCGCTGGCCCGTTTGTGGGCTCCGTCTTCGCCGGAACCCGGCAATACCGGGGTCGGGGAAGGTGCGCTGGCCGAGCTCGTGCCCAACGAGACGCTGGGATCACCGCCCGCCGACCCATCGCGGCGCCCCACGCCGCTCGCCGCGCTGGCGGAGGAGGGCTGGAGCTACATCCGCCGCGAGGGCGACCGGCATGAGGAGCTGTATCACCTGCGCGACGATCCGAAGGAGCAGAATAACGTCGCGGCCTCGGCCGAAGATCGCCCCCGGCTCGAGCGGATGCGCCAGGCGGTGTCGCGAATGACAGGCGGTCCACTAACCACCGATCGGTTCAATCCGTGAGGACGACAGCCCGCCGCCGGGCGATGGCAAGCCGCCCGGCACGGGGCTGTTACTGGACCGCGCCGGCCGCGCCGACGATGTCGGCCAGCTCGCGGGTGATCTGCGACTGGCGGGCGCGGTTGTACTGGCGCGTCAGCGACTTGACCAGGTCGTCCGCGTTCTTGGTCGCCCCGCCCATCGCCACCATGCGGGCGATCTGCTCGCTGACCGCGGCGTCGAGGAAGCACTTGAACAGCCGGACCTTGAACGAGACCGGCACGATCTCCTCGAGGATGCTGCGGGCATCCGGCAGGAACTCGTACGGGACACGCTCGCGCTTCTTCGCGGCGGCCGCCGCGTGGGCCTGCGCCTCGGCGGCGGCCGGCTTCGCCTGGCGCACCGAGGGCGTGGCCGCGGCGATGTCGGCCGTCGTGATCGGCAGCAAGGTCTGGACCGTCGCCACCTGCCGCGCCGAGCTGATGAACTGCGTGTAGGCCACGTCGAACCGGTCGATCGTCCCGTGGACGTACATCCGGATGTAACGCTCGGCCAGGGCCTCGATCTCGGAGTAGTCGGGCCGGTCCTCGAACTGGGTATACGTCGCCTCGACCGCCTGCCGGCGGAACCGGAAGTAGTTGATCCCGCGCTTGCCCGAGACCTCCAGCGAGGTCTCCGCGCCGGCGGTCTGGTCGTCCAGCAGCCGGGCGTTGGCGATGCGGAGCACGTTGCCGTTATACGCCCCGGCCAGCCCCCGGTTGCTGGTCAATACCAGCAGCAGCGACTTCTTCACCGGCTCGCGGCGGACCAAAAGCGGGTGAGACACCTCGCCCGAGGTCTCGCCCAGGTCGGCCACCAGCTCGGCGATCTTCCGCGTGAACGCCTCGGCCTCCGTGGCGCGGTTGAGCGCCTTGCGGAACCGATTCGTGGCGATCAGCTCCATCGTCCGCGTGATCTTGCGGATGTTCTCGACCGCCTTGCGGCGCTTGATGATTGCTCGTGCCTTGGCCATTTGGTTGCTCGCTGCGCTCGCCAGGGGCGAGGGGTTAGGGGCGAGAAGATCCGGCTCGCCGCGCTCGTCAGGGACGTTGGAGGCTCAAAGTCGATTGTCGGAAGCGCGGTTGGATAGGGTAGGGTGTGCATTGCCCACCGATCGAGGCCTCGAACCGGTAGGCAATGCCCACCCTACCCCCCGGTCTCGGGTTCTTGCGGGATCGCCTTTTCGAGAGGCTCGCGGCTGGTCGTGGAACTCGGGAACTTCCACTCACCAGCCTTCAGCCACTCAACGTACGCCACCAGGCATCGGGCTTACGCCTTCCACTGCGCCTTGAATTCCACCAGAGCCGCGCGGAGGTCGGCCTCGATCTGCGAGGTCATCTTCTTCTCGCGATCCAGGGCGTCGCGGACGGCCGACTTGCGCTCGCGCATGAAGCGGAGGAAGTCCGCCTCGAACTTCTGGACCGAGCGCCGTTCGACATCGTCGAGGTAGCCCTCGATGCCGGCGAACAGGCTCATGACCTGGTCGGTGGCCGACAGCGGCTGGTACTGCGGCTGCTTGAGCAATTCGACCATCCGATACCCGCGATCGAGCTGCCGCTGGGTGGCCTTGTCCAGCTCGGTGCCGAGCTGGGCGAACGCCTCGAGCTCGCGGAACGCGGCCAGGTCGAGCCGCAGGCCGCCGGCGACCTTCTTCATCGCCGGGATCTGGGCCTTGCCACCGACGCGCGACACGCTGATCCCGACGTCGATCGCCGGGCGGACGCCCGCGAAGAACAGGTCGGGCACCAGGTAGATCTGGCCGTCCGTGATCGAGATCACGTTGGTCGGGATATAGGCCGAGACCTCGCCCTCGAGCGTCTCGATGATCGGCAAGGCCGTCAGCGATCCGCCCGACTTCGTGGTCTTCACGACCTTGTGGCCCTGGGGATAGTGCTCCTTCATGGCGTGGTTGGCCTCCTCGAGGCCGGGCACGCCGAGGTACATCTTGCCGTTGACGCCCATCTCGTCGGTGACGTTGTCGGTCGGGGCGCCCTCGGGCAGGATGACGTAGCGATTCGCCAGCTTGGCCGAGCGCTCGAGCAGGCGGGAGTGCGCGTAGAAGATATCGCCGGGGAACGCCTCGCGGCCGGGCGGGCGGCGGAGCAACAGCGAGACCTCGCGATAGGCCACCGCCTGCTTCGAGAGGTCGTCGTAAATCACCAGCGTCGGCATGCCCTTCTCGTACATGAAGTACTCGGCCATGGCGCAGCCGGCATAAGGCGCGATGTACTGCATCGGAGCCGGGTCGCTGGCGCCGGCGGCGACGACGATGGTGTAGTCGAGCGCCCCGTGGCGGCGGAGCACGTCGACCAGGGCGGCGGTCGTCGACTCCTTCTGCGCGACGGCCACGTACACGCAGATCACGCCGGTCCCCTTCTGGTTGAGGATGGCGTCGATGGCGATGGCGGTCTTGCCGGTCTTCCGGTCGCCGATGATCAGCTCGCGCTGGCCGCGGCCGATCGGCGTCATGGCATCGATCGACTTGATGCCTGTCTGCATCGGCTCGTCGACCGGCTGCCGGTCGGCGATGCCGGGCGCCGGCGACTCGAGGGCGCGGGAGTGCTCGGTGTGGATCGGGCCCATGTCGTCGATCGGCTCGCCGATGCCGTTGACCACGCGGCCGACCATCGCCTCGCCGACCGGCACGCGCAACAGCTCGCCGGTCGCCGTGACGGTGTCCCCCTCCTCGATGCCGGTGAACTCGCCCAGGATCATCACGCCGACCGAGGATTCCTCGAGGTTCAGCGCGATGCCCTTGACGCCGTTCTCGAAGGTCACCATCTCGCCGGCCATCAGCCCGGAGAGGCCGTAGACGCGCGCGATGCCGTCGCCGACCTCGAGGACCTGGCCCACCTCGCTCCGCGTGACCTCCGGCGCGAACTGTTCGATCTCACGCTGGATAACTGAACTGATCTCGTCGGCTCTGAATCTCATGCGTCTTCCCTTCGATCAGCCGTTTGCGAAGCTGGGCGAGCCGGCTCTTCACCGACCCGTCGTAAAGCAGGTCCCCGACCTGGACGACCAGGCCCCCGATGAGCCCGGGGTCGACGGTCGCGGTCAGGACGGGCGTGCCGGCGACCAGCCCCGCGAGGCGGTCGCTCAGCACGCGGACTTGATCCTCGTTGAGCGGGACGGCCGAGCGGACCGACACCGGGATGCGACGATTGCGGCGGTCCCAGAGGATCCGGGCCTCGCGGGCGGCCGCCGCGAGCAGCTCGAGCCGCCCGTGGCGGTTGAGGACGCGGAGGAACCGCATCACCAGGTCCGACGCCCGGCCCTGGAACACCTCGGAGAGGATGCGATCCTTCTCGGCGGCCGGGACCCGGTGCGAGGCCAGGATCTGGGCGAAGGCCGGGAACTGGGCCAGGACCTCGGACGCGAGCTCGTCCAGCTCCTGGACGGCCGCGTCGGCCTGGCCCTCCTTGACGGCGGCGTCGACCAGGGCCTCGGCGTAGCGGCGGGCCACGCCGACGAGTTCCTTGTCGGGCGCCGCAACGGTGGCCGCGGCAGCCTTGGCGTCGGTCATCAGTGCGCCCCTCCATGGCCGTTGGCGCCGGCGGCGGACGACGCGGGCAGCTCGCGGATGGCTGCGTCGAGCAGCCGGCGATGGTCGTCGGGGCTCAGCTCGGTGGCCAGCACCCGCCCGGCCGTCTGCACGGCCATGTCGGCGGTCTTCTGCCAGATCTCGGCCAGCGCCTGGTCGCGGGCCGAGGCGATGTCGCGCTGCGCGCGCTGGCGGGCGGCCTCGGCCTCCTCCTGCGCCTGGCGGATCATCCCGTCGGCCGTGACCTGGGCGTCGCGGCGAGCCTGGTCGAGCAGCGCCCGCACTTCATCCGCCGCGCGGGACATCTGCCGCCGATGCTCGGCCAGCAGGGCCTCGCTCTCGCTCCGGGCGCGCTCGGTCTCGTCCAGCGCGTGCTGGAGATGCCGCTCGCGCTCGTGCAGAGCGGTCAAGAGCGGCTTCCAGGCGTACTTGCCCAGGACGCCCAGGACGCACAGAAACACGAGCAGCGTCCAGATCGCCAGGGTCGGCTCGGCCTTGAGGGGATTGGACGCGGCGGCACCGCCGCCGTGGCCGCCGCCC